>CALRQM020000007.1:0-75569 GCA_943370335.1 Bordetella parapertussis | reverse complement strand
ATGAACCTGGGGCCCCAGCCCACGGTGGACCCCGTGGCGCCTTCGGCGGTGGAGGTGCACCTGCTGCAGCGAAACCTTGAGCTGGCCGGCTCCCGACTGACCATCGAGCCCCTGAGGTTGCTGCGACGCCAGCAGGCGTTTGGGAGTCTCGAGGCCCTCAGTCGCCAGATCCGCCTGGATGCCGACCAGGCGCTGCAGGAGTGCGACTTCCGGGGCGGACCTTCGTCCCCCCCTCCCCCGGCCTGACGGACTTCTCCCTTCCCATACCCTGGAGGCCTCACCCGCTCCGGTCCGGTGACGCCTCAGTCCCCAGTTCCGCCGTCAACCCTCGGCAGCGAGCGCGCCGCCATCGAACGGTTGCTCGATGCCAACCTTGATCGGGCCCGCGAGGGACTGCGGGTGCTGGAGGACTGGGCCCGCTTTGCCCTGGACCGTCCCGACCTGGTGGCCCGCAGCAAGGATCTGCGCCAGCGCCTGGGGCGTCTCCACCAGGAGCGCTACAAGCTGGCGCGCCGCACCGCCAGCGACCCTGCGGCCGGCATGAGCCATCCGGCCCAGGCCGAACGGCAGGACGCCGCCAGCGTCCTGGCCGCCAATGCGGGCCGGGTGCAGGAGGCCCTGCGGGTGCTGGAGGAGTTCGGTCGGATGGAGGATCCCTTGCTGGCCATCGAGGCGGCGGCGATCCGCTATGCCCTCTACGACCTGGAGGTGGATCTGCTCCAGGCCGGCCGCGGCGGCGAGGCACGCCGGGCCCTGCTGCGCCGCTGCCACCTGTATCTGGTCACCGGTCCGGTGGAGGGGCTGGAGCAGGTGGTGGCTGCCGCCCTGGCGGCGGGGGTGCGTCTGGTGCAATACCGCGCCAAAGCCGATGGCGCCGCCGCCCTGCCCGGAGCGGCTCCGGATGACCGGCGCCGTTTCACGCAGGCGAGCGCCCTGCGCCAGCTCTGTCATCGCCATGGGGCCCTGTTCCTGGTCAACGACCGCATCGACCTGGCCCTGGCGGTGGGGGCCGACGGTGTCCACCTTGGCCAGGACGACCTGCCGCCGGCCGTGGCCCGCCGCCTGCTGGGCCCCGACCGCCTGATCGGCCGCAGCACCCACCGCCTCGAGGACCTGCGCCAGGCGGTCGCCGACGGTTGCGACTACGTCGGGGTGGGGCCCGTCAATGCCACGCCCACCAAGCCGGGCCGAGAGCCGGTGGGGCTGGCCTACGTGGGCCAGGCGGCAGCGGAATGCCCCCTGCCCTTCTTCGCCATCGGCGGCATCGACCTGGCCAACCTGGCCGCGGTGCGCCGGGCCGGGGCGGAGCGCGTGGCGGTGGTGCGGGCCATCACCCAGGCAGAGGATCCTGGGGCCGCCGCCGCTGCCCTGCTGGCGGGACTGGAGGCTGGAGCGTGACAGGCGCACCTGCAGCGAACGAGCCGGGGGCCCTGCGACTGCGGGTCAACGGAGAAACGCGTCCCTGCCCGGCGGGTCTCTGTCTCGACGCGGTGCTGGTGTCCCTCGGGTATCAGCCCCGGCTGGTGGTGGTCGAGTTCAACGGCGAGATCCTGCCCAGGGAGCGCTGGGCCGCCCAGGCTGTGGGGGAATCCGATGTGCTGGAAGTGGTCACCATCGTCGGGGGAGGTTCCTAGATTTCCGTGATCGACAGGTCTAAAGAGATGGGTTCCCGCTTGTTCCGGCGCCTGGCCGGTCTGATGGTCGTGCCCGTTCTGGTGGCTGGCCTGGTGATCGCCGCCCCCCAGCCGGCCCAGTCGGCCAGTGGCGGCCGCATCGGCGGCGGCAGTTTCCGTTCCGCGCCGTCGATGCCCCGCAGTTATGGCGGCGGCGGTGGCGGATACGGAGGTGGGTATGGAGGCGGCTACCGGGGCGGGGGCATGGGCTTTCCCTTCATCGTGCCGATCTTCGGCTTCGGCGGCGGCGGCCTGTTCGGCTTCCTGATCCTGATGGCGGTGGCGGGCGTCGTGGTCAATGCCCTGCGGGGTGGCGGCGGCGGCCCGGCCCTGGGAGGCTCCGGTTCCGACCTGGCCTACAACCCCCGCCCCGACGGTCCAGTGGCGATCGCCCAGATCCAGGTGGGCCTGCTGGCCTCCGCCCGCGACCTTCAGGACGACCTGCGCCGGCTGGCGGGCTCGTCCGATACCTCCAGCAGCTCCGGCCTTCAGCGGGTTCTGCAGGAAACCAGCCTCTCCCTGCTGCGCCACCCCGATCTCTGGGTGTACGCCAATGGCGACGTGGGCCAGGTGCCCTTCGCCAGTGCCGAATCCACCTTCAACCGTCTCTCCATGCAGGAGCGCAGCAAGCTGGAGCGGGAACTCACGGCCAATGTGGCGGGCCGCCGCTTCAGCGAGCCCGCTCCCGTGGCCCCCGGGACCAGCGACGCGGCCAGCGACTTCATCGTTGTCACCCTGCTGGTCGCCAGCCGCCAGCGGCTGGCGATCAAGGGGGCCCGTTCGGCGGAGGATCTTCGTGATTCGCTCCAGAAGCTTGGCGCGATCGGTGCGGATGATCTGCTGGCCCTGGAGGTGATCTGGCAGCCGGAAGGGGCTGGAGAGGTGCTCAGCACCGAGCAGGTGATCACCGCCTATCCCGATCTTCAACATCTCTGAGTCCTCCGCCTTGCCAGCCAGGGTGGGCTACCTCACACTGCGCTGGCGATGCATCGGGCGCCGATGACTTCTCATCGGATCAGCTGGATCAATACACCGGTTCTGATCGAAGCCATCGAGCGTTACGAGCAAGGCCGGCTGCCCCGCTCCCTCACCCTCTGGCTGCAGACCGTGCTGGAGATTGAGGCCCCCCTTCAGGTCCCCTGCTCCCGGGCGGGTGACCCAATCCCTCTCGCCACCTGCAGGATCCGCATGGCCGCCATGGCGGCGCCATAGCCATTGTCGATGTTCACCACGGTGAGTCCGGGGGCGCAGCTGGCCAGCATGCCCATCAGGGCGGCCTGTCCCCCGGCGCTCACCCCGTAGCCGACCGCCACCGGCACTCCGATCACCGGTTGGGGCAGCAGCCCCGCCAGCACGGTGGGCAGGGCCCCCTCCATCCCGGCGCAGGCGATCAGCACCCTGGCCCGGCGCAGACCCTCCAGCTCCGCCAGCAGCCGGTGCAGCCCTGCCACGCCCACATCGAGCACGAGGTCGCTGGCCACCCCATGGCAGGCCAGGGCCAGCCGGGCCTCCGAGGCCACGGCCAGGTCGCTGCTGCCGCCGCTGAGCACCGCCACCCGCCCGAAGGCCGGATTGGCGGGCGGGGGTGCGGGCCAGGTCAGGCAGCGGGCCAGGGGATGGTGCTGCGGCCGTGGGTCAGCACCTCCGCTGCCGAGCTGGTCCTTCAGCAGCCGCTCCACCGCCACGGCCTTCCCTGCGCTGACCCGCGTGACCAGGGCCAGCTCCCCGGCTTGGCGCAGCCCCAGCATCACGGCGCTGATCTGTTTGGCACTCTTGTGCTCGCCCCACACTGCTTCCACCATGCCAAGCCGTTGACGGCGCCCCAGGTCGAGCCGGGCGTCTTCGTTCACCGAACCTCCACGGCTGCCGCCGCCGGTGTGAGACCCACCCACTCCAGAGCGCTGGCGTTCACCAGAGGAAAGGGGTTGGTTGTGGTCACGGCCTCCGGGTCCGGGAGATCAAGGGCCAGGGCCCTCCTCGCCGCAGCCTCGAACTGGCCTTGCACCGCTTCGATCTCGCTGACGGGGATGGCCAGCCAATGACGGCGGCTGCGCCAGCGGATCAGGAGCAGGCCTTCCTCCCGTTCAGCGTCCCAAAGCAGATCGCGGCCCAGGAAGCCCTCCTGTTGCCGCAGCCAGGGGCCCCAGGTCTCCTGCTCCGCCTGCAGCCAGGCCTTGCGGGCGCCGGACGGTACCTTCACCCTCAGCTGTTCCACCACAGCTGTGGTGGTTTCACTCTGGCCCTGGCTGCCGGGCGGAGGGCTCAGGGCGCTGGCCCTGGCTGGTAGGCCCGCCAGCAGGACCAACACCAGGCCTACGGCCACCAGCCAGCTGGCCAGGGGGCTGAAGCGGCGACGGTTCATGGCTGATGCAGCAACGCCACGGCATGGCAGGCGATGCCCTCCTCCCGTCCGGTGGGCCCGAGCCCCTCGTTGGTGGTTGCCTTGACGCCCACCTGCTCGGGGGCCAGGCCCAGGCGGCCTGCGATGGCCTCGCGCATGGCGGCGATGTGGGGCTTGAGCCGGGGACGTTCCGCCACCACCACCGTGTCGATGTTGAGCACCTGCCAGCCCCGTCCCGCCACCAGCGCCACCACCTGCTCCAGCAGCACCAGGCTGTCGGCGCCGCGCCAGCGCTCGTCCTCCGGTGGAAAGTGGGTGCCGATGTCCCCCAGGCTGAGGGCCCCCAGCAGGGCGTCCATCAGGGCGTGCACGAGCACATCGGCGTCGCTGTGGCCGTCCAGCCCCAGGCCTTCGGGGTGTTCCAGACGCACGCCGCCCAGGATCAGGGGACGGCCGGGGACAAGCCGGTGGATGTCGTAGCCGTTGCCGATGCGCAGCTGCATAGATGGCGATGGAGGCGGATCCAGTGTGGCTGCTCAGGGGGTGGGGCCGGGCCTCAGAGGTTCTGCTCCGCCTGCCACAGGGCCAGCAGGTCGGCGCGGCGCTCGCGGGTGCGGGCTACCTGCTGCTCCTGGCGCCAGCGGGCGATGGCGCCGTGGTCGCCGCTGCGCAGCACCTCCGGCACCGCCATGCCGCGGAACTCCGCCGGCCGGGTGTAGTGGGGGTGCTCCAGCAGCAGGCCGCTGTGACTCTCAGCTTCGAGGCAGTCCGGCGAGCCCACGGTTCCCGGCAGCAGCCGCACCACGCCGCTGATCACCACCAGGGCGGGCAGCTCGCCGCCAGTGAGCACGAAATCGCCCAGGGACACCTCCTCGTCCGCCAGGGGCCGGATGCGCTCATCGAAGCCCTCGTAGTGGCCGCAGAGCAGCACCAGCTGGTCGTGCCCGGTCGCCCAGCGACGCAGGTCACGCTGGTGCAGCGGTTGGCCCTGGGGGCTCATCAGCAGCACGCGGCGCCGGGGCAGCACCGGGATGGCCTCAAAGGCGGCGTAGACGGGCTCGGGCTTGAGCACCATGCCGGCGCCGCCGCCATAGGGCAGATCGTCCACCTTGCGGTAGCGATCGGTGGCGTGG
Organism: Bordetella parapertussis; assembly: GCA_943370335.1. Classification (GTDB taxonomy): domain Bacteria; phylum Cyanobacteriota; class Cyanobacteriia; order PCC-6307; family Cyanobiaceae; genus Cyanobium. The sequence goes on along the minus strand of CALRQM020000007.1, from coordinate 70,422 downwards.
TCGCGGGGGTTGTGGGTGTGGACCTCGGCGATGCCGGCCGCGAAGGCCCGGCCGATCACCCCCAGCCCCAGCAGGGGCGTGAAGGCGTCCGGCACCAGGCTGACCACGTCGAAGCGCATGGTGGGCTCAGCCAGCGGGTCGGCTGACCCGCCGGATCTCGGAGCTGAAGCTCGCCCGGCCCGGGCTCCCGTCGGGGTGGTGTTCCACGCTGCTGCGCAGGCGCAGATTCGCCTTGGTGAACCAGATCCGTTCCCGTACCGAGGTGCCGGCCCGCTCGCTGGTCAGCTCCAGACTGCCGTCCGGCCACAGCTGCCAGCGACCCGTGCTGACGGCTCCGCCAGGAGCCTGGCCCTGGAAGCCTCCGTCGGGTTGGAATAGCAGCCGATGGCGGCCGCCGCTGGGGGGGGTGATCTCCAGCCCCCCCGGGTCGTCGTTCCCCTCGGGGGCCAGGTAGGTCACCTGCAGCTCACCGCGTTCGGAGTTGTGCCAGCTGACCTCCTCCTCTTCGGCCTGGGGGACCTCGGCGCTGGCCGCCTCCAGGTTGAACTGGCTGCGCAGGGCGAGCCAGTCCCCGGCGCAGAAGGCCAGAAAGGCCGCGATCGTCTCGGGCGGAAACGGAGCGATCGTGTCTGGGGTGGGAGGCTCGGTCGCGCTGGTCACGGCGGGGGCGGCGGGAGATCGGGGCCGGTGGACCCGCCTGGGATCTTCGCAAACCCCCAGCCGGCGCGTGCGGTTCGCCGGCGTGGTCAGTCGCCCCGGTAGCCCAGCTCGGCCAGCCGGCCCGGATGGCTGCGCCAGTTGGGCACCACCTTGACGAACAGTTCCAGGTACACCGGGCCGTCGAACACCTTCTGCATCTGCAGCCGCGCCCCCTGGCCGATCGCCTTGAGCATCTGGCCCCCCTTGCCGATCAGGATTCCCTTCTGGCTGCTGCGCTCCACCAGCACGGTGGCGAGCACCGCCGTGCGTTCCTTGCCTTTGACGTTGCCCTCGTCCTCCACGATCCGCTCGATCCGCACGGCCACCGAGTGGGGCACCTCCTCCCGGGTGAGGGTCAGTACCTGTTCACGGATCAGTTCGGCCAGCAGCAGCTGCTCCGGCTGGTCACTGACCGTGTCGGCCGGGTACAGCAGCGGCCCCGGAGGCAGGTCGGCGGCCAGGGCCTCGACAAGGGCCTGGCAGCCGTCGCCGTTGAGGGCGCTGCAGGGGTGCAGGGGCCAGGTGACGGGGCGATCCTCTGCCACCGCGAGCATCTCCCGGTAGGTGGCGGCCAGATCTTCCGCATCGGCCCCCACCCGGTCGCTCTTGTTGAGGGCCACATGCACCGGAACCCTGCAGTGGCGCAGCAGGTCGACGATGAAGCCGTCGCCGCGCCCGGCGGGCTGGCAGGCGTCCACCAGCAGCAGCACCACGTCCACCTCACCGATGGCCCCGCGGGCGCTCTGCACCAACCGCTCCCCCAGCAGGTGGTGGGGTTTGTGGATGCCCGGGGTGTCCAGCAGGATCAGCTGGGCGGTGGGGGTGGTCAGGATGGCCCGCAAGCGGTTGCGGGTGGTCTGGGCCACCGGGGAGGTGATCGCCACCTTCTGACCCACCAGCTGGTTGAGCAGGGTGGACTTGCCCACATTGGGCCGGCCGATCAGGGCCACGAAGCCGGAACGGAAGGGAACCGCTTCGCTGTTGCCGTCGTCCGGCTGGGCATCGCCGGGGCTGGCGGTAGGGGCGCTCAAGTCCATAGCCTCAACACTGCCAGCCCATGGGCCTCGCCGCCCGCCTCTCGCCATGACCGATGCTGCTCCTCTGACCGAATCCTCCCTGGCGCCAAGCTTTCCCCAGGCGATGGAGATCGCGGTGCAGTGGATCGGCCTCTGGGAGGCCGGGGAACTCAGCGACGAGGTGCTGGCGGATCGTGCCAGGGAACTGGTGGCCAGCCGGGATGGCGCGCGGGGCTTCTTCGTGGTGAGCCTCACCGGCGAGGCTCCCTTGCTCGACCGTCTGCCGGAGGCCCTCGTGATCGCCCTGCGACAGGCCGGTGCGGGGGTGGTGGATCTCACGGCCCGCAATCTGGCCATGAGCACGGCCATGGTCCTGCACCACCAGCGCTGCGGGGATCAGGCGCACCAGGCCGGTTCGGAGCGGGTGCAGCGGCGCAGCACCGAACTGCTGCGTTACCTGGAGCCCATGGCCGTTAAGCAACGCTTGGAAACTCTGCTGGCGGCCGCAGCGGATCAGGGTGGAACTGGGCAGGCCGTGGACGAGGACAGGGCGTTCCTCGAGCGATGGGGGTACGACCTGGAGCAACGCCAGGCCATTGCCGCCGCGATCGAAGCGGTGGCCGACTGAGGTTGAAGCCGGCCAGGCTTCAGAACCTCACGTACAGCAGCGTCATGGCCTGCAGGGCATCGAAGGTGACACCATCGGGCAGGAAGACGTAGTTGACGTTGAAGCCCAGGGTGACGTTCTGGGTGATGTTGAGGTCCACGCCACCGGTGAGCATGGCGTTGGTCTCACCCGTGGAATAGGTGTTGGTGGCGATGCCTCCGCCAAGGTAGGGGGACACCACGGAACGACGGAAGAGGTCGAGGGTGAGGGGCAACTGGAAGGAGGTCTGTCCGTTGTAACGACCAAGCAGATCCCTGTTGCCGAAAATCACGCTGGGACGCAGGGAGACGGCAAGGGTTTCGTTGAGTTTGTAACCCACCCGGCCTGTGAACACACCGCTGGTGGGCAGATCATTGCCGAAATTGACGCCGCCGCCGATGCCGTAGATGCCGACATTCTCAATGGGCTTGCCCTGGCGTGGAACGATCGCCAGCTCGGCTGGGTCGCGATTCGCCGGTGCGGGCTGGTAATCGGGCGGCAGGGAGGCGGCATCTGTCACGGGTTCCCAGCCGGCCGCGGCGGGCTCTGGCGCGACCGGTACCCAGGGAGCCGGGCCTGCCGGCAGCGACTGGGCCCGAAGCGGTTGCAGCCCCAGGCCCAGACATGTGAGGCCCATCAGGGCAAGACCGCGGTGGTGGAGACCCGGATGCCTCACTGCGGAGCCACCATGGAACTCCCGGCCCCTGCCGGCGACGGGGCTGCGGCGGGGACTTCGGCTGCGGGGACCACGGTGGGGGCAGCGGGAACCGGTGGGGGTGCGATCGGGGCACTCGCCACCGGCGACACCTTGGCCGGGGCCGGGGTGGCGCGCACCTCAGCCGGGATCGGCTGTAGATTCACCACCGTGGGGGTGACCGTTCCAGGGGCCTGGGCCGGCTGGCGGCTCGACCACTCCTTGATGTCCTCGATCACCGCGGGATCATCGGGTTGGCTGAGCACATCCACGGTGCCATCCGCCTGAACGGCCAGCGGCACCTGGGTGGGTTTGCTGACACGGGTGGAGGGCACGTAGATCACTCGGCCCTGCTGAAGCTTGGCCGTCTTGGTGGGGGTCGGGGCAGGCAGGGTTCGGATGGCCTGGCGCATCGGCTCCCTCAGGCTCTGGGGCAGGGGGGCCATGGGATCTCCGCTGCTGGCCCATCGGGCCCGCTCGGCCCTGGCCACCGGTGGCATGGCAGGGGCACCCAGGTCCTGGATGGTGAGTACGCCACCGAGCAACTCGGAATTCGAGAAATTGCGCTGCACCAGGGGCCTGGCGCTACCCAGGCCGGTGGTGCCGAGGGAGGGGCCTTCAATGGTGAAGTTGGCTGGGGCGGCAGGAGCTTTGGCGGTACGGGCAGGGCTGGTGGCCCTCAGGGCGACTGCAGGGCGGCGACCGGGATCGGGCCTGGCTCGGGAGGAGTTGGAGGGACCGCTCAGGTCGAGACTGCGCGACAATGGGGCATCCAGCAGCGAACCGATCTTCTCGGAGGCCGAACTCAGCACATGGCCAGTGGTAACGCCCAGATCCTCAAGTGGCGACGGGGAGGCGGCGTTCTCGGCCTTCTGGGAGGGTTTGTCCGGCAGCGAAGCGACCGCCCCATCCGCGCCATTTGGATCGGCGGCCTGGGGGATGGCCATGTCCTTGACGTGGGCCTGCCAGCGATCGTGGGCATCAATGGCCAGCAGGGGGAGCCAGATCGACTGGCTCAACAGGGCCCAGGCGATGGCCTTGGGGCTGATGGTGGGTTCGCGGTACATGGCTGTCGTTGGAGGCGGCTTTGGGGAGAAACGGGTGGCTGATGCAGCGGGGGTCAGCGGAAATTGCTGTTTCTGTTGCCGTTGAAAGTATCTCGGAAGAAATAATAGGAGCTGGCGGCCTGACTGAGGGGAACGATGACCTGGTTGATGACGTCGAGGGCCTCGGCGTAGAACGTGCGGTTCACGATGATCGTGTCCCGGTCCCGCAGGGGTGGATTCAGCCCCTTGGAGACGCCGATCCCGTCCCTGTAACTGAACACTTCACGGGTGGTGGTGCCGTTGCGGTTGAGTCGAACGAGCTCGATGTCGTTCTTATTGGCCCGCCAGTTCTCAGCGCCTCCGGCCCGGAAAATGGCTTCGGCCAGGGGCGTGTTGGCGGGCACGCTGATGGTGCCGGGGCTCCTGACTTCTCCGATCACAGAAACACTGATGGTCGCTGGGGCCAGGTTCGTGGCGCCGATCTGAAGAATCTCCTCAGGTATCAGCTCTTCGGTGCGGGCGATGACGATGGTGTCACCGTCGAAGAGGATGGGGTTCTGGCGTTGGTTGCCCGCCTGGAACACCTGGGCCAGATCGAGCACGGTCTGTTTCTGGCTGCCATCCGGGCCAGCCAACCGCCGCAGCAGAACCTTGCGGATGTCGGCATTGAGGGTGACCCCCCCGGCCGTCTGTATGGCGGAAACCGGGGTGGAATAGGACGACAGCGGGTACAAACCAGGCCGGCCCACCTCACCGATAATGGTCACCTTGACGGGGCGCGGCGCTGTCAGGCTGAGGATCAGCTCAGGGCGCACGAGCTGCTTGGCATACAGGGAGGTGAGCCAGCGGGTGGCCTGGCCGATGGTGAGGCCGGTGAGCTGGACCGAACCCAGCAGTGACAGGGTGGAGGTGCCATCAGGAAGGATGACGACAGGACCACCGATGGTGGAGGCGGAGGGATCGGTGAAGATGAGCTGCAGACCGTCCCCGGGTCCGAGCACGTAAAGATCGTTGTAGACCTCCGTAACGGAGAGGGGAAGTGGCGCCGAGGAGGAGGGGCCGGTGCCGGGGGGGGCGCTGACGGCACCGGATCCCCTCGAAGGGGTCTGGGGGGAGAGTCCTTGGGGTACCGAGGCCATCAGGCCGGCCGGGGCGAACACCAGACCGGTCAGTCCTGCAAGACCCAGGGCGGAAAGACGTCGCCGGATGGCCCGACGGGGTAGGACTCGAGCGGTGGACAACCGTTCAGGGGCCTGGCCTGAGCCACCATCGGCCCTCTGGGGTACAGATGATCTGGGATGAAAAGCCACCGACGGTCATTAATCGGATTACCACCATAGACGGCCGAGTCAAGGGGGCATTCTCGGACGGTTGCCATTATCATCGGCACAAGTTTCTCCGCAGTTCATAACGTGACAACGACGGGTGTTCCTCCTGAGACCTTTCCGGGTGGAACGCCGCGCCCGCTGTCCTTTCCCCCTACGGCCGGTCCCGGGCCGGGCTTTCCCCAGTCGTTCGATCCGTCGCTCCAGAGTCCCCTGGGCCCGATTGGTGAGGGACAGTCAGGAGGTGGAGGGTTGGGCGGTCTGGTCCGGACCATCAAGCGCCGCCAGTCCGTCTTCCTGGTCACTTTCGCCGTTGTTACCGGTGTCCTGGCGATCAATACCCTGCGGCAGCGGATCTTCTCACCCGTCTATCGGGGCGGGTTTCAGATGCAGATCAGCAACCCCTTCGAAAACCCCGGCGGCGGCGGCGGCGGTGGATCGGTGGAAAGCATCGCCCGAACTGAAATCAAGACGGACGTGCCCAGCCTCATTGTCCTGATGCGCAGTCCCCTGCTGCTCGGACCCGTCGCCCAGCGTCAGGGTGTGCCGCTGAGCGCCCTCGAAAGCAACCTCTCCATCAATCAGCAGTCGTCGCAAGTCGACAACGTTCTCAATGTTTCCCTTCTCTGGCCCGATCCCGCGAAGGGCAAGGTGATTCTCCGTCAGCTGGCGAAGGACTACACCGCCTTCTCTCTCACCCAGCGTCAGGCTGCCGTGAACTCCGGTGTCCGATTCCTGGATGAACAGGCCCCGGCGATCGAGTCCCGGGTTCAGAAGCTCTCGCTGGAGATGCTCAAGTTCCGCGAGCGCAACAACTTCGTCGACCCCGCCACCGCGGCAGGCCAGATCCTCGGAGCTCGGGAAGGGCTCGTCAACCAGCTGCGCACGCTTCAGAACGAGCAGGTGCAACTGGACAGCCAACTGACTTCGATTCAGACCGGCAAGCTTCAGTTCACCCCCAGTGGCGCCCCTACCGCCCTTGAGCAGCTTGGCCGCAACAGCGTTCTCGTGCCTGGCCGGGCCTCCTCCGGCGCCCAGGCCGCCAGGGAAACTGCCACCCCCCTCGACCTGCTCAACCAGTTCGAGCAGGAGCTGGCCACCGCCAAAGGGACGTTCAAGGAGAACTCCCCGATCGTTCAGTCCCTGCTGGCGAGACGCAACCAACTGCTGCCCGTGGTCCAGCGCCAAGCTGCGGATGCCGTGAAGGCCAGGCTGCTCTCCAACGTGGCCCAGCAGGATGAAATCAACCGCCAGATCCTGCTTCTCAGTGAGAACTTCCGGAACAATCCGCAGAAGATGGCGGAGTTCGAGAACATCAACCAGCGGCTGTCCATCGCCAGGGAGCAGTACTCCTCCTACATCCAGGCCAGGGAGCGCTACCGCCTCGAGATGGCCCGTTCGATCTCACCCTGGGAAGTGATCGGCCCCCCCGATTTCGGCGGCAGCCCGGTGGAGCCCAATATCCAGCGGAACCTCCTCCGTGCCATCATGATCGGCCTTTTGGCCGGGCTCGGTGCGGCGCTTCTCAGGGAGAAGACGGACAACGTCTTCCATACCCCCATGGAGGTGGAAAAGGAACTCCAGCTTCCCGTGTTGGGCCTGATTCCCTATCTCCCCCTGGAGCCCGGTGTAGACATCGCCACCAGTATCTCCAAGATGTCCTCCAGCGAGCGCTTTGCGATCAAGGAGTCCCTGCGCAGTCTGTTCACCACCTTCCGGCTGCTTCGCGCCGACAGTAACATCCGCATGGTCGGGGTCACCTCCTCGACCCAGGGTGAGGGTAAATCCACCGCTGTCGCCGTTTTTGCCCGAACCCTCGCCGACCTTGGTCTGAAGGTGCTCGTCGTCGATTCCGACATGCGTCTGCCGATGCAGGCCAGGTATCTGGGGGTGGAGCAGGGGGATGGCCTGTCCACCCTGTTGTCCGATTCCGCTCGAAAGCCTACGGAGTTCATTCACTCCGTTGCCGAGAACATGGATGTGCTTCCTGCCGGTCCGAAGCCGCCTGATCCCGCCAAGCTGCTGAACTCCAGCCGCTGCAAGGATGTCATGGAGGAGATTCGTGCCCTCCCCGGCTACGACATCATCGTCGTGGACGCACCCCCTTGCCTGATGCTGGCCGATCCGATCCTCCTTGGGGAGAAGCTGGATGGCATTTTGTTCCTTGTCGGACTGGGCAAAGTGAGCCGGGAACTGGCCCCCCAGGCAAGCCGCCGCATCCGGGCTTCCGGTGTCGATGTGCTGGGCATCATCTGCAACCAGGTGAATTTCCCAAGCCGCCTCAACGATTACGGCTACGAATACGGTTACTACTATCACTACGCCTATGCATCGGCGTCCGGCTACGCGAAGAGTGCCACCGAGCCCTCGTCTGGCGGATTCGGCAGTTATGTCCAGCGCTATCGCGACAGCTACATGAAAGGTGCCGCCACCAATTCCTATGTCAGCTCCCGGTACAACGAGGGAGAATCCGACGTCAAGACGTATTTCCGGGACGAGGAGGGTCAACCCTCCGGGCCATCCCCCTCCAACGGGGGCAACCTCCCCAGCACCGGCAGCAGCTCCGTGCCTCCTGCCGAAAGGGTCCCATCCCGTCGCCATCGCCAGGACGATGCATCCGGTGATGGGCCGATCAGCTGGTTGAGGAAGCGATTCGGGAATAGGGGCTGAGCCGCCGATTCACCCCTGGCGGCAATCCGTCCTCCCTGGACTGGAGGACAGGATTCCATCCAGCATCACCAGGTGGTCGTAGATGGGCATGGCCGTGGGGTGGCAGCGTCGGACCCAGGCCAGGGCGGCAAGCATGTCGATGCCGCGCAGGCGGGCCGTGAGTCCCACGGCGAGCAGGGGTGAGCGTTCGTATCCCGCCATGCAATGCAGGTAGACGGGAGAGGCCTCGTTCACCAGGGCTTCGGCCCTGGCCAAGGCCAGGGCCAGCCTGGCTGCCTGCATCGGCTCCTGCTGCCGATGATCGGGAAGGGAGATCCGGTCACTCGACCACCCGGGCGGCAGGATCAGTCCGGTTTCTTCCTCCGGGTAGCAACAGCTGAAGCGGCTGCGGAAACCGGCCTGCTCCAGCTGGTGCCAGTGACTGTCGCTGCGTGGCATCGGACCGACCGCCAGCTGATTGCTGAGAACCCAGCTGCAGGGCAGGGCGCGGTCCAGCACCGGATGAGCTGGCCTTTCCGCCTCCCTGAGGCTCTGCAGAATTCGCCGCAGGATGCCGACCACTAGACCATCACCTGAGCGCTGGTGCCGGCCTCAGGCGGCGTCGACGCCCGTTCAGGGTGCTGGGTAGCCCCAAGAAGGCAGCGCGTAGTGGGTGTGAGGGTGATGGGTAAGGATGCGTCGGGAGATGGGAATCGGGAAGCTGGCGGGGCGGTTGCCGGCCCGGCAGGTGGTTCCCCCTGGCCTAGCCCTGGGATCGAAGCACCGGCTCCACCAGGTCGAGCACCTGCCGCCAAAGGCGATCAGAGGGTGGTTCCCCTTTGGGCCCGCGCAGACTGATCAAGGTGCAGGCATAGGTGCGGTTGGGCTCGAGTCCGATCACACGCGCAACAGCGGAATCGATGCCGCTGGAGAGCTGGTCGGCATTGGCGGAAAGTTGGTCACGCGTCACCCCAAAGGCGCGAACCAAACCAGGTCCGCTCACCAGGCAGGTCTGGAAGACCGGTCGATCCTGAGCCAAGCCTGTTGCCGTTGGTACTGGCGTGTCGATGAGGCGACGCTTGCCCAGGTTCAGGCTTGGCTGTGCTCGTGCCATGGTGCTGGTCTGAAAGTTGAACCGCTGGCGCACGGTCCCGTTCATCAGGGTGAGTTCAAACCCCCCTTGAAGGGGGAAAACGACTGCTGCGGAGGTGGCCAGTTCATAGCGCCGCTGCGCCGGCCAGGGGGACGTGGAGGAAGGGAGATTTGTTGGGGACAGGAGCTTGGCCTCCTGCAGCCCTGCTTCCAGTTGCTTGGTGGGGAGGGGGAGGGGAGCGGCTTGCCAGCGTGGAAAAACGATTGCCTGGGTGGCAAGGAGTGCACTGACGATGGCAAACGTGCCATACCACCGCACCAGCAGGGGAGGGGTGATCACGTTCCGCCCTCCTGGGGCGGTGGGGCGGGAAGCGGAGGCAGTTCCCTTTCCAGCAGGCGCATGTAGACCATGCCGAACATCAGGACGGCCACGCCGGAAAAGACCAGGGATCCCGTGCTCTCGTGGAAGAAATCGAACCACCAGCTTCCCTTGGAGTGGCCATGGCCCGCAAAGACGGCCAGCAGAGCGATCCGGAAAGTGTTGCTGATCAGCCCGATCAGCGGCGCGATCACAAAGAGCATCCAGCGACTGGTCCAGGAACGGATCGGGAAGGCCAACAGGAAGATCACGCCGACGCAGAGGATCTGGGCCATCAGGTCGAGGCCGTTGCAAGGCCCGAGCACCCTCACGCCCCCCCCCGGCAGCAGCACGCTGCGGTCGTTGACGATCACGTCGAGTCCCAGGATGCTCAGCCACAGGCCGGAGAGCCGGGCGGTCAGCAGGCTGATGGGTGCTTCCGGCAGGATTCGCATCAACAGGGCGAAGCCAGGCAGCAGCAGCAGGCAGAGCAGGGGATCGCGGAATCGGCCCAGGTTGGCGGGCTTCTCGGCCATCAGGCCCAGGGCGAGACCGCCGATCGGCGCGAGGCCGAACAGCAGGCCGTCCCAGTGCAGGATGACCGCCGAGCGGGCCAGCACCCATACCAGGAGCACGGTGCCGATGATCAACCCCCAGGCGGCGGGCCGGGGTTCAAGGTCCTCAAACTGATCCTCCATGCAGATCACCGCTCCCCCCCACACCAGCACGGCAAACACGGTGATGTGCTCGCTCTGACTGCTCTGGAAGACGGCGATGTTCTGGATCGCCACCGCAGCGGCCAGGGCCAGCCAGAGATTGCGGGGCGTCGGAGGGGGAACCGCAGGAATGGATGCCCGCCAGGACGGGGGAAGCTTCAGGAGCAGCGCGTTGGTCAGACGCTTGGCGATGTTGCTCATCGGGCCAGGGCGTCGACCAGGGGTGGGGCTGGCAGCCTTTCCTCTGGATCGTATTCCGGCACCAGTCGGCGCAGGAGCACAGCGGTCGCCGCCTCGTCCCAGTTGGCCAGGGCTTCATGCAGCTGCTGGATCAGGGGAAACAGTTGCTCGCTCTCGCGCCTGGGTTCGGTGGCCCTGCGGATCAGCGGGTGCTGGGTGGGTTGGTCGTCGGCGCCAATCAGCAGCTCTTCGTAGAGCTTTTCCCCCGGCCGCAGACCGGTGTATTGGATGGCGATGTCGCCGTCACTGTTGTGGTCGTCCCGAACCCGCAATCCAGACAATTCGATCATCTGCCTGGCCAGATCGGCGATCCTGACCGGTTCTCCCATGTCGAGAAGAAAGAGATCTCCGCCCATGGCCATGCCCGTGGACTGGAGCACCAGCTGGACGGCCTCCGGAATGGTCATGAAGTAGCGGGTGATGGCCGGGTGGGTCACGGTGACGGGGCCGCCTGTGGAGATCTGCTGGTGGAACAGGGGGATCACCGAGCCGGATGAGCCCAGCACATTGCCGAATCTGACCATGGACAGGATCGGGCCGCCCGTTTCGACCTCGGCGGCGGCAGCCTGGACCAGCAGTTCACAGACCCGCTTGCTGGCCCCCATGACATTGGTGGGACGCACGGCCTTGTCGGTGGAGATCAGGGTGAGTCGGCTGACACCAGAGGCGCGGGTGGCGGCGATCACGGCCTCCGTGGCGCCGATGTTGTTGGCGATGCCAGCGCAGAGATTGGCCTCTACGAGGGGGACATGCTTGTAGGCGGCGGCATGGAAGATGGTTTCCACGCCATGCTGCCGGCAGAGCAGGGTGAGGCGTGAGGCGTTGCAGGCATCACCCAGGACGGCATGCAGTTCGACACCGCCTGGCTTGGCGCTCAGCTCCCGCTCAATGGCGTAGAGAGCGAACTCATTGCGCTCAAGCAACAGCAGCCGAGCAGCACCAAGCTCCACGACCTGGCGACAGAGTTCGCTGCCGATCGATCCACCGGCACCAGTCACCATCACCACTTTCCCTTTGACACTGGCCTTGAGCAGCACCGGGTCGGGGTTGGAGGGCTCCCGTCCCAGGAGATCTTCGATCGCCACGGCCTGCAGGTCGGAAACGATCCTCTGGCCACTGGCCATCTGGGCCAGTGAGGGGATCGAGAGCACTTCCAGACCACTGTGGGTGAGCTGGTCGACCAGCAGACGCTTGCGGCGCCTGGACATGGCCGGCATGGCGAGGAGGACCTTGCGCACGCCGTGGCGTTCGATCAGCCGGGGCAGCCGCAGGGGGGTGTGGATGGCCATGTTCTGGAGCGTGCGGCCTTGTATCCCCTCGTCGTCGTCGAGGAAACCAACAATGCGGAATCGGGGGTCGTTGCGCAGGGCCAGCAGCAGACCCATCCCGGAGGCCCCGGCCCCGTAGATGAGGGTGGCCTCACCCTGGGAGTCTCTGGAGGAGTGGTTGTCGCGCTGGTCAAGGTGATGGACCAGGACGTCGCGCAGAACGATGCGACTGGCGATGGCCCCTCCTGTGAACAGCAGCCAGTAGAGAATCCAGAAGGATCGCGGTGGCTGGGGCCCCCCGATCAGGGTGCTGCTCAGCAGCAGGATCAGCACCATCGAGCCCGAGCGGGGCACCAGTCCGTAGAGGGAATGGCTGCCGGCGTAGCGGGTGAGCCCCCGGTACCAGCCGGAGACCACAAGCACGGGCAGGCCCGTGATCACGGCCAGGGGCAACAGCAAAATCGTGGTTGGCAGAAACCCCCTGAGGGACGTTGTGTCTGGCAACCGCAGAATGAAGGCCCCGAGGTAGGCCACGATGATCATCAGACCATCAAAGACAACAAGCAGCAGCCTCCGGGCAAGCAGCTGCTTTTGCACATAACGAAGAACGGAGAGCTGGGGAATCAATCGTTCAGATCACCGGGAATCGGCGCATCAGATAACGGCATTAGACAAAAGGGCACCCAAGGAACACATCAGACGGGAAACAACCACGAAGTGGAAGGCCCTGAAGAAAAGCTGAATGGCCGATCCAGGAAGATTAAGGGCGGGTTGGTGGCTAAGGAGGATCTGATGTTTTGGGGGGTGAATGAACGCATGATATTGACTCTAGCCAGTAACGCGGACATCGACATTGCTGCCCAGCAGTGATGTGATGGAGGGATGGATCATGGGCTGGGCGTGGCCTGTCCGATCCACGTTACTGCCATTTCAAGGTGAGAAGGGGACGGCGTAGTGCCGATCCAGCCAGAGGCCAATGGCCAGTTGCACCAGCAGCAGGCTGAGCTCCAGAGCCAGCCCCTGGAGGAGGAGCGCCCCGCCCAGCAGGGCGGTGGCGCCGATGTAGAGGAGTGCCACCTGGCTGTGGGGCCAGCCGGCCTGCTGCAGGCGCTGGTACAGGTGCAGCCGATGGGCCTGGAAGATGGGCTGTCCGGCCTTCCAGCGGCGCAGTACGCAGAGACAGGGGTCGCCCAGCAGGGGAAAGCCAGCCAGCAGCAGCCCCAGGGCCATGGCCGGGGTGGCCTGCTGCAGCACCATGCCGGCGATGACCGCCCCGAGGAACGTGCTGCCCACATCCCCCATGAACACCTGGGCCGGACTCCAGTTCCAGGCCAGGAAGCTCAGCAGGGCCCCGATCAGGGGAAGCACGCCGTTGCCGCCGATGGGAGCCATCGCCAGCACCGCCACGCCCAGCAGTACGGAGGCGCAGCCGGCGACGAGCCCATCGAGGCCATCGCTGAAGTTGACGAAATTGATCACCGCCGTGACAGCGAACCAGGCCAAGGGCATCAGCCACCACGCCAGGGGCAGGGGGGTGATCGCCACCAGGGCCAGGGCCGTGGCGATCTGGATGCCGTAGCGCCCTGCTGCCGGCAGATTGAGGCGGTCATCGAGCAGGCCCACGAGGGCTAGCGGTAGGCAGAGCAGCGGAATCCAGGCCGGCCAGCCTCCTCCGGCCAGAGGGGCCAGGCCGCTGCCGACCAGTACGAAGGCCAGGCCCCCGCCCCGGGGGGTGGGCCTCTGGTGGGAGCTGCGGGCGTTGGGCTGATCCACCAGCCCGCGCCGCAGCAGCGGCAGCAGCAGGTGCAGGAGCAGCGCCCCCAGGCCCCCGCCCAGCAGCAGAACAGCTGGGCCATGCAGGTCGGTCATGGCACCAGCGGCAGCACGGGGAAGGGTTCGGGCGGTCCCCCCAGAAGGTGATGGGCCGGGGTGAAACCGGCCAGGTCGGCTCCCATGCGGAGCACGGCCTCAAACCGTTTCGGAGAGAGCAGCAGCAGCGGTGCGGCCAGGGTCTGGAAAAGGCGTGGCGGCAGGGCCAGCAGCCGGCAGCGTCGGGCCGCATCGCCGGGCTCGGACGCGTCCTGAAGGCGCCGCAGCATCGTGGCGTAGGGGAGGGTGTCATCGCCGCCGAGGGGCAGGTGCACCGGCTCGGATGGATCATCGCCGGCCAGGGGCAGGCGGTCGGCCAGGTGGAGGGCCACGGCGGCCAGCTGGCGGCAGTGGATGGGTTGTCGCAGGCCCCCCTGACCGGGCAGGGGCAGCACGGGCAGGCGGCGCAGCAGTTGGCGCAGCTGGCTCAGGTTGCGATCCCCCAGGGGGCCGGCCTGGCCGTAGATGAGGGTGGGCGCCAGGATGCGGAGCGGGAGGCCGTGGGCCGCGCAGGTCAGCGTCAGCTGCTCCTCTGCCCGACGCAGCCGTTGCACCAGCTCCCGGTCGAAGCGATTGGTGGCAAACCGTTTGGTGATCACCGAGGAGGAGGAGCAGGCGATCACCCCCTGCAGGGCGCCGATACCGGCCGGGTCCCTGGCGGCCCAGCTGGCCAGCCAGGGTGCGAAGAACCAGATGGGGGCAAAGCTCACCAGCAACCCTGTCGCTGCCTGGCCCGTCCCGCCACTTTGCTCCAGATCACAGGGAAGAAACGGCGGTGGATCGCCCCCCCAGGGCGGCGGCAGAGGTTGACGCCGGCCGGCCACCACCAGCGGGCGCGCCCGGGCCAGCTGGATCAGGGCCTGGCCGCTTGTGCTGGTGGCACCGAAGAGCGTGATCGGGACGGGGGAGGGGAGGGCCAAGGGGAGATCACAGGCAGTCATTTCCATCGAGGCGACCATCCCACCCCGTCAGTCTCCAGAGGGAGGCGCGCAGCTGGTCGCGCCAAAGCCGCAGCTGGGATTCGGGCCGCAGATCCCCGGTCTGGGCGTCGGCCCCTTCCACCTGCCAGCCGGTGCCGGCGTAGACGATCCGGGCGATGGCCATGGTGCGGTCCATGTGGGTGGGGGCCGTGACGATCGTGACCCGACCTGGTTTCGGCCATTTCTCCAGCATTCTTGCCAGATGGGTGACGAGCCCGACGGTGTCGCAGGCCGGAAGCAGACGCACCACCTTGGAGCTGTCCTGGGGCCAGAGCTGGCGATCCTTGAGGTGGTTGTAGGTGATGGCCTGGTACTCGGCGTTTCCCTGCAGCACCAGATAGGCGCCGGGCCGCTCCCGCCAGAGCAGCAGGGCCGACTGGCTCCGCCAGGGATCCTCGATGAAGGCGGAGATCACCTGGGTCCCCTGGCCGGTCCCCACCTGAACAGACTTGGCAGCGTTGCTTGAGGGCCGTGGTGCGCTGCCCCGGGTCCCCTGCCAGGCGGGTGCGAAAAACCAGGCGACCACGGCCGCGCTGCCCAGGGCCACAGCCCCGAGGCGGGCTCTGCGGCTGGCCCAGAAGCGTTGCAGGGGGGAGCCCTGGATTCTCCGCGGAGTGTGGCGACGCACCCGGTGCCGCTGCCGTTGCGGCTGCCGTTTCTGGTCTGCCCCTGCAGGCCCGCTCTGGTCTGGCAAGGGAATGGACGCGCAGGCTCGGGGCAGCTTATCCGCCCCGTCCCGTTCCTTTCCACTCCCTGCCCAGCGACGGCAGCCGACTCCAGAGACGCCTGACGTAGCGCAGCAGGAAGGGGATCCACCAGAGCCAGCCGAACGCCCGGCCGTAGGCCAGCCTGACCTCCTGAAGCCGGCGGCGGGTCTGCTGGCCGCTGACGCCCGCCTCGCCCATGTGCACCAGCTCCAGATCCAGCCCCCGCGCCGAGAGCCCAGCGCAGGTGCTCAGGCGCAGGAAGTAGTCGAGGTCGGCGGAGAGCCGGAAGGGTGCGGCGAACTGATCAACGCGGCGGCGGGCCCCCGGCCCGATCAGGGTGGCCTGGTGGGGTGGGGTGGAGCCCAGAAACAGGCTGAGGCGGTAGGCCCCACAGCTGGAAAAGGTGGCGGGGCGTCCCAGCCGTATCGCCCCGTCCTTGCCGGTCCCCGCATAGCGGCCCCGGCAGACCACCAGATCCGGCGGGTCGCCCCCTGGCGTGGCCGGCCGGGTCGCTTTGAGCGCCTCCTCAAGCACGGTGGGGCCGGGCGCCCAGTCATCACTGCCCCAGAACAGCACCCAGTGGTCCGCCGGCGCGGCGAGGAAGCCCTGGTTCATGGCGCCGAAGATGCCTGGAAACGCCGGCTCCTGGGGCTGCCAGGTGAAGCGCTTGTCCCGGTGGCAGAGGGCGTCCAGCCAGGCCCGATGCGCCGGGCCGCTGGGGCCATCGATGAACAGCACCCGCCAGTGGGGCCAGCTCTGACGCCGCAGAGAGTTGACCAGCCGGGGCAGCAGCCGGTGCGAATCGAGGGTGGGAACGATCAGGCTGAGCCCGTTGGCGGCTCCGGGGGGCAGGGCGGCACCTGCGGCAGCGGCGGACTTCACCCCTGCCGGCGGATCAGCACGTCACCCAGCACCAGCAGGTCCATGCGGGTGCGCAAGAAGCAGTCGAGGGCCTGGGAGGGGGTGCAGACAATCGGCTCGTTTTCGTTGAACGAGGTGTTCAGCACCATCGGCACGCCGGTCAGGTCGGCGAAGGCGCGGATCAGGCGGTAGTAGCGGCCATTGTCCGCCGCGTTCACGGTCTGGAGTCGGCCGCTGCCGTCGACGTGGGTGACGGCCGGGATGCGGGCCCGCTGCTCCTCACGGATCGGATACACCTGCATCATGAAGGGCACCTCCCCATCGAGGCTGAACCATTCGCCCACTGCCTCCTCCAACACCGACGGGGCGAACGGACGGAACGATTCCCTCCGCTTGATCTTGAGGTTGAGGATGTCCTTCATGTCGGCGCGGCGGGGGTCGCCGAGGATCGAACGGTGGCCCAGGGCCCGAGGGCCCCACTCCATGCGGCCATCGAACCAGCCGATCACCAGCCCCTCGGCGATCGCCGCTGCCACCTGCTGGCAGAGGGCAGCCTCCTCCGGCAGCTCCAGGCTGCACTGGGCCTGCTCCAGGGCCGTACGGGTGGTTGGACTGGCGAGCAACTCCTCCACCTCCCCAGGCCCCGGCTGGCTGCCCAGGTAGGCATGGCGCATTGGCGCGGAACGGGAGCGGCCCAGCCCGTGCCACACATCGAGGGCCGCACCGAGGGCGCCCCCGGCGTCACCCGCGGCCGCCTGGACATACACCCGCTGGAACGGGGTGGCCAGGGTCACCTTGCCGTTGGCCACCGAGTTGGCACCGCAGCCCCCGGCGATGCAGAGCTGGTCGCTGGGGTGGCTTCGGTGCAGGGCCCGCAGCAGGTGGAAGAACGCCTCCTCGTACATGGCCTGGGCCGAACGGGCGATGTCCATGTGGTGCTGCTCCAGTGGCTGATCCGCCTGCCGGGCAGGTCCGAGCAGGGCCTCCAGTTCCGGGCTCCAGTGGCCGCCCACCACCGGGGCGCCGTTGCTCCATTGGTGCGGCAGCTTCTGGGTGGCGTGCAGGAAGTAGCGCAGATCCAGGCGGTAGGTGCCGTCATCCTGCAGCCGGACGATGCGGCGCATGGCCTCCATCCGGGTGGGCTGGCCGTAGGGCGCCAGCCCCATCACCTTGTACTCGTCGCCGTAGTTGGGGAAGCCCAGGTACTGGGTGATTGCCGTGTAGAAGGCGCCAAGGGAATGGGGGAACCAGATCTGGCCATCAAGGCTGAGCTGGTTGCCCTGGCCATGGCCCCAGGCACCGCTGGCGAAGTCTCCGAAGCCATCCACCGAGATCACGGCGGCCTCCTGGAAGGGGGAAGCGAAGAAGGCCGAGGCCAGGTGGGCCCGGTGGTGCTCCACGAAGTGCAGTCGGGCCCCGATCTCGGCCCCTGGGAAGGCCAGGGTCAGCTGCTGGTCCAGGCCTGCCCTTTCGCGCTTGTTGCGCCAGCGCGCGACCAGGAAGCGGGGATCGGGGCGGTGCCCCAGGGTGTAGGCCACCTTCCGCCAGCGGTGGGCACCCGGCTGGGAGTTGATGGCGATGTGGTCGAGGTCGGCCGGCCCCACGCCGGCATCGGCCAGACACCAGGCCATGGCCTCGGTGGGGAAGCCGGCCCAGTGTTTGATGCGGCGGAAGCGCTCCTCCTCGGCGGCGGCAACGATCACGCCATCCCTCACCAGGGCGGCGGCCGCATCGGCGTGGAAGGCATTGATGCCCAGGATGAGCGTCATGAAGCTGGTGAACCGGTTGGCGGGGGCGGGTTGGCGCTGGTGGCATCGGCCAGCCTCGGAAGGGGCCGAGGATCCACACACCGTTGCAGCGTCATGGAGCCGCGAGGCTGGCTCTCAGGACCGGACCGGCCTCGATAGCCCCGAACGGAAGGGTGAAACAGAGGAGCCGATGGTCCGGCGGCTTGGGCGTCCAGTCGCCGCCGGATCCTAGGGGACATTTCCTGGGGTAACCCTGGGACGCACTGCGGTGTGGCGTTCATCGACGCGGGGCCGCAGACAGGCTCATCCCGAGGTGCACCTCCAGCCAGTGCTGCAGCACCATCAGGCTCCAGCGCCGGTACCAGGGGGCCAGGTCGATCCCCCGGGGGGTCGAGGGCAGCCGCAGGGCCAGGGGTGAGGCCGGGTCGTCGAGCCACAGCTGGAAGGGGAAACGGAATCCCTGCTTGGGGCGGTTCAGGAACCAGCCGGGGAGCTCCGGCACGCTGTTCGCCAGCAGTTGCTTGCCTTCCGCCAGCCGCAGGTTGGCGGGGATCGGCGCCAGCCGGCGCTGAAGTTGCGCATCCACCAGGGGCAGGCGCAGTTCCAGTCCGGCGGCCATGGCCATCACGTCACTGTCCGGCAGCAGTTGGTTTCGCAGGTAGCGGGTGCCCTCCAGCCAGGCCACCCCTTCCCGTCCCGCCGGCGCCCCATCCCCGGCGGTCTCGATGGCCGCCGGTGCGCCACCAGAGGCGCTGAGCCCCCAGTGGGCCAGCAGGCGATCGGTTTCGCTGGGCGAGAACAGACCCCGGAAACATCCGTAGGCCCGGCCGAGGTCGGCGGGGGCTTCCAGCAACCCGGTGATCCGCTGCAGCCTGGCGCGGCGGCCCTGGGGCAGTCGGCGCAGAATCCAGGCCGCCGGCGGGCCGGCCGGCCCGATGCGGCGGCGCCAGCGCTGCAGCTTCGGCACCATCCGGAAGCTGGGGTAGCCACCGAACAGCTCATCCCCACCGAGCCCGGAGAGGGCCACCTTCAACCCGTGCTCCGTGGCCAAGCGGGCCACGCACCAGGTGTTGTACCCATCGATCGAGGGCTGGTCCTGGCTGGCCAGAAAGGCCGGCAGCCACTGGCGGGCCTGGTCGGCCGTGAGGTTCAGGGGCGTGTGATGGGCCCCGAAGTGGGCGGCGATGCGGGCCGCCGGCCCGGATTCATCGAAGCCGCCGGCTCCTGCTGCCGTGAAGCCGATGGTGAAGGTATGCAGGCCCCGGGGGGCCAGCGCCAGCAGGGAGGCGGAGTCGAGTCCGGCGCTGAGGAACAGCCCCACCGGCACATCGCTGACCATGTGGGCCGCCACCGAGTCCTCGAGCGCCGAGCGGGTGAGGGCCACGGCCTCGGCCGCGGTCATGCCGGTCGTGGTGTCGGCGCCTTCAAGGCTCTCCGGCAGGGCCCCCCAGGGATGCACGCTCAGCTCACCCCGGTGCCAGCTGGCGGCGTGGCCGCAGGGCAGTCGCTGAACACCCTCCACCAGGGTGGCGGGCTCGCTCACCGATCCGGTGGCCAGGTAGCGGGCCAGGGACTGGCGATCCAGGCCGGGCCGGTCCGTCTCGGCCGCCAGCAGGGCCCGCAGCTCCGAGGCGAAGGCGAGGCAGCCCCCCGGCCCGCTGCGCAGGTAGAGGGGCTTGATGCCGTGGGGATCGCGGGCGAGCAGGGCGCTGCGCTCGCGGGTGTCGTAAAGGCAGAAGGCGAACATGCCTCGCAACGACGCCAGCCCGTCCCGACCCCAGCGGATCAGCCAGGCCAGCAGCACCTCAGTGTCGCCGCTGCCCCGGAACTGCTGACCCTCCGCTTCCAGCCGGCGGCGCAGTTCGGCGTGGTTGTAGATCTCGCCGTTGAACACCAGCTGCCAGCGGCCGCACCGGGAGGCCATCGGCTGGTGGCCCAGGGGAGAGAGATCCAGAATCGCCAGGCGCCGGTGCACCAGGCAGGCGCCGGCGTCCTGCCAGACGCCGGCGTCATCGGGTCCCCGGTGGGCGAGGCGTGGGCCGACCCTGGCGGCAAAGTCGCCCGGTTCCCGGCCCAGCTGGCCCGCGATGCCGCACATCTGCTCTAGGCCTCCAGGTGGGCCAGGAAGGTGCGCCGGGCCGCCTCCGGGCTGGCCTGCTGCCGCACCCAGGCCAGCGCCCCGGCGGAGAGGCGGTCGCGCTGACCGCGATCGGAGCCGATCGCCGCGATCGCCGCCGCCATGGCGGTGGGCTCACTGGCCACCAGCTGGCCCGTGAGGCCGTCGATCACGTAATCCTCCGGCCCCCCGCAGCGGGTGCTGACGACCGGCACCCCGCAGGCCATTGCCTCGAGGGCCGCAATGCAGAGGCCCTCCTGGTGGGAGGGGATCACGAACAGATCCAGGCCCTGCAACACCTCCGCCAGGGCGCTGGGGCCAAGGCAGGGGTGGCACTGCACCCGTCCTTCGAGTCCCATCGCCGCCAGGGGCCCCTGGAGGCGATGGACATCCTGTTCGCCCGCCAGCACGAGCTGCACCGGATGCCCCTGCGCCACGAGCCTGGCCACCGCCTCCAGCAGCAGGGTGATCTGCTTGCGCGGGTCGGCGTAGCGGCCGGCGAAGCCGATGCGCCAGGGCACAAGCCGTTCAGGGGCAGGAAAGAAGATGGCGGGATTCACCGGCATGCGCATCACCCCGTCCATGGGGCGGTGGGCGATGGAGGCCAGGGCTGTGGCCGTGTAGCCGCTCAACGCCAGGATCCTCCCCCGGGGGGCCTGGAGCACCTGGCGTTCCAGCCGTTTCAGCACCGGGCCGTTGAGGCCCCGGTCGAGCAGCCGCCGCGGCCTGGAGAAGCGTTTGACGCGGTCGACCCGGTCATCCTTCCAGGGGGTGGCCACCCAGGCCAGAAAGGGGATCCCCAGCCTGGCGAAGGGGGTGGCGCAGAGGGGATTGCCGGTGACCGAGAGATGCAGCTCGCAGCCGGCGATCAGCTGCCGCCAGGCGCGCCTGGGCAGGTAATGGGTGAACTCCAGCTCCGGCAGCCAGGCCCCCAGGCCATGGCCTTCGTGGTCGCCGTAGACCCGGCGCTGCATCTGGCCGGGCCGACGGCCGCTGGGGACGGCATGGAGGGGGACCGACAGCTTCGGATGGGTGCTCCAGGGGGCATACCAGGCGAAGACGGGCTCGATGCCGAGCTCCTCCAGCATCCTGGCGACGCAGGCGGTCATGGCGGGAACACCCCCATCCACCGGCTCGATGGTGCTGATCAGGGCCCGCGGCCGGCTCATTGTTTCAGCCAGCCGAACAGGTCCCGGTTGTCGCGCACCCAGCGGATCAGATGGCGCACGCCGGCATCGACGCTGATCTGCGGGGACCATTCCAGCTGCTTCGCGGCCTTGGTGACATCGCAGATGAACACGGGCTGGTCGCCGGGGCGGGACTGGCCGCTGAGGGGGCTGAGCGTGATCGCCAGCTCTTCTTCGAGGAAGCGCAGCAGGTCGCGCAGGCAGAGGGTGTTGACGGGGCCGCCGCCGATGTTGAAGGCCTGGCCGCTGATCGTGTCGCGGTGGTGCCAGGCGGCTTCGTAGGCCCGGGCCAGGTCGCGCACGTCGAGCACGTCGCGGGTCTGCCAGCCGTCGCCGTAGAGGGTGATCGGCCGCTCCAGCAGGGCAGCGATGCTGAACCAGGCCACCCAGCCCTGGTCCTCGATGCCGAACTGGCGGGTGCCGTAGATGCAGGACTGGCGGAAGGCGCAGGTGTGCAGGTCGTAGATGCGGGCGTAGTCGATCGTGTACTGATCGGCGACTCCCTTGGAGCAGCCGTAGGGCGAGTGGAAGTCGAGGGGCTGGCTTTCCGGCACGCCGGCGGGCAGATCCCGGAAGCGGTAGCCGTGGGGTGTCAACTCCACCGGCACGGTTTCCATGCCGCCGTACACCTTGTTGGTGGAGGCGTAGAGCACGAAGCTGTCGGGGGAATGGAGCCGGACCGCCTCCATCACGTTGAAGGTGCCGAGGGCGTTGATCTCGAAATCCTCCCGGGGGTTGGTGTAGGAGGTGGTGACCGCCACCTGGGCCGCCAGGTGCAGCAACATCGAGGGGCGCAGGCTGGCGATCACCTCGGCGAGCGCCTCCGCCTGGCGGATGTCGACGCGATGGAAGGCGATGGCGGGATGCTGGCTGAGCAGCCAGCGGAGATTGTCCTCCGTGCCCCGCCGGGACAGATTGTCGAGAATCGCCACCTCCCACCCCAGGGAGGCGAAGTGTTGGGCGGCGTTGACGCCGATGAAACCGGCGCCGCCGGTGATCAGGATCGAAGGCATCGAAAAGTTGGAGGCGGGGGAAACGTCGGGGACTGGGCGGGCGAGGGAGCCTTTCGATCGCGAAGGATGGGGCTGAGCTGGGGAGCAGGAACGCCTCCGCCAGTCAGGGCGGACCTTAATGCAACATCCAGATCCTGCGGAATCGCGTGTCCTGTCAAGGCGGTGTTGACAGACTGGGGTGATCTTCCAGAAGCATCAGATGCAGCAGGAGTTCGGCATACATGCGTTGCTGGGCATAGGCCCAGCCGCGCCAGCCCTCCAGCACGCCCCCCTTCCAGAGCAGGCAGAACAGCAGCGCAGCAAAGGGGGCCAGCGGTGTGTGCTTGCGCAGGCGATCCGCCAGCGACAGCTCGCGTGACGGAGTGGCGCGCAGTTTGGCCGCCTCGATGGCCAGGTAGGTCCCCTGGGAGGCGAGCCAGCGCTTAAGGGGTTTGCGGTCGTCGTGGAAGATCGGCTGCCGCAGTTGTTTGACGGGGCCCGACAGGACGATGCGGTGCCCATGGCCGTCGTTGCGGTAGCGGCCCAGACCCCGGCGGTAGAGGCTGACCCTGGGCGGCAGCAGCCCGCTGCGCAGGGGGCGGCCGCCGATGCAGTAGCGGAACGGGATGGTGAAGCCCGCCACCGTCGTGTTGCCCGGATCCCTGATCACCGACTGGATTTCCCTGGCCAGGGACGGCGGGATCCGGTAATCCGCATCCAGGCTGAGGATCCAGGGGGTGTCGATCTGATCCAGGCCGAAATTGCACTGGTCAGCGAAGCTGTCGAAGGGTCGATGCAGCACCCGCACGGCGGCATGGTTGGCGAGGATCGAAAGGGTGGCGTCGCTGCTGCCACTGTCGATCACCAGGATGGAATCCAGCCAGCGCAGGTGATCCAGGGTGCGGGCAATATTGGCCTCTTCGTTGTAGGTCAGGATCAGGGCGCTCAGCTGACCCCCTGCAGCCTCGGGCAGGCTCATGCCAGGGGTTGGGAGCGTTGCTCCAGAAGGAGTTGGCGCTGCTGCTGCTGGTATTGCCAGAGGGCCCACTGCTCCTGTTGCTGGGACACCAGGCTGGGAATGGCCAGAAACGACCCCAGAGACAGACTCATCAGAATCAGCACGAAGGGGTCGCCGTAGAGCTGGGCGGCGGAGAAGAACGCCGGCACGTTGGCCAGGGCGAAGGACATGAGCCCCATCAGCAGGGCGGAGGTGGACTGGGGCAGTTGCTTGAGCAGGCGGAAGTTGCGCAGCAGCACCAGGCCCAGCAGGACCAGGATCACCCCAAGGATCACCATGCCTGGAATGCCGAGTTCCAGGATCAGCCGACCCCCGCCACCCTCGGAGACAAAACCGACGCTTTGAATGGCGTCGCGGGCAGCATTCTGGATGAGGCCGCCCGTGCTGGCACCGGCACCGACCCCCATGCCGATGCCATCGGACACCTGGATGGCCCTGAGGGTGGCGCCGATGCCCTGGGAGTCGAAGCGCTCGACCAGATCCTGCTGGATGGTGAGCGAGCGGTTGGTGTATTCGCCGAAATTCTCGCCGAGATTCTCCGAGAGAATGAAGGCATAGAGGGGGTAGGAGATGCCTGCCACCCCAAGCACACTGGTGATCACCCGCTCCTTGGAGGCGGGGCTGGCCCGGCGGCTGAACAGCAGCAGATAGATGGCCGCGAAGGCCATGATCAGCACCTGGGCCTTGCGGCGGCCGGTGAGGAGGGTGAGGAAGGCAAACCCTGCCGCCATCAGCAACAGCCCGAACTGGATGGTCGGCTTCTGGCTGGCGATGGCCATCGAGGCGGCAATGCAGGCGGCGGCGGAAAGCTGCCAGGAGGCGATTTCACTGGTACGCCAGAACCCCGAGGCCCCCTGGGCCGAAAAGCCATGGCGGAAGGTGATCAGCAGTCCCTCGCCCACCTCCTGAAGAATGGGATGGTCGACGCCCATGAAGCTGAGGTACACGGTGACCGCCATCACCGCCGAGCCGACCAGATAGAGCGTCAGCAGACGTTTCAGCAAGGGCAGGTTGCATCCCACCTGGAAGCCGACCCAGAGCCCGAAGGCCGGCGCCAGATAGAAGGCGGCGCCGATCGCGGTGAGCCGGATGTCGGAGAAGCGGGCGAAGCTGTTGAGGCTCTGGAGCGCGATCAGGCCGAAGTAGATCGTCACCCAGCCATCGAATTTCGGCACGGTCCAGAACATCGCCCGCAGGTTGAAGCGCCCTGCCCGCTCCAGGAGCACCACGCCGCAGAGCGCGAACCCGATCAGGACCAGGCCGACCATGTAGCCGGGCTGATCAGGCGTGATCTTGCGCAGGGGATCCTGCACGAAGCCGATGATCAGGGTGACCATCAGGCCGGCGCGCCAGTCGCCGCCGAGGAGCACGGCGGCGAGAGCTCCGAAGAGCACGATCAACAGCAGGATGGTCATCGGCCGGCGGAAGAGGTCAGCACCTGGCGGTAGGCGTCACGCAGCTGAAGGGCGATCGTGCTCCAGGAAAAATCCGTTTCCGCCAGGTTAAGCGCGGCCGCTCTCCTTGACAGGGAAGGACGTTCCAGGGCAGTGGCCAGGGTCAGCGCCAGGGCTTCCGGGTCGCTGGCGCTGACCAGGCCGGCGCCGGCACGGGCCACGTCGGCCGCCACCGCCACCTCGGGGGACAGGATCACGGGGGTGCCGGCCGCGAGAGCTTCGACGGCCGCGATGCCGAAATTCTCCGCCGCCGATGGCAGGACAAACCAGTCGGCCGCCTCCAGGGCCCGCCACTTGGCTTCCCCCGCCACGAACCCCAGCCAGCGGCAGCGCGCCCCAAGGCCCAGCCCCCTGGCGCGCTCCTGCAGGGCGGCGACGTAACGGGGCTCTCCATCGCCGGCGATGGCCAGGTCCCAGCTGGCTTCAGGCCGCCGGTGCTGCAGCAGGGCCAGGGCGTCCAGCAGGTTCTCCAGCTGCTTCTTGGGGTGCAGCCGCGACAGGAACAGGAAATGGACCGGAGCTGCAGGGCTCCGGTGGTCCGCCGGCTGGGCGGGGAGGTCAGGGCCGCGCACCCCCAGGGGCAGCACCAGGCTTGGCGGCACCAGGCCAAGGCAGGCGGCTTCGTCCCGTTCGGCCCCGGTGGTGAAGTGCAGCAGGGCTGCCCGTTGCAGGTTGCGTCGCTCGATCAGCCTCAACATCAGGCGTTTGCGGCCGCGGCTCTGGGCCAGGCTCCACGGGCTCAGCTGGCCGATGCTGCGCAGGATGTAGGGAACACCCGCCCAGCGGGCCTGGGCCATGGCGCTGGTGGAGGGGTAGGAAAACAGGGCATGGATGTGGAGCAGGTCGTAGTCCTTCAGGTGGCGGGCCAGCCACAGGCTGAGCGTGGGGCTGTAGGCGAACTCCCGCAGGGCGGCCACCGGCGGACTCCAGCGCGCAAAGGCCAGCACCGGCACCCCCTGGTGCTCCCGCCAGCGGCCGGTGACCAGATCGGGGTGCAGCCCCGGGCCATGGTCGTTGGTGGTGAGGATGGCGGCGTCCACCTCCTGGATCCGCAGGGCCGCCACCATGTCGATCACGGCCCGGCTGGGGCCGCCCCGCAGCGGACTGATCGAGGGGATGACGTGCAGGACCTTCATGGCAAGGGGCAGGCCGCCAGGAAAGTGTCGAAGGCGGCTGCCCAGGCCCCGGCGACCGCGGGGGCGGCATAGGCGGCGATGGCGTCACGCTGGTGGCGATGGCGCTCCCGGAACCAGCCGGCCCGGTGTCGCAGCGTCAGCAGGGCGTCGAGGATGGCTGCGCTGCTCTCGATGTCGCAGTAGATCCCCTTCTCCAGGTCCTCGACGATCGCCTGGAGCGGGTTGCCCGCCGGACCCGCCACCAGCACCGGCGTGGCGTGGGGCAGGTACTCGAAGAACTTCGAGGGCAGGTTGTCGGTGTGGCGGGGGCCGATCAACACGAGCAGGGCATCGGCCTCCTCCGCCAGCTGGTGGGAGCGTTCGTTGCTGACGGCGGCATGGACCCGAATGGCGGTGCGCAGGGTTGGCTCGCTGCGGATGGCCGTTCTGGCTGCCTCATAGAGATAGCCGTAGAGCAGGATCCGCAGCCCACCCTGCTCCTCGGGCCGCCAGCACCGCACGGCCTCCAGCAGCGGTTCGATCGGCCGCCAGGGGCCCAGGTTGCCGGGATGGAAAAGCGTCAGGGTCGCGGGGTCAGGCGGGGCAGCGGGCGGATCTTCGCAGGGCTCGAAGCAGTCCGGCAGGAACCTGGCCGGCGTGTCGCCCAGCAGCCCCTGCTGCCGATAGCGCGCGAGGGTAAGGGGCGAGGCAAACACGGCCCCCGCCGCCGCGGCCAGCACGGCCCGCTGGCGTTCGGGCTGGGCCGGGTGAAAGAGGCCCTTCTCCCGATGGCCGTAAGGGTCATCATAGATGGCGATGAAGGGTTTGTCGAGCTCTCCGGCCACATCCAGTGCCACCTCAAGCACCCGGAAATCCGGGCAGATCCCGGCCACCAGATCGAAGGGGATGGCCGCCGCCGTCTCCAGGGCCGTGGCCCTGAGGCCCTCGAGGGCGTGGGTCTGGGGGTTGTGGCCGCCCAGCCGCTCCAGCCTCAGGTGGATCAGCTGGCGCAGGCCGAACCAGAGGTGCAGCGGCGAGCCGGGTCTGCGCCGGTTCTTGCGGATCGCGCAGCGATGGGAGCGGGAGACCTGGCGGCTGTAGTGGCAGAACCGCTCCTGGCCAGGGAAGGGTTCCGGGGTGACCGCATCGAGCCGGGGGTCGGGGCCGACGACATGGAACTCCCAGCCGGCGGCCGGCAGATGGGGCAGGAGCTTGGCGTAGCGGCGGGCCTGGACGCCGCCGCCCCCCGGAGGCTGGAGGGAGAGGATCAGGGCCCTGGCCATCTCAGCGACGCTCCAGCAGGGCCAGCCCCGCCAGGATCCCCTCGGCGGCGTTCCGCACGCTGAAATGGGCCTGGACGAGCTCTTTTGCCGTTTCCCCCATCCGGGCGGCGGCGGCGGGATCGGCGGCCATCCGCCCCATGGCGGCGGCCAGGGCCGCTGGCTGGCCGACGGGGCTCACCAGGCCCGTGCGGCCCTCGAGCACCAGGTCTTCGGCGCATCCCACCTGGTCGCTCACGATCGCCGGCAACCCACAGGCCATGGCCTCGTTCACCACCAGGCCCCAGGTTTCGCCGTGGTCGGAGGGCAGCACAAGGCTGTCGGCCGCCACGTAGGCCGAGGGCATCCCGGACTGGTTCAGGAAGCCGGCGAAACTCACTGGCAGGCGGTGCTGGGCAACCAGCGCCCGGCAGGCCTCCTCCAGGGGACCGGTGCCCACCACGAGTAGATGCACCGGCGGGGCCAGGGGGTCCAGCAGCAGCAGCCGCAGCGCTTCGAGCAGGTCGAACGGACGCTTCTTGGGCTGGAGTTTGCCGGCGAACAGAAAGCAGAAGGCCTCCCGGGGGATGGCCCAGCCCTGGCGCAGCTCATCCCGGCATGGGCTCAGGGCGTCGGCCCGGTCGCTGAAGTAGGCGTTGTCCACGAAGTGGGGGGAGGGCACCAGCCGGCTCTGGGGCACACCGAACTGGCGGTACCAGCGGGCATTGGCCTGGCCCACGGGCAGGCCGACCGAGACCCCCCGGAACAGGAACCAGTAGGCGAGCGTCAGGGGCCATGGCCTGGGGCGGAAGGCATTGGAATCCATGCGCAGCAGCACCGGCAGGCCCTGCAGGCGGGCGGCGATGAACAGCTGCACCATTCCCAGGAAATGCCAGCCAGTCA
The DNA here is from genome assembly GCA_943370335.1 of Bordetella parapertussis. Lineage (GTDB taxonomy): Bacteria > Cyanobacteriota > Cyanobacteriia > PCC-6307 > Cyanobiaceae > Cyanobium. The sequence goes on along the minus strand of CALRQM020000007.1, from coordinate 42,464 downwards.
GGAGCAGGGCATCGGGCCGCTCCCGGCCGGGGCCGAACCCCAGCTCCCCCAGGGGGCGGGCCAGCCAGACGCCCCAGTATCCGGAGGTGATGCCGAGGCCCCGGCCGCTGCTGGCCTCATGCCAGGTGTAGCCCTCCAACAGCGGCACGTCCCACTCGAAGGCAACCCCGAATCCCAGCCCCTGGGTCCGGGCGTCAGGAAGGGTGAGGTAGAGCACGTCGGTGCGCACACCGGGGGAGGTGGCGAGGGTCTGGAACAGGGGGGTCTGGTACTGCACCGGATGGCTGCCGGCGATCAGCAGCCGGCGCCGGCGGGTGGGCAGCAGGGCCGGACCCCGCTTCTGCAGCCACAAGGCCCAGACCAGGCCCCGGCCTTCGGCCAGCAGGGTGGGGGGGATCCACCAGGGATGGCGCAGATGGTGACGGCTGCGCACCGATCCCAGCCAACCGCGCAGGCAGCCCGCTAGGGCCGCCGGCAGGGGCTGGGTGCGCAGCTGGAAGTAGTAGCGCCCCACGGCATGGTCGGGCTTGACGGTGGTGAGGTGCTTGCCGTAGCTGCGGGTGCCGCCCCGCTCGGCCCTGAGGTGGTGGATCAGGGCGCCGGGCACGTACTGGATCGGATGGCCGGCCTGGCGCCAGCGGTGGGCGAACTCGGCCTCGAAGCGATAGGCCACCCGCACGAAGTTCTGGTCGAATCCCCCCAGGTCCAGGGCCAGCCGGCGGGGGATGGCCACATTGCCCCCCATGAACTCCTCCACGGGGCGGGGCCGCAGGCTGTTGAACAGGAAGGGCCCGTCCTCCGGATCGCTCTGGCCCCGGTGCCAGGGCTGCAGCACCCGCCCGGCCAGCATGGCGTCGGGGTCAGCGGCACCCGCCCGTTCGTGGGCGTTGAGCAGCTCCGGGTCCGGCAGGATGTCGTCGTCGAGGAAGAGCACCCGATCACCGCTCGCCTGCTGCAGGGCCACGTTCATGGCGCCGGTGATCGAGGGGGTCGGCAGCCGCAGCCACTTGATCCGTCCTTCCGCCTGCCAGGCGCCCAGCCGAGCTTCGCAGTCGGGATCGTGGCGGGGCGTCTGGTCGACGACGAGCAGCTCGAAGGGGGGCGGATCCAGGGCCAGCAAGGCGGCGACGCTGTCGATCAGCACCTGATCGCGGCCGTAGGTGGGAATCGCGACGCTGAGGGTCATGGCAGTGTGGCCAGCTTGAGCCGGGCCTTGAGGTGCCAGGGGTTGAGGGCCAGGGCCTGGCGCAGGTACTGGCGGGCCAGGTCCGGACGCTCCTGGCTGAGGCAGGCACCGATGAAATAGGCCCCATCGGCCTGCCGGCGGGGTTGGGCCCGCAAGCCGCGGCAACGCTCGCTCAGGGCCTCCGCTTCGGCGAGGACCGGCGCCTCCGGCTGGCCGCCACGGCGGGCCTGGGTGGCCGCCACGATCAGGGCGTGGAAGGCCTCCTGCTCCTGGCGGCGCGAGCCGCTGATCGATCCCGGGGACAGGGTGGCCTCGTACAGCACCTCCGGCACCACCAGATGGCTGCCGAACTCCACCATGCGGCTCCAGAGATCGATGTCCTGGGCGAAGTAGAACATCGGCCGATAGCCCCCGGCGCGCTGATAGGCGCTGAGGCGCATCATCACAGAGCCGTGGATGGCTGGACCGGTGAGCCCATCGGCCAGCTCCGCGGGGTCCGGAGCGTTGACGCGCACCGTGGCCCCCTCCGGCACCACCAGGCGCACGTGGGTGGAGCAGAGGCTGGCATCGGGATGCTCCTCCAGGCAGCGGACCTGCCGCAGCAGCCGCCCCGGCCGGGAGATGTCGCCCGCATCCTGGCGGGCGATGAAGCGGCCGCGGGCCACCTGGCAGCCCTCGATCAGTGACCGGGTAAGGCCCTGGCCGGGCCTCTCCAGCACCCGCAGCCGCGGCTCGGAGGCGGCACGGACTGCCAGCAGGGCGCCGGTGTCGTCGCTGGAGCCGTCGTTGATCACCACGATCTCCAGATCCACCCCCTCCTGGCGGGTGAGCGAATCAAGGGTCGCGCCGAGGCTGGCGGCGCCGTTGCGAACCCCCATCACCACCGACACCAGCGGGGCCGTGCCGGATTCGTGCTCCACAGGCTCCTGCTTCACCTCAGGTCATGTTCCTCCCTGGGCGGGGTTCTGGCGTTAGCCGTGTCCGGACCCCCATGCTCAGGCGTGCTGCCCGGCCCCAGCCCAGGACAGCCGCCAGCAGCCCGTACAGGACGAACTCCAGCCGGCGGCGCCCCTGCCAGTCCCCCGTGCGTCGGGCGAGCTGGAACAGCCGGCGGGAGGCCTGCTCGGCCCCGGCGGCGCCGCACTGGCGGCTGAGCAGGAAGGCGGAGCGGGAAAATCGCGCCATCTCGGGGCTGCGGCGGTCGACGCCGGCGGCCAGGGCGCTGCGCAGCAGGGAGTCCTGGGCCCTGGCTCGGTCCCCGAGCTTGCGGGGGTCCAGGTGGCCCCGGTCGCTGAGGTGGTCCTCGCCCATGTGGATCCGCCGCACCGACATCTCGCCTGGCACCCACACCAGCGGGGCCTCGGCGGCGCCGGCCCTGCCGTCGTACTCCCAGTCCTCCTCGTTGATCCACGGCTGCCAGGGGCCGATGCGGTCGAGCAGCTCGCGCCGATACAGCGGACAGCTGGTGGTCCACCAGCGCTCCAGCAGCAGCAGGGGGAACAGGCGCTCCAGGGGCATTCCGGTGGCCCGCATCGGGCCGCGGCGCTGGATCGGGCGTTGCGAATGGTCCTCCTCCAGGCTGGGGCCATAGGCGATCTGGGCCTCGGCAGACCCCTCCAGGGCCGCCACCTGGGCGCTGAACTTGCCGGGCAGCAGCAGGTCGTCGCTGTCGAGGTACTGCACGAATTCGCCGCGGCTGGCGTCGAGGCCCCGCTGGCGGGCGGCCCCCGGCCCGCCATTGGGCTGGTGAATCACCCGGATCAGCGCCGGCTGGGCGGCGGCCAGGCCATCGGCCACCGCACCGGTGTCGTCGCTGGAGCCGTCGTCGACGATGACGATCTCGATCGGCCGATGGTCCTGCTCGAGCACGCTGGCCACCGCTTCGCGCAGCAGGGCGGCGCGGTTGTGCACCGGGATGATCGTGCTGACCAGCCCGGGCACCGGCGCGGGCCGCAGGGCGGCGATGCGCTCGAGGGCGGGACGCCGCATCACGGTGCGGGCCCGCTCCAGGTTGGGGTTGTCCCGCTGGTGCTTGAGCGGCTGGCCGCGGTGCCAGAGGTGCACGATCGGCTCGTAGCCCCAGATCCAGGTGGGCCGGGTGAGGCAGCGGTCCCAGAATTCGTTGTCTTCGCCGCCCCAGCCGACGAAGCCCTCGTCCATGCCACCGATGGCGGCATAGGCCTCGGCGGTGATCGCCATCGAGCCTCCGGCCTCCAGGTTCTGCACGATCGCTTCGGCGGGCCGCTCGGCGTAGTTGTCCGAACCGGCTAGCACCGAGGCGCTGTGGACCGCATCGAGATAGAAGACGAACCGCTTCGGGTTCACCACCGCATAGCCGCGGGCGACCCTCTCCAGCAGGCGGCGGGCGTAGCCGGCCGGCACGAGCATGTCGTTGTCGTGCAGCAGCAGCACCGGGGCGCGGGCCTCGCGGGCGCCCAGGTTGAAGGAGTGGGAGCGGTTGTAGGGGGCCGTGGGGTCGGGCAGGGGCCCATGGACGTGGCGCACCCAGGGCGGCAGGCGGTCGGCGATGCGGGGTTCGCTGTCCTGCTCGATCACCAGGCACTCCAAGTGCACGTCCTCCTGGGCGGCGAGGGACTCCAGGGTGGCCAGCAGCAGGGGCAGCCGCTCAAGGCCCCGGTGGCCGATCAGCACACTCAGCTCCGCTGGCCCCTCACCCCAGAGGGGGGTGCTGCGGCGCCGGACCGGCGCCGCGGCCAGGCAGCGGTTCAGCAGGCGCCTTCCCAGTTCCGGCTGCAGGCGTGGGGCGTGCAGGCGGGAGGTGTGACGCCACAGACAGGCCTGACCGCGGCCATCGGGGGCCGCCTCCAGCCGCTCGTCGCGGTTGGCGATCGCCAGGTGGGCCGGCGCGGGCCGGCCCAGCAGCCACTCGTAACGCAGCCGCTCCTTCAGCCAGACGCCCAACCTCTCTTTCCGGGAGGCTCCTGCCGGTTCAGCCATGGGGATCATCGGGATGGTCGAGCCGGCCCGCCGCCGCCAGCAGCTCCGCTTCCGCCGCTCTGTCGCTCGCGCCGCCGGAATGGGGCCACTCGCTGCCGGCGCTGCGATGGTGGAAGCGCTGCCCCAGCAGCTGGCGCAGATCCTCGCCGCGGCGGCGCCCCAGCCAGCGATCCAGCCTCCCAGCGGGGGCTGGCGCCGCTTCCACAGGGCCCGCTGCCAGCGGGGGGAGCACCCACACCTGAGCGAGCGCCCGCCGCCAGGCCTCCAGGGACGCTGCCTCGCTGTAGCGCCCGGACACCAGGGCGTGGCCGGCCCTGGACAGCCGCTCCAGCAGGGTGCCCTGCCGCAGCCGCCCCAGCTGGGCGGCGGCGGCAGCCCCATCTCCGCAGGGAAACAGCAGGGCGGTGGCGTCGTGCTCCAGGGCGCCCTCCAGGCCCGACCCCACATAGCGGCTGCTCACCACCGCCATGCCGCTGGCCATGGCCTGCCAGGCGACGATCGGGCCCGTCTCCCAGGCGGAGGTGATCACCAGGGCATGGTGATGGCCATAGATCTGGTCCTCGAGTTGGTGCTGGTCGATGCGGCCGAGCATTCGCACCTGGCCGCTTGCGATCCAGGGCGCCAGGGACCGTTCCAGGGCCGGGCGCTCCACGCCATCGCCGGCGATGCTGAGCTGCAGGTCGATGCCCAGACTCTTGAGCGCCGCCAGCAGCGGCGGCAGATCGTGCACCCGCTTCTGGGCCTGCTCCAGCCGGCCCACCCAGGCCAGCTTCAAGGTGGCGGCTGGATCGCCACTGGGGGCCCGCCAGGGCGGCACCGGCACGCCATAGGGGGCGTAGAGGACCCGGTTGGGGTCCATCCCGCCCCGTTCGCTCGCCAGTCGGCAGGCCAGCCGATTGGTGGCGATCACGGCATCGATGCCGGCCCCGTGCCGCCGCAGGTCGTCGAGATAGGAGGCCTGCAGGGCATGGAGGGTCATGACCACCCGTCCGTGAAAGCGCCCCTGGCGGCGGGCCCGCTGGACCGCGGGGTACAGGTCCACCAGGTTGACGCCGAGCACCAGCTGGGGATCGAGCCTTCCCAGCAGGGCGGCAATGGCACGGATCCTGCCCTCGGCACTGCCGCTGCTGTTGGCGAGCGGTTGGGCCGCCAACGCCGGATAGGCCCGGGCGTAGGGGCCATGGCGGTGATGGTTGCCGTCGGGCACCACCACCGTCACTTCCAGCCCGCCGGCCCGCAGGCCTGGCACCAGGTTCGCCAGCCAGTCCTGGACCCCGCCGAGCAGGTAGGCGGAGGGGGCGAACACCAGCACCCTCATGGCGTCCGATCCAGGTACACGACCCCGGCCCCGGATGGGTTCAGGGGCGGCACGGGCAGGGGCGGCAGGGGGGCGATCGGGCGCACGTGGTGGCCCAGCTGTCGGATGTAGGTCCCCTCCGGTGCCGGGCAGCGCTCCCACTTGTGGAAGAAGCTTTCCTGGTTGGCGGAGGTGTACTTCCCCCAGACCCGCGCCGATTGGTCATCGAAGGAGGTGGTGACCGGCTGGTCGTTCGCATGGTGCAGATAGGGGCAGTCCTTGCCCACGATCCCGACGCCAGCGAGCGACGCCCGGGCGGTGTAGTCCATGTCCTCGAAGCCGATGCCGCTGAAGCTCTGGTCGAAGGCGCCGATCCGCTCCCAGCAGCGGCGGCCGATGGCGAAGTGCGACCAGGTGTTGTTGAGCAGGGTGAGATCCACCGTTTCCCACGCCATGGTCTCCGCCCAGCGCCGCAGCCAGGGGTCGATGCGCAGATCGTCGTTGAGCACCAGGGTGGTGGCCGTGGGGCTGGCCTGGAGCAGCTCGTTCCACATCTGGCAAAGCCCCACCACCCGCTCATGCAGCAGGAAGCGGCGATGGGGCGGCTCGCCGCTGGCCAGCTCAGCGCAGAGACGCTCCAGATAGCGGCTCTGGCTGGCGGGATCGCCGTGGCCGTTGACGGCCACCAGGATCGGCACCTCCGGGAAGCTGCGCCGCAACGACCGGTACAGGGGACGGAAGTAGCTCTCGTAGCGGGCCTCGAAGGTGGTGATCGCGATCGTGAAGTGGTCGCCCAAGGGCCGCCGCGGCGGCAGCAGGGACCGCGGGATGCGGCGCCGGCTGCCGTGCACCACAGCCCGGGCAGCGAGGTAAAGGCGCAGGTTGAGGGAGGAGCGGTTCATAACGGTGGCGATGGGTGCTCCATCAGGGGCGCCCCAGGGCGTCGATCGCCTCCACCAGGGCGCGGTAACGCTCCCCGGGGCGGATGTGATCGTGGAAGCAGCGGGCACAGTCCTCACGGCGGGCGTCCAGGTCGGCCCCCAGGTGGTGGGCCGCCGCCAGGAAGCCGGCACCATCGTCGACCATCACGCCGCAGCCGAAGTCTTCAACGAACTCGAAACTGGCCTGGCGGCTGCAGATCACCGGCACCCCCATCGCCAGGTACATGCACAGCCGGTTCGAGCTGACGCCCATGGCCTGGAACTGGGGCGCCGGATTGGTGTACACGGCCAGGCCGATGTCGTAGCCGACGGCCGATCGCCAGGCCTCCTGCCAGGACAGCCGACCCGTCTCGATGTGGAGCCGGCCCCCCAGGCTGAGGCGCCGCAGCAGGTAGAGGGCCAGGGGATCCACCCCCAGGGGCTGAATCACGGCGCACAGGGAGGGATCCTCGTGCAGGGCGTCGAGCAGCCAGTCGGCGCCGGCGGTGAGGTTGAAGCCCCCGGAGATGGCCAAGGTGAGCGCGTCCGGCGCCAGGCCCCAGCGCTGGCGGAGCTCCTGGCGCAGGACCTGATCCCGCACCGGAGGGTTGCGGAAGCAGCCCGGATAGACCAGCACCGGCTGGGCCGGCGGCAGGCCGGCGTAGTCGCGCACCAGCGACACCCGGTGGGTGTCGTTGACGATGGTGAAGCGCGCCCGCCGGTAGGCGCTGAGGCAGAGCCGTTTCCAGCGTTCCGAGCGGGGACCCCGGTAGCTGCCGGCGCGGATCTCGTCCCCCAGGATGAAGGAGGGGCGGCGGTGCAGCCAGGCCAGCATACCCACCACGGCGATCGGATCCTCGGTGGTGCCCGAGAAGCAGGCGTAGCGGCGCCAGCGGGGGTGCCAGGCCTGGCTGAGCAGCCAGCGCATCGAATAGGCCACCGGATGGGTGCTGACCCGTTCGCCGTAGGGGGCGGTGCTGCCGCAGGGCCCGGGGGCGAAGACGTGGACGTCGTAGCCGTTCTCCAGCAGGGCCGAGATGATCGCCTCGTTGGGGGGCGAGTGCAGCAGCTCCGGCACCAGCAGGAAGTGGGCAGCGATCGGCCGTGGCGAGGAGGGACCGGTCATGGAGGAAGGGATGGGGCTAAAGCGCTCGGGGGGTGCGGCTGGTGCTGAGGTCGGTGGGCAACTCCAGCCTGCCGGCGCCGTAGTCCTCCAGCAGGCGGTGGGTGTAGGAGCGGATGAAGTCCACCGGAAAATCCTTGCGGCCCGGGGTCGGCGCCGTTTCGCTCTTCTCCCGGGCGGCGATCCGGTCGTACCAGTTGTGGTAATGGGTGATCGTGCCGTCGAGGCCGTAGAAGTTGCCGAGGCCGTAGCGCAGGTAGGCCAGCTCGTCGCTCCAGACCGCCGGTGGGGAGGCCGGCGTGAACAGCGGTTCGCTGGCCCGGTTGGAGACGTAGACGTCCATGGGCACCCAGGTGAGCCGTTGCCTCTGGAGCTCTTGGGGCAGGTGGTGGGTGATGTGGGGGCCGTGGAAGTCGACCTCAAGGCGGGGCCGCGGCCAGCGCCCCTTGCGTCGCCAGTGGAGCCTCCGGCAACGACGGAACCGCGCCGTGTGCATCAGCAGGAAGGAGCTCTCCGGCATGCCCGCTCCGAAGGGACGGGTGAGCGGCCCGCAGCCGATGTCCTGCGGTGACACCAGCGCCACCCCCTCGGTGAGACGGGAACGGCAGAGGCTGAACCACTGCTGGGCCAGCAGGATCACGTCTGCATGCAGCAGCAGGGTGTAGGGGGAGCGGGAGCGGTCCAGCAGGGCATTGAGCGCTTCGGGCTGGCTGCAGGATTGCTGCACCACGTCGGCACCCCGCTCCCGGGCGATCGCCACCGAGCGGTCGGTGGAGCCGTTGTCCAGCACGCAGATCTCGGTGTCGAGGCCCCGGGTGGTGGCCTGGAGCGCCTCCAGACAGTGGGGCAGGAACAGCTCGCTGTTCCAGCTGGTGATGCCGACGAACAGTTCGGGTGTGCTCATGGTCGGGGCAGGAGCCGCAGCCGCTTTAGCAGCCGCACCGGCAGCTGACGCTCCAGGGCCGAGAGGCGCTCGCCGAGGGCGGATTTCTCCTTCAGCAGCCGCTGCACCAGCCGCTCCAGCGGCTCGCTGGCCCCATAACGGGCATAGATGGTGGCCAGTTCGGACGGAAAGCGTTCCCCCTGGCGCCGGGTCTTCACGGTGGCGTAGTAGCGCATGGCTCCCAGTTTCTCCTGGGTGACCAGGCCGCGGCAGCGCCGGGAAAAACGCCACCAGAGGTCGTAGTCCATCAACAGGCTCAGCCCCTCGTCCACCCCGCCGACCTCCTGCCAGAGGGAGGCACTCCAGAAACAGCTCTGCTGCAGCAGGAAGCAGCCGTTCTCCATGGCCAGCAGGGTCTGCTCGGAGCCTTCGCGGGCGGGCACATGGCGCAGAAACTGCTGGTCGGCGCTGATGATGTCGCCGCTGCCGATCACCCAGCGGCCGCCGGGGTCGGCGGCGAAACACCCCAGCACGGTGCGGAAGGCTCCAGGCAGGTAGAAGTCGTCGGAATTGAGCCAGGCGAGGATCGAACCGCTGGCCCGGCGGAAGCCCTTGTTGATGGCGTCCGACTGGCCCCTGTCGGGCTCGCTGATCAGCACCGAGATCCAGGGGCGGTAGCGCTCCAGCACGGCCGGGGTGTCATCGGTGCTGCCCCCATCCACCACGATGATCTCAACGTTGTCGTAGCCCTGCCAGAGAATCGAGAGCAGGGTGTCCTCGATGTACGGCCCCTGGTTGAGGGTGGGGATGACGATCGAGAACAGCGGCCGTGCTGGGTCGGTGTTGAACCGTTCCGGCACGGCGATCGCGCCATCCTCAGGCCAGTCGTAGAGGCGGCGGGAGCTGGGCAGGGGCACCTCAACCACGGCGGGCTCCAGCCGTCATGGCGCGCTCCATGGATGCCAGCAGCTGGGGTGCCACGACGTCGATGCTGGACTCCCGGAACACCTTGGCCTGGCTGCGTTCGCCCAGACGACGACGGCTCTCCGGGTCAGCGCTGAGCCGATGCAGGGCAGCGGCGAAGGCCCGAAGATCCAGATAGTCAACCGCCACCCCGCAGTCATCGGCCACGAAGTCCGCGATCCCACCACCGCTTCGGAAGCACACGGTGGGCACGGCCGCGACGGCCGCCTCTAGGGCGACCACGGGGTAGGGATCCTCCCGTGAAAGCAACCCATGGACCGCATAGCGCCGGATGACACTGATGCCGGTGGGCATCGGCGGGAGGAGCAGGACACGGTGTTCCAAGTGCATCAGGCACAGATCTCGACGGGCCACGATCACCTGCTCCTGGGCCGGTGCGGCGCCGAGCCAGACAGCAAGGAAGGGCGTTCCGGCGAAGACCTGTTCGCATTCCCGTACCAGTTGCGGGAAGAGGTCAAATCCCTTTCGGGCGATCGCCTGGCCGGCGAACCCGAAGACGAAAGTGCCGCTCTCAACGGCGACCTCAAGGCGCCTCAGGAGCGGATCCGCCGCGTTCCCCTCCAGTGGTGGGACGGGCTCGGTTGTCGGAACAAGGTCTTGTGCAGAAAATGGAACGAACTCCGGAATCACCGTGCAGCGGCTGAGAGGGAGGCCGTGATGGGCCTGAAGGGATTGCTTCACCCTTTCGGCGCAGGCCACCACTTCGCTGGAGAGGGCCAGCTGGCGGGCCACAGCCTCCGGGGTGCTCATCGTGGCGAGCGTTGTTTCGAGCTCATGCACGTGGGTCAGACAGGCTGGCTGGGTCGGGTCGGCGCTGAGGCCCTTGAGGTGCTTGCCCAGCACCAAGGTGTTCAGGTAGATCAGGTCGGGCTTGTGGCGCTTCACCGCAGCCGCAAGGAGGCCGGCGGGACTGGTGGCGGTTCCCCTACCCATCCTGGCGGCAAGCCGCTCACGCAGGGGTTGGAAGAGGGGTTGGCTCCAGGCGTACGTGGGGGCGAGGGCTTCGAACTCCGGCCGCAGGGGACCATCGCTGATCAGCACCACGGCCGGCTCGATGTCTAGCCCGTGTTCCATCAGCCAGCGCAACAGCCACAGCAGCAGCAGGGGGGCACCACTACGGGTGGCCATGTGTGAAACGAACAGCACCTTCATGGGGTGATCACCTGCTTCCAGAAGATCAGGGTCAGCAGGAAGGCCAGGGTTCGGGTCCTGTCAGTGCCGTTGCGATGGGCGTCCAGAATCCGACGGAGCAGGTCCGGATCCACCAGGTCGTCGATCAGCCCGCCGTGCTCCCGCAGGAAGGTGTGCATCCTGGGGTCGCGGTACCAGTCGGCGCTGAGGTCGTAGCTGATGTACCGGGCCCTCCGCATGGGCGGCGTCCAGTAGAGGGGAGGGGCCTTGGCCAGCATCCTCCCCTTGTCGAAGCCGTTCTCCTCGGGAAAGCTGAGCAGCTCGGGGCAGTTGCGGGCAATGGCATGGCGGTGCCAGTTGGAGCCCAGCTTCCAACCATCGGGGAGATTCCAGATCGCTTCGATCCAGCGGCGGTCGTGGAAGGGGGATCGCCAGGCGCTGGAGGCCCGGTACATGCGGATCCCATTGGCGTAGAAGTTGGGCACCCGCTGCTCGAAGTAGTAACGGGTGAGGCCTTCGAGGAACCCTCCCCGACAGAAGCCGGCAAGCCTGGCGGCGCGTTGTCTGCGACCCTCCGGCATCAACTGGGCGGCCAGCGGCGGGGCCAGATGACGCAGTTCCTCGGCTGAGAAGCTGAGGTGGCGCTCCACTTTCAGGCGCCAGAACTTGCCCAGGGCAGCTTCGGGGGCCAGAGACGCGATGCGGCCGAGCCAGCCCCGGTCGAAGTAGTAGGTACGGGCGAATTCCCCCAGGGTGCCGACAAAGAACGTGGCATCGGCGGGAATCGCCGCCTTCAGTGGATACAGAAAGGTGTGCCAGTGCCAGGCGGTCTTGGTGCCGTTGGTGAGGCTGGAGATGCTGGGCCCGTGGGCGAAGAATTCCTCCAGGTCCAGGTTGATCAGCTGGTGGGGCAGATCGAAGCGGCGGGCGATGTGGCGGGCCACCTGCACGTCGGTGGCCTCCTCCCGTCCCATGGTGATCAGATGGGGGCGCAGCCCCTGGTGCAGCATCGACGCCAGGATCACCCTTGAATCGAACCCGCCCGAAAGCGACAGGTAGGGGTTGTCCCCCGCCAGCCGAAGCACCGCGGCATTGAGAGCGTCGACGGCGGCGTCCGGGTCAGGGGGGGCCGCAGGGATCCGGTCGAGGACCGACTCGGACCGAAGCGCCACGCGGCCGTCGGTGAAGTGCAGGACGCTGCCGGGGGGGACCCGATGGATCTCGGGGTGGAGCGTCTGGTTGTCGGTCAGGTTCTCCAACTGGCAGAGATCGCCGAGGGCCTGCCAGTTCCAGCGCCACTCCAGCCCGCTGCGGCGCCGAATCTCCGCCACCTGGTCGCCATGGAAGAGGAGGCCGTTGCGCTCGAGGTAGTAGTACTGCGTGGCCCCGACGGGCGAGGTGACGACCGTCACGTCGCCGGCGTCGGTCTCGATCACCAGGGTGAACTCCCCTTCCATGGCGACAAGGGCACGGCTTCCCTCCCGCAGGAAGCGTCCCAGCAGGTCCGCCTCCGTCGAGCCGCAGTAGCCGATGCAGGTGAGCCGGTGATCGCCGAGCTGGATGGTCATGGGTTCCTAGGGCCTCGTCCTGCCGAGCATCCGTTTGCCCGTACGTTTGAGGCGGAAACGCAGCGACCGGAGTCGGTCGGCCAGGGAGGTGCTGGGGGCCCCCTCCAGGGGGAGGTTGGCCCAGGGTGTCTGCTGGCGGATCTCCAGGTAGCGCTGGCGCCAGGGATGGGTGCAGCGATGGTGCCAGGGCTTGGCCACCCCGGACCCAGCGAAGTGGATCACGGCGGGGTTGGCCCGAGTCACCCCAGCCTGGCGTCCTAGGGGGGTGGTGGCATCGGCGTATTCCGGTTGCATCCAGAGATGGGGCAGGGCGTTCCAGCGCCAGTCGAGAGGCAGCCAGCGCATATCAAGAAGGGCATTTAGCACGTCTTGATCCCAGTGCTTGATGCGATCGGGATGGGTGCGTGCAAACTCGAGGCCGTTGGCCAGGATGTTCTGTTGACGCCAGCGGTCCAGATCAATCAGCATCGCTCCGGAGTTGAACACGAGTGAACCCCCTCCTAGGCTGAGGCGAGTGCGCTCAAACTCCTGATTGTGTTCCTCCACCGCACCGATGCTGTTCTCCCCGAGAGATGCTTCCCACAGATCCCGAAGTGAGTCCACCACGATCAGGTCGGAATCCAGATAGAGCACCTTTTCGACCGCATGGGGGAGGGCCGCCGGCAGCAACAGCCGGAAGTAGGCAGCTAAGGTGATGTGGCCGAAAACCGGGAATCCCTCAAGCATCTCTTCATCCAGCTGAATGAAGGAGACCGAAGGCAAAAAATTGCCCAGATAGGCCGCCAACCGGGCACGTTCGCCGAAGTCAATCACGCCGTGAAGAATGTAAACACTGATCGACTCAGCTGGGTTGGAAAGCTGAAGCGATTTCAGCATCACGGCGCAGTGCCGGATGTAGTTGTTGTCGATCGTGCAGGCGATGATCATCTCAGGGGCGCCGTCGTGACGGCCAACGCTCTGGTCAATGATCGAATCGGTGAATGCCCTGGGTCGGGGCGATTCATGCGTGGCGCGTCAATGACCATCAGACGGGTGTTGGGGCCTTGGACGACTGCTGCGGATGTTTGGACTGGTCACTCCAGAGTTTTGCATACAGACCTGACTGGGCCAGCAGCTCGTGGTGTCGACCCCGCTCCAGAATCCTTCCTTCCGACATGACGCAGATGACGTCGGCATTGACGATTGTACTGAGTCGGTGGGCGATGACCAGCACGGTGTGCTGGCGTTCGAACTGTTCGATCGCCTGCTGCACCAGGCGTTCGCTCTGACTATCGAGAGCGCTGGTGGCTTCATCAAGAATCAGCAGCTCAGGTTTCCGCAGAATCGCCCTGGCCAGGGAGATTCTCTGACGTTGCCCGCCACTGAGCCGGTAGCCCCGTTCACCGATTGTTGTTTCGTACCCCTCGGGGAGGTCGGCAATGAAGCCAGCGGCCTGAGCCTTGGAGGCCGCGTCCTTGATGTCATCGAGGGACGCCCTGTTGACACCGAAGCCGATGTTGCTGGCGATGCTGGCATTGAAGAGAAAAGTATCCTGGCTGACGACACCAAGCCGTTGCTGCCAACTGGAGAGTTTGAGGTCTCGGAGATCTACGCCATCGATCAGAATCCTCCCACCTGTGGGTTCGTACAGACCCGCCAGCAGATCGGCGATGGAACTCTTGCCCGCCCCACTGGAGCCGACCAAGGCCACTGTCTGGCCGCGGCCGATCTTGAGCTGAATCGAAGAGAGAGCTGGAGGCAGATTAGGGCTGTACTGCAACGAGACATCATTGAGCTGAATGCCACTTCGGAGGGCCGTGAATGGTACCCCTCCAAGTCTAACGAACTCTTTGTCATCGTTGCGAAGAATGTCGTTGAGGCGCGCCACATTGGCGCTGTTGGCGGCATAGCCCGTTGCCAGTCCAGCCAAGGTTCCGAAACGTTGATTGAGCCTCTGCAGGGCAATGATGAAGGTGACCAGACTTGGTAGCACACCACTGCTTCGGTCTTTGAACACAAACAGGCTCAGCGCGGCGATCAGGGCAATGGAGATGATCGGCAGCATATTGGAGATCGGCTGCACCAGGTTCGATAGTTTGCTTTGTCTGATGGAGAGCCGTTTGCTCTCGCTGAGCAGCTTTTTGAGTCTGGCTCGGGAACTCTCCAGTTGGCCGGTGCTGTGCAATAAACGGAGGCCCTGAATCTGCTCGTTCTGACGGCTCGAGAGTTCAACACTCACGTTCTGCTGTTCATATGAATTCCTACGAATCCGCGGCAGCAGAAACTTTTGAACCGTCTGCATCACAGCAGCCATGCCGATGGCAACCAGCAGCAGCCACGGAGAAATGGCCACCAGGATCAACAGATAAATCAGCAGCTGCAGGCTGTTCATCAGCAGCCCGTTGGCTAGAGAGATCTCCTTCTGGACAGTGCTGCCCCCGGAGCCGACGTAGTTCAGCAGGTCGCCGACGCGGTAGCGACTGGCGCAGCCGAAACTCAGTGACAGCACGCGGTCGTTCAGATTGCCGGTGATTTCCGTGCCCATCCGGGCCCCCATCACGGCGGTGCAGACGCTGTTGACATAGGTGGTCACCGCCATCAGGCCCTGCAAGGCAACGGCGGCGATCAGCAGAAGGATGAAAACTCCATCGCGCCCTGTGCGGGTGCTGAGGGTTGCGCTGAGCCAGTCCTGGAGCCAGGGGAGCTGGTTCAGGGATCCAAGGACCGATATTTTGCTCCAATCGCTGTTCTCTGGAGCACTGATCAGGCTCACCGAGAGAAAGATGATCCCGAGGGTGGCGCCCTCGCTGAGGCTTGCGGCCAGGCTGGTGGAAAAGTTCAGGGCCAGCAGCTTCCAGTTCTTCTTCGCCGATTGCCGAATCAGGCGCGCTGCAGGGCTCTGGTCGGTGAAAGGAGCAACCAGGGAGCTGGGGAGTCGTCTGGCGATGCGATGGAGGAACGGCATCAACGGCGCGGAAGAAAGGGATCTGAAACGTTCAAGTCAAGGGTCAGGGCTTCAACGGATGAAGGCCTCTGGCTGGCAAGTTTTTTGTCAGTGGCGCATCCGATCGGATCGATTGATCAGGGTCCCTGGACAGGGTTTGGGCACATGGACAGTCTTCAACCGGGGATCAACAAGCCGCTCGATGTGAAATCTAGGTCGTCAGCGGGAGCCTGCACCAAGGTTGTGTCTCGACCTACGATGTCCAGTATGCGCAGGTTGGAGCTGGGGGCTGGACTCCCTCAAAGCCGTTGGTCCTCGCTCCAGAACCGGCACCCAACCGGGCCTTTCCTCTCTCGCAGGTTTCCCAAAGTCCACTGATTCCGCCAGGTCGCCGGGCCTTCCGCCGCCGCGTCGTCCAGCCTTCTCTCCCATCCCATGGCCGCTGGGTCGTTCCGTGGACGGCTGTTGTCCCCCCTGTGGCGCCGGCTCTCCGCCTTGCTTTCGCTGTTGCTGCTGCTGGCCGTGGCCGCCAGCGAAACCCTCCCGCGCCGGTCGCGGCCCACCGGCAGCGGGGCCTCCCTGCATGGGCCCCTCGACCATCGGCACCTGGCCATCATCATCAACGCCGCCGATCCCCTCAGTGAGGC
The DNA here is from genome assembly GCA_943370335.1 of Bordetella parapertussis. Classification (GTDB taxonomy): domain Bacteria; phylum Cyanobacteriota; class Cyanobacteriia; order PCC-6307; family Cyanobiaceae; genus Cyanobium. The sequence goes on along the minus strand of CALRQM020000007.1, from coordinate 26,844 downwards.
CATCGGCCGCGCCTACCAGGGCGCCCGCCTGATTCCCGCTGATCAGGTGATCCGGGTGCGCTTCTCCCCAAGGACAACGTCATTGAGTCCAACGGAATTCCGCCGCATCAAGCGCGCCGTGGACAGCCGGACCCCAGGTCATGTCCAGGTTTATGCCCTGGCCTGGGCCGCCCCTTATCGGGTCGGCTGCCAGTCGATCACCAGCGCCTTCACCTTCGGCCTGGATTCACGCTTCTGTGCCAGCGGTTGCCGCACCACCGCCCTGAGTCCCCTGTTTGCCCGTGGCGATGTGCGCCGTCCCTGGGATCAGCTGGGGATTCGGCCCAGCATGCTGCTGGCGGCGACCAGTCTGGCGATGGCCAAGCGCTTCATCCAGCAGGGTGTGGCTTCCGACGGCACGGCGCCTGAGGGGACGGCGTACCTGTTGAGCACCAGTGACGCCAGACGCAACACCCGGGCCGCCGGCTACGGCCGGGTCGTGGCGGCCATGGGATCACGGTTCCGGGTCAGGGTGGTCGCTGCCGATGCCCTGGTGGGAGCCCAGGACGTCATGGCTTACTTCACCGGGCTGGCCTTCCCCGTGGGGATCCGCACCAACCGCTTCCGGCCGGGAGCGGTTGCCGACCATCTCACGTCCTTCGGCGGGAAACTGACCGACAGTCCTCAAATGAGTGCCCTTCGTTGGCTTGAGGCCGGTGCCACCGGCAGCTACGGCACCGTGGTGGAGCCATGCAATTTCCCGGCCAAGTTTTCCGATCCTGGCCTGCTGCTCACCTACTACCGCCGTGGCGACACCTTGATCGAGAGCTACTGGCGCAGCGTGGCCATGCCTGGCCAGGGGGTCTTCATCGGCGAGCCCTTGGCCAGGCCCTGGCCGGTGCGTGGGGGACTCAACCCTGATGACGCTTCCGATGCCAGGCCCAGGCGTGCTCGATGATCGTTTCCAGTTCGGGGAAACGGGGCCGCCAGCCCAGTTCTTGGTGGGCGCGGGAGGCGCCGGCCACCAGCTGGGGAGGGTCACCCTCCCGCCGTCTGGCCACGTGGGCGAGCAGGCCGCGGCCGGTCACGGCCTTGGCGGTTTCGATCACCTGCTGGACCGAGTAGCCGGTGCCGTTGCCCAGGTTGAAGATCAGGGGTTTGCGCTCGGGCTCCTCCCGCTCCCGCAGCCGCAGCAGCCTCTCCAGGCCCAGCACATGGGCATCGGCCAGATCGGCCACGTGGATGTAGTCGCGGATGCAGGTGCCATCCGGGGTGGGGTAATCGTCACCGAAGATCTGCAGATAGGGCTCCCGACCGCTCATGGTGTCCAGCACCCTCGGGATCAGGTGGGTTTCCGGATCGTGGTCCTCCCCCAGGTCGCCGTCGGGATCGGCACCGGCGGCGTTGAAGTAGCGGAAGATGACGCTGGGCAGCCCATAGGCCGCCGCGAAATCGGTGAGCAGCTGCTCCACCATCCACTTGCTGCGGCCGTAGGGGTTGATCGGAGCCTGGGGATGGTCTTCGGTGATTGGAACCTGCTGGGGGATGCCGTAGGTGGCGCAGGTGGAGGAGAAGACGATCGGCAACGGACGCTCGGTGGCCACCAGCGCCTCCAGCAGGGTGAGGGTGTCGCCCAGGTTGTTGCGGTAGTACTTGGCTGGATCGGTGACGGATTCACCCACATAGGCGTAGGCGGCGAAGTGGAGAACAGCCTCGATGGGTTTGCCTTCCAGGGCCGTCCCATCGAGGGCGGGATGGCGGCCGCGCAGCAGAGGCTCGAGCACTTCGCGGTCGCCAACCTGGCCCAGCGCCAGGGGAACCTTCAGGGTCTTCTCGACGATGTCGGCATGGCCATAGACCAGGTTGTCGAGCACCACGGGTTGGTGACCCGCCCGGGTCAGGGCCCTGACGGCATGGCTGCCGATGTAGCCAGCTCCTCCCGTGACAAGGACCCTCACAGCCGCACCTCAGCGCCGCTGGACCGCTCGCTGACGAACTCCGCCACGGTGCGCTGCAATCCCTCCTGCAGAGGAATCCCGGATCGCCAGCCGAGGGCAGCCAGGCGGCTGACGTCCAGCAGCTTGCGTGGAGTCCCGTCCGGCTTGGAAGTGTCCCAGCTGATTCGGCCTCGGAAACCCACCGCTTCGGCCACCATCGTGGCCAGCTCCTGAATGCTCACGTCTGTTCCTGTCCCCACATTGATGTACTGCCTCTCCTCGGGGCCCGGTTGCCAGTGCTGGAGGCAGAACAGCGCCGCAGCCGCCAGATCGTCGACGTGGAGGAATTCGCGGCGCGGTCGGCCGCTCCCCCAGCACACGACCTCCTCGGCTCCGGCTTCCCGGGCTTCCTGGAAACGCCGGATCAGGCCGGGCAGCACATGGCTGTTGGTGGGGTGGTAGTTGTCACCGGGGCCGTAGAGGTTGGTGGGCATCAGGCTGATGGCGTCGAAGCCATGCTGTTGGCGCAGGGCGCGGCAAAGCTGGATGCCGGTGATCTTGGCAATCGCATACCACTCGTTGGTGGGCTCGAGCGGCCCCCCGAGCAGGGCGTCCTCCCGAATCGGTTGCTCGGCCAGCTTGGGATAGATGCAGCTGCTGCCCAGGAACAGCAGCCGACGGCTTCCATGCCGCCAGGCACTTTCGATCACGTTCTGCTGGATCTTCAGATTGTCGAGCAGGAAGTCGGCGGGGTAGGTGGCGTTGGCCAGGATTCCACCCACCCGTGCCGCTGCCAGCACGACGACATCGGGCCGCTCGTCGGCGAACCATGCCGCCACCGCCCTTCCGTCCATCAGATCGAGGTCCGAGCGGCCCACCGTGAGCAACTGCTGGTGGCCTTCCGCCTTGAGGCGTCGGGTGATGGCTGAGCCGGCCATGCCGCGATGGCCGGCGATGAAGATCCGATCGTTCGGTGAAATCAGCATGGGGAAAGCCTCAGGCCGCTGGGCCCTTGCGCGAGGTGGAAAATCTCTGTTGACGGCACAGTTCCTGCCGTGATTCGCTTCGGCGAGAGCTGGTCACAGACCTGACCATAGCGGCGTTTCGGATCTCTTCTCACGGTGCGGTCTTGAGTCCGACCTGGGGAGGATTCTCCATGGAGCCGACGACCTTGAAGCCCTCCCGGCGCAGGGTGGCCTCCTTGGCGGCTTCCTCCTTGTCGGTAGCGACCATTTCCGCCACCAACTCTTCCAGGGTCGTGGTGGGCGTCCAGCCCAGCCGTTCGCGCGCCCGGGTCGGATCCCCGAGCAGGGTCTCCACCTCCGCAGGGCGGAAGTAGCGACGGTCGATGCGCACCACGGTGGCACCCGTGTCGCGGCGGGCGCCCGTCTCCTCAACTCCCGTGCCTTCCCAGACAATCCCGCCCCAACCCAGTTCCTCGGCGGTGAGCTCAATGAACCGTCGCACCGATTCCTGGCGACCCGTGGCGATCACGAAGTCTTCAGGGTGGTCCTGCTGCAGCATCCGCCACTGCATCTCGACGTAATCCCTGGCGTGACCCCAGTCGCGAAGGGAATCGAGATTGCCCATGAACAGACCCTGATCAAGACCGGCGTCAATACGCGCCAGCCCCCGGGTGATCTTCCGGGTCACGAAGGTTTCGCCCCGTCGAGGACTTTCGTGGTTGAACAGAATCCCATTGCAGGCGTACATGCCGTAGGCCTCTCGGTAATTGACCGTGATCCAGTAGGCGTAAAGCTTGGCCACGCCGTAGGGGCTACGGGGATAGAAGGGGGTGGTTTCCTTCTGGGGGATCTCCTGCACCAGGCCGTAGAGCTCACTGGTGCTGGCCTGGTAGATGCGGGTTTTTTCGGTCAGCCCGAGGATGCGAACAGCTTCCAGAATGCGCAGTGTGCCCAGGGCATCGGAATTGGCTGTGTATTCGGGGCTTTCAAAACTCACCGCCACGTGGCTCTGGGCCCCGAGGTTGTAAATCTCATCGGGTTGGATCTGCTGAACGATCCGGATCAGATTGGTGGAGTCCGTCAGATCCCCATAGTGCAGAACCAGCCGAGGATCCTGTTCGTGGGGGTCCTGGTAAAGATGGTCGATCCGGTCGGTGTTGAAGCTGCTGGCCCGCCGCTTGATTCCATGCACCACATACCCTTTCTCCAGGAGCAACTCCGTCAGGTAGGAACCGTCCTGACCGGTGATCCCGGTGATCAGAGCCGTTTTGGTCATGGAGTTTTCAGTGCATTCAAGGGTTGAAGTGGCGCTCTGGACGCCCGTGGGTGCAGGGAGCTCCACGGCCTAGGACAGGGCCACGCTGACGGTTTGAAATCCCTGGCAGCTTAGCCGGAAGGCTCGCACCGGTCCGAAACTGACGCCTGCCATGGTCGCTTCAGTCCTGTCATCTGGGGACAGCTGCGGCAGGGTCGATGATCCACAGGCCCCCATGCCCGCTGCCCATTGCGACGGAGTTCTTCTTCCCTCTCAAAAAAGAGCGATGGAAGACCTTCGGCAAGACCTGGGGAGCGTTGAATCTCACTGCCAGCAAAAAGGGCCTGTCCAGAGAGGACAGGCCCAAGCAAGGGATTCAGAAAGAAACGGCTGAAGGTTTCAGTCGCGCCGACCGCCGCCCTGAAGAGCAATGATCAGCCTCAGGATGAAGATGAAGAGGTTGATGTAGGTGAGATACATGCCGAGGGCGCCGGCCAGGTATTGGTCGTCGCTGTAGGTGCGCGGCATCGTGTAGAAGTCGACGAAAGCTGCTCCCACGAAGATCACCGTGCCGAAGCCGGCGATCATCAGCTCGAAACTACCTCCAGTGAAGATGGCCGGGGCAAACAGGCCACCCACCAATTGCACCACCATGGCGATCACCAAGCCGATGATGCCCAGACCAACCACTCCGCTGAGGGCCTGGCCGACGTTGTCGCTCATGCGGCGGCCAAAAAAGGAGGCGATCACGAAGGTGATGCCCGTGGCCAGGGCGGCGGTGCCAACGGCGCCGACACCAGCCGCCGTCACGGCGTAGCTCACGATGCCGCTGAGGGTGAAACCGGTGATCAGGCTGTAGGCCGTCAGGATCGGCAAGGCGGTGCCGGCGTTGCCCTTCATGGCGGCGTTCTGGGCCACAAAGAAGAGGATGAAGTTGCCGATCAGGGCCACCCAGAACAGGGGCATGAACAGGGCTGGCGCGCTGGCCATCAGGGACATGCCACCGAGGACACCACCAGCGGTGAGCACCATGCCGCCACCCACGTAGGGGAGGGCCTTGTTGACCACGTTGGGTCCGATCAGTGCGCTGGACTGGGCTTCGCGGATCGCTTCCTGGAAATTGCTTCTGGCCGGCATGGCACTGGCATTTCAAACTGGATCTATCTTGCCAGCGGCTCCAGGGTTACGGCGGGGAGGACGGTTCGGATCTCCCCATGCAGGCACACTTCAGGCGTCGCCTCCGGGCTGTCTGCGGGATCCGGGCCAGAGCCATACCGCCAGCAGCGCGACACCCGTGCCGATGGTGGATTCCAGAAAGCGCAGCAGGGCATTCAGACCCGGACTCAGGGACGGATCCAGGCTGCCGGTGACCATCACAACGATCACCGTGATCGCCGCCAGACGGCCGTGGCTTGGCACGTTGATCGCCGCACAGATCATCACCGTGGCGAAGATCGCCACGGCCATGCCGAGGGGATGAAAGGGGAGCAGGCTCAGGTAGGCGGCACTGGTGATGGCGCCGATCGCCGATCCCAGAATCCGCAGTGAGGCGGAGGAGGCCGCATCCTTACGGGTGAGCTGGGTCACCACGACGGCGGAGATCGCCGACCAGAGGGCGCCGATCTTGGGCAGGTAGCCAGGAAACAGGCTCGTGAACCAGAAACCCAGCAGGTAGGCCACCAGAGCGGCCACCGCGATCTGGGCGGGGATGCGCAGTCGTTCAGCGCAGTTCATGGTTCCAATCGGGCAGGGGTGCCATCCATCCGCTTCCTGGCTGTGGGGGCCGGTGGGCGGGCATCGCGGCGGGCGTAGGCCTGCACCAGCCGCTGCACCAGGGGGTGGCGCACCACATCCGCATCGGTGAACCGGCAGATGGCCACCCCTTCCACCCCCTGCAGCACCTGCTCCGCCTCCACCAGGCCGCTCAGCTGGCCCGGGGGCAGATCGATCTGGGTGGTGTCCCCCGTCACGACCATGCGGGAGTTCTCCCCCAACCGCGTCAGCACCATCCGCATCTGGGCGCAGGTGGTGTTCTGGGCCTCATCGAGGATCACGAAGGCATCGGCCAGGGTGCGGCCGCGCATGAAGGCCAGTGGCGCCACCTCGATGACCCCCTTTTCCAGAAGTTGGGTGGTGCGTTCCTGGCCCAACAGCCCATGGAGGGCGTCGTAGAGGGGGCGCAGATAGGGATCCACCTTCTGCTGCAGGTCACCGGGCAGGAAGCCAAGCCGTTCGCCGGCCTCCACCGCCGGACGCGTGAGCACCAGCCGCTCCACCTTGCGTTCCTGCAGCATCCGCACGGCCAGGATCGTGGCGAGGAAGGTCTTGCCGGTGCCGGCCGGGCCGATCGCCAGGGTCAGGTCGTGGCGTTCGATGGCCTCGACATAGCCGTTCTGGCGCAGGGTTCTCGGCCGCAGGGGCCTGCCAGTGGCGCTGGTGGCCAGCACCTGGAGCCCCATGCTGCGGTGCTGGTCGGAGCGCCCGGTGTCCAGGGCCGCCAGGGCCGCCTGGATGTCGACGGGGCCGATGGGTTCGCCCCGTTGCCACAGAGGTTCCAGGAGCTGGATCAGGGCCTGCAGCCGCTCCACCTGGGAGTTCCGGCCCCGAATCTGCAGATCCAGGCCCCGCAGGACGATCTGGGCGCCCGTGAGGGCTTCGAGCCGCCGCAGGGAGGTGCCGTCGGTGCCGGCCAGGGCGATGGCGGCGGCGCTGTCGGGCAGGGCGAACGTGGAGGAGAGCTCGCTCAGGCCTCGGTGGCAGCTGGTTCAGCGTCGGCAGCGGCAGCGGCCGCCGCGGCAGCTTCTTCAGCCAGCTTGGCGGCGGCGGCCTCCTTGGCGGCTGCCGCCTCCTTGATGGCGGCGGCAGCGGCGGCCTCGCGGGCTGCGGCCTGCTTGACCTTGCCGACGGTTTCGGCCGGCCGGATCGTTTTCTCGATCAGACCGCCCTTCTCGAGCAGGGTGCGCACGGTATCCGTGGGCTGGGCTCCCTGGCCGAGGCGCAGGCGGATGGCTTCGGTGTCCAGGCGCGTTTCCTTGGTGCGGGGGTTGTAGAAACCCAGCTCCTCAAGCGGACGGCCATCGCGGCGGGAGGTGCTGTTGGTGGCCACCAGACGGAAACTCGCTTCCCGTTTCTTGCCGAACCGCTTCAGCCGGAGCTTGATCATCTGGAAAAGGGTGCTCGAAATGCAGCCCCCAATCCTACAGGCCGGGTCAGAGCTGGCCGAAGCCCTTGCGCTTCTTGGCCGGCTTGGGGGGCCTGGGTGGCTTGCCGCCGCCGCGGCCACCAGGAGCCCCCATCCCCTGCATCCCGCCCATCCCGGGAAAGCCACCCATGCCCGGCATCCCGGGCATTCCGGGCATTCCCGGCATGCCACCTCGGCTCATCTGCTGCATGAAGCCGCGCATCTTCTGGAAGTCGCTGAGAACCTTGTCGACGTCGGCCGGGGTGTGGCCACTGCCGGCGGCGATGCGGCGACGGCGGGAGGGCTGGGAGGCGAGCAGTTCGGGCTGGCGGCGCTCGGCTTCGGTCATCGAGCCGATCATGGCCTCGATGCGCTTGAGCTGGCTCTCACCCTGCCGCAACATGCCGTCATCGATCTTGTTCATCCCCGGGATCAGCTTCATCAGCCCGCCAAGGGAGCCCATGCGCTTGATCAGGCGCATCTGCTGCACGAAATCGGAGAAATCGAAGCTGGCTTCCTGCAGCTTGCGCTGCATCTTCTCCACATCGGCCAGCTCGACCTCCTTGGTGGCCTTCTCCACCAGGGTGAGCACATCGCCCATCCCCAGGATCCGGCTCGCCATCCGCTCCGGGTGGAACGGCTGCAGCGCCTCCACCTTCTCCCCGGTACCGATGAACTTGATCGGCGCACCGCTCACCTTGCGGATCGAGAGCGCCGCCCCGCCGCGGGAATCCCCATCCAGCTTGGTGAGCACGGCGCCGGTGATGCCCACCTGCTCATGGAAAGCGCGGGTGAGTTCGGCGGCCTCCTGGCCGATCATCGAATCCACCACCAGCAGCACCTCATCCGGAGCCGCCGCCTCCCGGATCCTGACCATCTCCTCCATCATCGAGGTGTCGATCTGGAGCCGGCCGGCGGTGTCCACCAGCACGGTGTCGAAGCCCTCATCCCGTCCCTTGGCCACGCCGGCGGCAGCGATCGCTTCCGGCTTGGCGTCACTGCCGAGGCTGAACACCTCCACACCGATCTGGCGGCCCAGGGTCTGCAACTGGTCGATGGCGGCCGGCCGGTAGACGTCGGCCGCCACCAGCAGGGCGCGCCGCCCCTGTTCCTTGAGGTGCAGGCCCAGCTTGGCGGTGGCGGTTGTCTTGCCGGCCCCCTGCAGACCGGCCATCAGGATCACGGTGGGCCCGTCCGTCGCCCGGGCCAGGGGCGCATTGGCGCCCCCCATGGTGTCGACCAGCTGCTCGTGCACCAGCTGGATGAACTTCTGATCCGGGCTCACGCCCCGCACCACCTCGGCACCCACGGCCTTGCGCCGCACCTCCTCGACGAATTCCTTCACCACGGGCAGGCTCACGTCAGCCTCCAGCAGCGCCCGTCGCACCTCCCTGAGGGCGCCGTCGACGTTCGTTTCCGAGATGGCCGCCTGGCCCCGCAGTCCCTTGACCGCGTCTTCAAAGCGCTGGGAGAGTTCGTCGAACATCAGTTGAGGGATTGGGTGGCCGCCAGGCGCCAGCTGTCGCCGTCGCGTCCGAATACATAACCATTGCGCAGCTCCAACGGCGCCGTGGTCTCCAGCACCGTCCCATTCGCGTCAAGGCGCTGGTCGCTGTAGCGGAGCCGGGCGATGGCGACGAGGCGCCGGGGGCCGCTTTCCGACAGGCTGAGATCGATGATCTGAACCTCCAGCTTCTGGGTCTGGCCTCGGGCGACATCGCCGCGGCGCTCCCTGGCGAGCAGGGCCATGGGCCCTTCCCGGGCGATGCGATCGAGATCCTGAGGGGCCGGCTCGCCCGCCAGCACACCGCTCTTCACCGTCAGCCAGTTTTCCAGCAGGCGGCGCACCTGGGCCGCATCGGGACGGCTCACGGTGAGTGGGGTGATGCGCAGCCCGACCACAGGCGCAGGGGCGGGTTTCGGAGGGGGTGTCGCAGCGGGGGCCGGGGCGGTGACCGGCGGTGCCGGTGCCGGCGTCGGAGGTGGTGAGCTCTGGCGCTGCCGCAGCCCCCAGGCAGCGGCCAGCACCAGCAGCAGGGCGGCGCCGCCCCCCAGCAGCCAGGGCCTCGGGGGCAGTGGCCAGCGCAGGGGGACGTCGTCATCCAGCTCCCCGTCGTCATCGGGATCCGTTGCGGCGTCGGCTGCAGGGAGTGGAGCGAAGCCGTCGGCGGCACCTCCATCGAGGCTCAGGGGCGCGGGCGGCGGCAGCGTTCCCAGGCCGAGGTCGTCGAAGGGAGGGAAGGCGGAGGATTCGGCTGGCTCTGCGGCTGCCGGGGAAGGGAGGTAGGCGCGGCCCCTGCGCTGGTCCTCGCGCTCCACGTAGGCCACCACGTCGCGGTCACTGAAGTAGGCCACCAGATCGGGCTCGGCTTCCAGGTCCCGGTAGCCCGGCAGCACATCCCGCACCAGCCAGTCGCTGCAGTAGGCGCAGAGCTGACCCAGGGGGTCGGCACTTTTCCCGGAGGCCCAGTCCTTCAGCTCCTGGCTGGCGCCCCGTTCGAAGCAGGTCCGCGCCGTATCGGCCTCCCCCAGCAGAAGGTGCAGATTGGCCAGCAGCGGTTCGATCCCCTCCCGGCCGCTGCGCTGCAGGCGGTGTCTGGCCTCGGCGATGCGCTCGGGCTTGCGCTGGGCGAATCCGGAGGCGGTCAGAGCGATGGTGGCCAGAAAATCGGCGGCGTCGGAGCCGCTGGCCGCCCAGCGGCTGAACAGATCCACCTGCTCCTGAACCGTGAGAAAGGCACGGATCTGGTGGAAGAAGGGCTGGAAATCCTGGCTGGAGAACTGGGGATCGCCATCGCCTTCCAGCCCGCCGCGCCGCTGCACCAGCTGCTCAAGCAGCTCCAGGCCCTCCTGCCGCTCGACACCGGCGACCAGGTCCCGGCTCAGCAGGTCGAGCACCCGGTAGGGCGTGAGGTGTTCCAGCTGGGCGTGCATGGTTTCCCTGAGGTCGGGTTGCCTGCCGAGGCGTTGCAGCAGTTGCAGGCCCTGCTCCAGGGTGCGGGCGGCGGCTTCGAAGCGGCGTTGCTCCTCCAGTTCGCTGGCGGCCGCGAGGCAGGCCAGGCCCGCCAGCAGCGTGAGATCGGCTTCGCGGCCACTGCCGAGGGTGGGCGACTGGGGTGGTTGCAGCGAGCGGCTGGCCAGCTCGAAGGCCTCCAGGGGCTGGCCCCCCTCCATCAGCAGCACCAGTCCCCCCACCTGACGTGCGCTGGCGATCTCCAGAGCCGGCTGCAGGCTGCCGTCGCTGCCGGCCAGACTGGTCAGCTCCGCTTCGTAGGCGGCGCGCCGATCGGCATCGCACAGCAGGTCGGCGCTAGCCCTGAGCAGCTCAGCCCGTGTCTGCAGGGTTTCGGCGGTGAACCCTGCGTGGGGCGGGCGGTCCAGGCGCGACTGGAGGGTGCGCAGGACCCCCTGGGCATCGGCGGACGCAGTCACGCCCAGCAAGCGGAAATGATCGATCGGCAGGTCCAATCCGATGATGACGCTGGGGCGCGACTGTAGTCAGAGGCAGCGGTTTTGACTGTCACCAGGGAACGGACCCCGTACAGTCGGGGCCACGAATCGCATCGCCTTCCTGCCATGACTCAGGAATTGACCGCGGCGCGGGCAGCCCAGCCCGCCAGCCCTGGGGCCGCCGCGTCTTCTGAGGAGGCCGGCAGCCATGCGGTGCGCTTGGAGGGTCTGTATCCGGCCGAGCGGGCCAGCGTCAGCCGGGACGAGGGCCTGATGCTCTTTCGGGACATGACCCTGGGGCGCCGCTTCGAGGACAAGTGCGCCGAGATGTATTACCGCGGCAAGATGTTCGGATTCGTGCATCTGTACAACGGTCAGGAGGCCGTCTCCACCGGGGTGATCCGGGCGATGCGGCTGCAGCACGACTGGTTCTGCAGCACCTACCGCGACCACGTGCATGCCCTGAGCTGCGGAGTGCCAGCCCGGGAGGTGATGAGCGAGCTGTTCGGCAAGGCCACGGGCTGTAGCAAGGGTCGTGGCGGGTCCATGCACCTGTTCTCCCGGGAGCACCATCTGCTTGGTGGCTATGCCTTCATCGGCGAGGGCATCCCGGTGGCCCTGGGAGCGGCTTTCACCAGCCGCTACAAGCGTGATGCCCTCGGTCAGGCCGACAGCGACGCCGTCACCGCCGCCTTCTTCGGCGATGGCACCTGCAACATCGGCCAGTTCTACGAGTGCCTGAACATGGCCTCGCTGTGGAAGCTGCCGATCCTGTTCGTGGTGGAGAACAACCGCTGGGCGATCGGCATGGACCACAATCGGGCCACCAGCGAGCCGGAGATCTGGCGCAAGGCGGCGGGCTTCGGCATGGTCGGCGAGGAGGTCGACGGCATGGATGTGCTGGCGGTGAGGGCCGCGGCCCAGCGGGCCATCGAGCGGGCCAGGGCCGGCGAAGGCCCCACGCTTCTGGAGTGCCTCACCTACCGGTTCCGTGGCCATTCCCTGGCGGATCCCGATGAGCTCCGTGAAGCGGCCGAGAAGGAATTCTGGGCCAAGCGTGATCCCATCAAGCAGCTGGCGCTGCGCCTGACGGACATGGGCCTGGCCACGGCCGAGGAGCTCAAGGCGATCGAGAAGGAGATCGATGCCGAAGTGGCCGACTGTGTGGAGTTCGCCCTCGCGGCGCCCGAGCCCGACAGCAGCGAACTCACCCGCTACATCTGGGCCGAAGACTGAACCAGATCGGGCATTGATTCTTCCTGGTTAAGAGCATTAAATTGCCCTGAAGGTAGCAGGTCTGATGGCAAAACGTGTTCTTGTCACATTCACCGACAGCCGCATGAAAGCGGCCCGACGACGTTTATGTCGTCAGGCGAAAGAGATGGAGGTTTATACGGAGATCGTTTCGGCTTCGGAACGGGATCTCAGCCCCGATTTTCGGCAGCGATTCCAGGACTACCTGACTCCCGAGCATCGCGGCTTCGGCTACTACGCCTGGAAGCCCCAGATCGTGCTTCAGACCCTCGACCGTCTGCAGGACGGCGATCAGGTGCACTGGATCGATTCCGGCTGTCATCTCAATCCAGCCGGACGCGATCGGCTGTTGGAGCTGTTCGCCATGACCGTGGAGGCGCCGTCGGGTGTTCAGGGTTTTGAATGCCTGCCTCCCAATGGATCCCTGGTATACAAGGAGCGGCAGTTTCCGGATCAGCGGGAAGGCCATTGGAGCAAGGGTGACCTGCTCGATCGGCTGGACGTTCGAGGCAGGCCGGACATCACCAACACCCAGCAACTGGGGGCTACCACCTTCTTCGTGCGCAAGTGCCCCGCCTCCATGGACTTCATGCGCCACTGGATCCGGGTGTTCAGCGAGGATTTCTCGCTGATCGATGATTCAGCTTCGCTGGCGCCCAACCTGGAAGGCTTCATTGAGCATCGCCATGATCAATCGATCTACTCGATTCTCGGAAAATTGCTGCCGATCTCGACAATCTCCGTGTTTGAATTCTGGTTTCCACGGGCCGACAACTGCTGGTTGCCTGACTGGGAAATGGTCGGCGATTCGCCGATCCAGATCCGCCGTGATCGGGGCCTCAAGGGAGAGAGTCGATGGAAGATCGCTTCTCTCCAGGCCAAGGGCAGGCTGAAGCGACTCCTGGACAGGTGGCGATCTCACTGAACGGCTCGGCGGCTCAGAGAAAGGGAGTCCGCGCGATCAGGGCAGCGGGGTGGAGCGGGTGGAGAGGCTGCGCAGCTTGCGCAGGGCCTTGAGTTCGATCTGCCGGACCCTTTCGCGCGACACATCCAGCTGTCGGCCGATTTCGGCCAGGGTGTGCCGCTCCATGCCGTCGAGGCCGAAGCGCAGGGCCAGCACCTCCTTTTCCTGGGCCGAGAGGTGGCCCATCAGCTGGGCCAACTGCTCCTGATGCATGCCGCGCTCAATGCGGTCGAGGGGTTCCTCGGCGGAACCATCGGCGATCAGATCGCCAAGGAAGCTGCGACCATCTTCGGCATGGATGGGGGCATCGAGGCTGGAGATGGTCAGGGCCTGGCGAAGCAGGGAGTCGAGCTCCTCGACGGGAATGGCCATGGCTTCAGAGATTTCGCGACGGCTGGGCATGGCGCCGAGTTTGTGGGCCAGCTCAAGGCTCACCTTGCGGATCGTGGTAAGCCGCTCGCTCAGATGAACCGGCAGCCGGATGGCCCGGGACTGGCAGGCAATGGCGCGGGTCATGCTCTGGCGGATCCACCAGAAGGCGTAGGTGGAAAACTTGTAGCCCCGGGTGGGGTCGAACTTTTCGACGGCCCGCTCCAGCCCGAGGGATCCTTCCTGGATCAGATCGAGCAGCTCCAGGCCCTTGCCCTGGTACTTCTTCGCCACACTCACCACGAGACGCAGATTGGCGCGCATCATCCGCTCCTTGGAGCGCCGGCCGATCTTGATCGTTTTGTTCTCCTGGACGGAGTAACCGCTTTTCGACTCTTCCACCAGGTGCATCATCGCCTGCACCTGGTTGCCGAGCTCGATCTCTTCGGCTGGGGTCAGCAGTGGCTCCCTGCCGATCGAGGTGAGATACCAGGTGATGGAATCACTCCCTCTGCGGCTGGAGCCCTCCCTTCTCGTCGTGACGGCAGAGGCGGTCATAGGAGGGGGCGAAGTGGCGCCACTGAATGGATTATCAAATTATCCACCGCTTGGCAAGGACAGAAAGTGTCTGGAATAACTTTTAAGCCAATGCTTGTGAAGCCACACACAATTGCTTTCTTTAGCGATTGACTTCGTTTGGATGAGCAAAGGGCTAATTTCTGAGTTGATGTTAAGGGGGAGCGCAAGGCTTGCCAGATCGGAAAGTGGCCTTGCTTCCCCTAATTCTCCCGTCCTGGATCTTCAGCGCAGGTCCCCATCGGCCGCTGCCGGATCTCGTTGGGCCAGGGCTTCGGCCACCGCCAGTGGCGTGACGCCCCCGGGACCCATGCAGTCCCGGCAGTGGTGACCGGCGTGGGCATGGTCGAGGGCCGCGGCCGCCAGCCAGGCCCCATCGGCGCCGGACGCCTCGTCGGGCAGCCGTTCAGCGGCGGCCAGGGCCATGGCCCCCCGCCCCGCGGCGTAGCCGGCGAGCACATCACCAAGCCCGGCCCTGGCGGCATCAGGGCAGGCCGAGAGCAGTTGCCAGCGGCGCCCGTCGGGGGCCGCCACGACACTGCGAGCTCCTTTGAGCAGCACGCTGGCGCCGCAGCGGCGGGCCGCCGCCAGCGCCGCCTCCGGCCTGGGCAGCGGGGCCAGATCGGGAAACAGCCTCCGGAACTCCCCGGCATGGGGGGTGATCCAGGTGGGGCCCCGGCGGCCCTGGAGCCATTCGGCGCCCATGGCCGCCAGGCGGTTGAGGCCATCGGCATCGAGCACCAGCAGGCCTGTGAAGTCAGCCAGCTCCTGCCAACGTTGCTGTTCCCGGGCTTCGCTCGCCGCCGCAACCGGCTCAGCGGCGTTGCCCAGCCCGCCCAGGCCAGGGCCCAGCAGCACCGCATCCAGCCGATCCAGCCAGCCCTCCCCCAGATCCCCCAGGGCCAGGCCGCCGGCGGGGGTGGCGCCAAGGCCCGGCTCCAGCACCACGTGGGGATGGACCTGCCAGAGCTGGGGGGCGATCTCCTGTGGCGGGGCGGCCCGCAGGCTGCCGCAACCGGAGGCCGTGGCGCCCGCCAGGGCCAGGTGGGCGGCCCCCCTGAAGCGGTTGCTCCCTGCGACGACCAGCAGACGCCCCCGTTCGTACTTTCCGGCGGCCGGATCCGGCACGGGCCAGGGGGCCGAGGACCGGTCAGCGGCGGCCAGGCCCAGCAGCGGATCGGCGGACCGCTGGCCCAGGAGGGCGGGAGGCAGGCCGAGGTCGACCCGCTCCAACGGCCCCACCCAGCGCAGGGCGGCATCCTGCACCAGGCCCCGCTTGATCAGCCCGATGCTGTAAGTGGTGGAGGCGGTGGCGGCCACCGTGCCGAGCAGGGCCCCATCATCGGCGTCCAGTCCGGTGGGGACGTCGATGGCCACCAGGGCGCCGGGCCGCAGTCTCTGGCGATCCCCCAGCAGGGTTTCGATCGCGTCACCGGCCGGGCGGTGCTGGCCGATGCCGAAGAGGGCATCCACCCAGAGGGCGGGATCGGCGGGGTCCGGAGGGTCTTCCAGCAGGGGGATGCCCAGCCAGCGGGCATGGCGCAGGTGGGCCTCGGTGAGGGGGCGGAGCCGCTCGAAGGGGCACCAGAGGCGTACCCGGCCCCCGGCCAGATGCCATTCCCTGGCCACCACCAGCCCATCGCCACCGTTGTGGCCCGGTCCCACCAGCACCAGCAGGCCGTCGTGGCCATCCAGGCCCGGCCGCTCCTGCAGCCGACGGCTCACCGCCAGGGCCGCCTTCTCCATCAGGGCCTCCACCGGCAGGCCGCTGGCGAACAGCTCCTGCTCGATGGCTGCCATCGTGGTGCCGCTCACCAGGAGGTGGGCGGCATCCAGCGGCGGCCAGGAGTCGGGCATCGGCCGGAAGTCCACGTCGGCCCGAGCAGTGCTCTCCCATGATGGAGCTGTCTGTTCCTTCCACCCACCGGAATCCTTGAGCCTCGCCCCCGCCACCTCGCCCAGCACCACCTCCCCCGAGGTGGCCGCGGTGCTGGCGCGGCTGGGCGCCTGGCCCGGCGAGCGGCGGGTGGCCGTGGGACTCTCCGGCGGCGTGGACAGTTCCCTGACGGCGGCCCTGCTGGTGGCCGCCGGCTGGCAGGTGGAAGGTCTCACCCTGTGGCTGATGAGTGGCAAGGGCTCCTGCTGCGCCGAGGGCCTGGTGGATGCGGCCGGCATCTGCGACCAGCTGGGGGTGCCCCACCACGTGGTCGACAGCCGGACCCGTTTCCAGGAGCAGATCGTCGGGTTTCTGGTGGAGGGCTACGGCGAGGGTCTCACCCCCCTGCCCTGCTCCCGTTGCAACCGGGCCGTCAAGTTCGGACCGATGCTCGCCTGGGCTGAGACGGAGCGGGGTCTGAGCCGTCTGGCCACCGGCCACTACGCCCGGCAGCGGCCCGCTGGCGCCACCCACGGCCAGACCCTGCCAGGGGACGGGGCCGGCCGCCACCAGCTGTTGCGCGGCCTGGATCCCCTCAAGGACCAGAGCTATTTCCTCTACGACCTGCCCCAGGCGGTGCTGGGCCGGCTGGTGTTTCCCTTGGGTGAGCTCACCAAGGAGGCGACCCGCGCCGAGGCCTCACGCCTCGGCCTGCGCACCGCCGAGAAGCCCGAAAGCCAGGACCTCTGCCTGGCCGACCACCACGGTTCGATGCGGGCGTTTCTCGATGCCTACCTGCCACCGCGCCCGGGCGAGATCGTGCTGGCCGACGGCACGGTGCTCGGCTCCCACGACGGCATCGAGCATTTCACCATCGGGCAACGCAAGGGGCTGGGGGTGGCCTGGAGCGAACCACTCCATGTGGTGCGTCTGGATGGCGCCATGAACCGGGTGGTGGTGGCCCCCCGCCGGGAGGCGACCCGGCAGGCCTGCGTGGTGGGCGCCATCAACTGGGTGTCGATCGCCCCGCCGGACCAGCCGATCGCGGTGGAGGTCCAGGTGAGATACCGGAGCATGCCGGAGCGGGCCCTGCTCACACCCCTGGCGGCAACGAGTGCCGACCATGCTGCCGATCGGCCCCACCGGGCCCGGCTTGACTTCGCCGAGCCCCAGTTCTCTGTGGCACCGGGCCAGGCGGCGGTGTTCTACTGCGACGACGTGCTGCTCGGCGGCGGATTGATTCAGGCCGACGGCTGACGGGTTTCGCTGCGGAACCGGTTCATCGCCGATTCGATCACCACGTGCATGTCCATGTACTTGTATTCGGAGAGCCGTCCGCCGAACATCACGTTGTCGGCGGTATGGGCCAGCTCCAGGTAGCGCCGATAGAGCGCTTGGTTGGGCGGATCGTTGACAGGGTAGTAAGGAATGGCTTCGCCGCTGCAGGCCTTTGGGTACTCCCTGGTGATCACGGTGACGGGGGAGTTTGCCGTCTCGAAATGCTTGTGCTCGATGATGCGGGTGAACGGCTCACGGGTATCGCAGTAGTTGATCACGGCATTCCCCTGGAAGTTCTCCAGCTCTTCGATGCTGTTCTCGAAGTCCAGCGAGCGGTACTCCAGACGGCCGAGCTCGTAGTTGAAGTACTGGTCGATGCAACCGGTGTAGACCACCTTCCTGGCCAGGGACGCCAACTGGCTACGGTCGTCGAGAAAATCGACGTTCAGGCGGATCTCGATGCCCTCCAGCATGGCCTCGAACAGAGCCGTGTAACCGCCGATGGGGATGCCCTGGTAGCGGTCGGTGAAGTAGTTGTTGTCGTAGGTGAAGCGCAGCGGCAGCCGCTTGATGATGAAGGCTGGCAGTTCACGGGGGTCCTTGCCCCATTGCTTGCAGGTGTAGTCGCGGATCAGGGTCTCGTAGATGTCTTTGCCCACCAGGGAAAGGGCCTGCTCTTCCAGGTTGGTCGGTTCACCGAGAAACCGTTGGGCGTCGATTTTCTGCTTGGCTTCTACGGGCGTGCGGGTCTGCCAGAGCTCATAGAAGGTGTTCATGTTGAAGGGAAGCGAATAGAGCTTCCCCCCGGAGATCGCCTTGGGAGAATTGATGTAGTTGTTAAACTCGGCGAACCGGTTCACAAAGGCCCAGACGGCTTTGTTGCTCGTATGGAAAATGTGGGCTCCGTAGCGATGGACGTTGATGCCTTCCTGTTTCTCGGTGTAGCAGTTGCCGCCGATGTGGGGCCGGCGGTCAATGATGAGACAGCGCCTGCCAGCATCGGTGGCCAGCCTCGCAAACGTGGCACCAAAAAGTCCGCAGCCGACGATCAGATAGTCGTAGGGGAGGGTGGACACTCCTCAGCGGAAATCCTTGAGATCCACGGGCAGGAGATCCTCGATGGATTGCTGAATTTCAGGTGGTTCCTGCATGCCATAGGTGGCAAAGATATTGATGCCGCTGCTGGTGCATTTCCTGCAGAGATCGCTGGCATAGCGCTGGGTCTGCATCACCTTGTAGGGCGTATCGAGATAGTTGGCGATTGAGGGGGCCGAAGGGGACTGCACGCAGCAGACGGAGAAGTTTCCCTCGTGATCCAGGCAGACCTGGGATTCGCGCATGAAGCAATTCTGGGATCGGTGGCTGCCGATGGCCTGCTGCACGAGCTGGGGGCTGTAATAGATGTATTCCAGTTCTGGGGGAATCGCCTCTAATCCATCAAACATCTTGTCGATGGGCATGTAGTAAGCGTGGTAGGGGGAGAACTTCATCCCCAGTTTGTCGCAGAAGTGTTTGAAAAGATGCACTTCGTGCTGGTTTTCCTTGTGCACCAGGTAGCGCACATCAATATTTTTGTAGCACTCCCAGTCGCCCAGGGTCTCCGAGATGCGGATCAGGTTGGCGAGGACGGGTTCAATCCGCCCACCCTTATGATTGATCTGATACGTGCGCTGGGTGAAGCCCGACACCGTGATCGTGAAGTTCCAGAGATGCAGTGGTTTTAGTAAAGCCCAGTCGTAGTCGTAATTGAGATTCGAAGAGATCCCGCAGGGGACGCCATGGCCCTCGGCGCAGGCAATCAGCTCATGCAGCTTGGAGTGGAGGGTGGGCTCCGTCCAGTTATACAAGCCGAACCGGCAGTTGCCGTCGGTGTCTGCCTTCGCCTTGAGGCAGATCTTTTCGAACAACTCAATCGGCATCTCCGTCAGCTTCTGGCCGATGCTGTTGGTGTACTCGGGCATGCCAACGGGGCAGGCCGTGCAGCGAAGGTTGCAACCACTCACCACATCCACCCAGAATTCAATGACTTTCTGACCGGGAGGCTTAGGGGAGTATTCAGGCCAGAGGAAACGCTTGACTGCCGATTGCACGTTGCTGGGAACAGCACGCTTCAGGACTGTTGGCAAGGCCATCGAGATGTCTACCTAAGCATTTTACGTCTTGTCATCGTAGCTCCTGCACGCTGACATCGAAGTCCCCAGGGTTCTCGTACCACGCTGTCGAGCGAACGGCGTGGCGGAAAGGGGATTTCAGTGGTCCGTCGAACCGCTGCCTGGCCTGGCGCCAGCGCCCAGGGCGCGCCCCAGTCCCCGGAGCATCCGTTGGCGCCGGCGCCACCAGCAGCTGATCGGGGGAGGGCTCAGCCAGTGCCCCAGCCGATGGAACCGCCGACCCCAGACCAGTCGCCGGTGCTGGGCGAGCCGGTCCCGCCTGCAGGTCGCCAGCTGGGCGGCCGACGGCCCCCGGTAGGCCGGCAGGTCCAGTTGGCGGGCCAGCTCGGCGGTGGCCCCCTGCCAGAAGCGGGTCGCCTCCATCCGGACCTGCCAGCACTCCCGGATCGACGCCACGCTCAACAGCGTGTCCGGAGCAAAGCGCTCCACCTCGAGCAGGCCCGGCAGCCCGAAGGGATTGGTGCCCTTTTCGCTGATCACCAGGCACCCATGCAGGGGGGCTTGCCACATCCGGCCGGAGAGGGTGGTGCCCCGTTGGTAGGGATACATGAGCCCGTAGCAGCAACTGGCGCCCGCCAGCAGCCGGTTCGCCTCCAGATAGCTGAGCCCGTGGGTGCGCAAGCCGAGCCTGTCCCAGTGGCTGCCATGGACTTCCACCAGGCCCCTGCGGGCCAGATGGGCCAGCTCCTGCTGGTAGGGGTCGTCGCCCATCGGTTTGAAGTTGGCGATGTGCAGGGGCCTGCCAGCCCGTTTGCGGAACGGAAGCAGCTGCCAGAACTCCGGAACCACTGGCAGATACCCCTGCACCCAGCGGACCCCTTCGGGCAGCAAGGCTGGCCGGAGCAGCGAAATCAGCCGAATCTCGCGGGCGTGCGGAAAGCGGGAGCGCCAGTCCACCTGGAGCTCCTTCACGTAGTCGTAGACATGGACGGTCCCGCCAAAGTCCTGGTGGGACAGGCCTGGATCGCCCCGCAGGATCACGAGCAGCTCAGGATCTGAGGTGACCCAGTTGCGGATCAGCGAAAAGCCTGCAGCCAGATAGAACAGCCGCACGTTCCAGATCACGTCGAGATCCTGGAAATCGAGCGACAGGATGTGGCACCGGGGGGTGGAGCTCACACGCGCTACCAGAAGGGATCGCTGGCCAGACTCACCGTCAGCCGGCCGCTTGCGCTCGCTGGCACGGTGGCGATGCAGGCCCGCACCAGGCGTCCGTTGACCTCGATCTCACAGGCGCCGCAGCTACCCCCCAGGCAGCCGGTGGGGATCAGCACTGCCGCCTGACGCGCGGCCTCCAGCCAGTCCTGGCCAGGGATGGCCGAGGTGGTCCGCCCGTCCGGCCACGCGATGGTGATGGCAGGGCGGGGGAGGCCGATGGGTCTGGACTGACGATGCTGCGAATCTAGGGGCTTGGCAGCGATCAGGGGTACGGCCCCTGGAAGCGATCACAGGACGGTGGCTGGCCCCAGGCCTCAGAGGCCCTGCTTGAATTCCGTAATCTTGCCCTTTCCGTCGACGTTGCAATAGCCGCTGATCTTCTTGCCGCGGACCTCCCAGTTGAAGCTGAGGCCGTATTTCTGGACGTCAGCCAGGGAGGTGTTGCCTTCGTCGATGCTCTTCTGTTCGGTGGCACCCAGATTCACGACAGCATCTGAATTGGGAACATCGAATTGCTCCACAACCCGCATCTTGAAGGCTCGACCCCATTTTGAGCTCAGGCCTGAAACGGTCTGCGCATCGGCGCTCGGAACAAACACGCCGTAGCCAGTCATAACCAGGCCAAGGGCGGCAGCGGCGCTGACGACTTGGCGCCCATTCTTGCGCAGATTAGTGCGTAGATCTTTGCGAGCAGGCATGATTTTCAGCGTCGCCGATGGGACAACTCCAGTGTGATCTTGGATCGTCACTTGGGGGACAAACGCCAAGGCTGGATGGCCAGAACTGATAGGAACTGTTGCACTTCAACGGGTAAATGTAAGCCAAACACAACGAATTTGATCCTGGCTGAAGGGTTGATGGCGACGTTCACTTTCCCTTCATGGAGGTCAGGTCATGAACACTGCCTTGGGATGCATGACGGCCACCTGTCGGGCTCTCGACCGTTCGGTCCGGCCAGCAGGGGCGAGAGATCGATGTGGGCCTCGAAGGCGTCAGCGAGGCGGTCGAGCAGGGCGTCCCGCTGGCGGGCGTGGTGGGGTTGGTCCTCCTCCAGGGGCGGCAGCTGGCGCCGCTGACGCAGCCGGTTCAGCCAGCGCCGGCGCCAGGGGCCGTTCTCGAAAATGCCATGCAGATAGGTGCCGGCCACCACGCCCCCCTGGGTCCCCGAGGCCGCCCACCAGCCCAGTTGGCCGTCCTCGGCCAGGGGGGCGCAGTCGCCCTGATCCATCGGCTCGCTGCGGCCCTGGTGCAGCTCGAACCCCTCCACCAAGGGCGGTTCGCCCGGGCCAGGGGGCCAGAGGGCCCGGCTGCGCCGTTGCCGCAGGGCCTTGCGTCCCTCGAAAACGGTGCGCAACGGCAGCAGGCCCAGCCCGGCCACCCGGTCCCCGGCCCGCTCCCCCTCCAGCCCCTCGGGGTCATAGAGCTCCTGGCCCAGCATCTGCAGACCACCGCAGAGGGCGAACACCTGCCCTCCCCCCGCCACGTAGGCCTGCAACGCCTCCGCCAGGCCGCTGCTGCGCAGGCTCGCCAGGTCCCGCAGGGTCTGCTTGCTGCCGGGCAGGATCACGGCATCAGGCTGCTCCAGTGGCTCCCCAGGCCGCCGCCACTGCAATTGGACGCTGCTCTCCGCCTCGAGCGGGTCGAGGTCGGAGAAGTTGCTCAGGGAGGGCAGCCGCAGCACCGCGATGCGGAGCTCGCTGCGGGGCTTGCGGCTGCCCCTCTCCAGCAGGTCGAGGGAGTCTTCCGGCGGGAACAGCTCATCGAGCCAGGGCATCACACCGAGCACTGGCAGACCGGTCTCCTGCTCCAGCCAGATCCGGCCCGCATCAAAGAGGGAACGGCGGCCTCGGAAGCGGTTGATCAGCAGGCCGCCAATCAGGGGGCGTTCCACGGGGCGCAGCAGGGCCAGGGTGCCGACGATCTGGGCGAAGACGCCACCCCGCTCGATGTCCGCCACCAGCAGGCAGCGGGCGCGCAGATACTGGGCCAGCCGCAGGTTGGTCAGGTCCCTGGCCTGCAGATTCACCTCCACCGGGCTGCCGGCCCCCTCCAGCACCAGTCGCCCGCCCGGGTGGGCGGCCTGGAGCTCCTCCAGACCCCTCCGGATGGCCGCCCAGCCGGGCCGGAACCAGTCGCGGTAATAGTGCTCCGCCCGGGCTGTGCCCACCGAGCTGCCCAGATGGATCACCTCGCTGGTGCTGTCGCCCTTCGGCTTGAGCAGCACCGGATTCATCGCCACCCGGGGCTCCAGGCCGGCGGCCCAGGCCTGCAGGGCCTGGGAGTAAGCCATTTCCCCACCCTGCTGGTCGACCCAGGCGTTCAGGCTCATGTTCTGCCCCTTGAAGGGCAGGGGCTGCTCTCCACGGCGCCGCAGCACCCGGCAGAGGGCGGCGGTCATCAGGGATTTGCCGGCGCCGCTGCTGGTGCCCAGCACCATCAGCGGCCGGGGTGCGGTGGGGTGGGGGCGGCTCAAAGGCGGGGACGGTGGCGACGCAACGCTTCCACGATCCGCTCCCGCCGTCCCGCCCGTGGGATCTCGCTGGGCCAGCGCCGCAGCACCTGGCGGCCCATGGGTGTCAGCCTCACCCGTTCGGTCAGTCCCTGGCCATCCACTTCCCGGCGCAGCACCCCCAGCCGGATCAGCCAGAGGAAATGGTCCTCGGCCCGGTCGCTGCTGAGGGGAACGAAGGTGAGCGGAGAGGACGGCTCGGACTGGCGGGCGAGCTCCTCGCTGCTGAGGGCCTGTCCTTCCACCGCCTCGTAGAAGCTGCGGCGGAACGGAAGGCACCGGAGCGAGAGAGCGGCCCGTGCAAGAGAAAGGGACTCGGTGTCGGCCTGTGCCATGGCCCCATTCTCCCCAACCGACGGGCAGGCTGGAGAGCCCTGCCGGTCTCTCCTTTGCTCCTTCTGGCTTCCGCCTCCCCTGCCCGGCGTCGCCTGCTGGAGCAGGCCGGCGTCCCCCACCGGGTCCAGGCGAGCGGCGTGGATGAGGAGGGGATCCAGGAGCAGGATCCGCTGCAGCTCGTGCAACGGCTGGCCCTGGCCAAGGCGCAGGCCGTGGCGGACACCCTTAGCACCGAAGCGGCGTGGCCCTCCCTGGGGGTGCTGGGTTGTGACTCCTTGCTGGTGGTGCAGCAGGAGGTGTGGGGAAAACCCGGGGATGCGGCCGAGGCGGTGGCCCGCTGGCGGCGCATGGCCGGTGGCTGGGGCGATCTGCACACTGGCCATGCCCTGGTGCGGCGGCCCGCGCCTGGCGGCAGCGGAGCGCCCTGGCTGGCTGTGGTGACCACCCGGGTGCACTTCGCCGCGCTCAGCCCGTCGGAGATCGAGGCCTACGTGGCCAGTGGAGAGCCCCTGTCCTGCGCCGGAGGTTTTGCCCTCGAGGGCCGTGGCGGCCAGATGGTGGAACGGCTCGAGGGGTGCTTCAGCAATGTGATCGGGCTCAGCCTGCCCCTGCTGCGGCGCTGGCTCGACCCAGATGTGCTGGCTCAAGCGGCTGGGTGATGGGCGCGGATCCGGCGCAGCCAGCTGGCCATGGACATCCTCTCGAGCACGCTCCGGCGCCGGACCGGATCCGTGAAATGGGGATGCAACTCCTCAATCCAGCTCTGCAGCTTGGCGGCATCAAGACTCTGAGCTTCCCAGCTGTCGACGTAGGCCACCGGCAGGTCTGTGTAGGCGGCCGTGGTGGGATTCCTTTCGATGATCGGGATCGCGCCGGCTAGGAGAGCTGTCCAGGCTTTCGGGGACGGATCGAGCCCGCCACCACCGACGCAGATCACGAAGGGATACTTCTCGAGTGTTGAGAAGAACTCATGGTTGGGAATCTCCTCGTGGACATCCACGAACTCTCGCCAGTTATCTTTCGCCAGCAGCGTGACTTTCCTTCTGTTATCCCATTGCGGACCTTTGCGTACATAGTGGGCACAAAAGGCCTTGAGTGGCCGCTTTCGAATGCTTATCGGTGCCGCATCGGTGACGATCTGCTGGAAGATGCCATGGCCATCCCTGTTGAAGTAGCCCAGCGGAATCGGCGTTACGCCGGCCAAGGGTGTGTCCAGATTCTCTGCGTACCAATGCAGCAGCCTTGGATCTTCCGTAAGCTTTAGCAGACGCCGCTGAAGCCCTGAGGCAACGTAATCAGGGAACCGCTGGTCAACCTGTTGGGGCAGGGTGGTGTCGGCATCACCCGTAACCAAAACGAATCGGGTCGAGGCCTGGATCAGGGGGAGATAGTGAAGCAGGAACAGATCCAGGCATTCTGGAACAGCCTTCAAAAAAATGATGCTTGGTTGGTTGCTGAGATCTCCCTGGAAGCCATATCTCGTTAGGCTCCAGTCTGCCCAGTGGGCGATGGATGGGGTAGTGGCATCCACCATCCTCGTGTTCAGAATCAGACCTTCCGCATTCGGGTTCTGGCGGCGTAGAGATGTGGCGGCTTTAGAAAACTTGCGGTGATTGATGTGCTTCTGGATGGCCTGGGCTTGCCGCTGGATCTTCGGTCCCAGCAGCACCCTGATGGTGCGTGGTGAGCGATGGATCTTGCCAGATACCCTTTCCCACAGGCTTTGGGCTTCTGTACGGGAAGGATCTTCGATCGGATCTCCCAACGGCACTCACAGTTCCCCACCTTACGGATCAAGAGTATCAAAACCGTCAGCAAAAAGCCCCCACCCATGGGCGGAGGCTGTGGGTGGGACCCACGGCAAGGGAACCATTGGACGGTTCCCTGATCGCGATCAGTCGAGGTCCGGCATGGCCAGGGTGGGCTCGGCCTGACGGTCGATCCCCTTCTCAAAGCCGGCGGCGGCGGCGCGGGCCCGGCCCGCATGCCACAGGTGACCGACCAGGAAGAAGAAGGCCAGCACGAACTGGGTGGAGGCCAACCACTGGCGGATGTTGACGAAGTTCACCGAGTTGGGCTCGGTGATGATGCCGCCGACGGAGTTTAGGGAGGCGTTGGGGGCGTGGGTCATGTACTCAGCGGCCCGACGCACCTGCCAAGGCTGGATGTCGTTCTGGAGCTTGTCGAGGCTCAGACCGTTGGGACCCCGCAGGGGCTCCAGCCAGGGACCGCGGAAGTCCCAGAATCGCATCGTTTCACCACCGAAGATGATCTCGCCGGTGGGGGAGCGCATCAGGTATTTGCCCAGGCCGGTGGGACCCATTGCGGAACCGATGTTGGCACCCATGCGCTGGTCGCGCACCAGGAAGGTGAAGCTCTGGGCCTGGGAGGATTCGGCGTTGGTGGGGCCGTAGAACTCCGAGGGGTAAGCGGTGTTGTTGAACCAGATGTAGGACGAGGCGATGAAACTCATGAAGCTCAGCGCACCGAGGCTGTAGCTCAGGTAGGCCTCACCGTTCCAGATGAAGGCGCGACGCACCCAGCCGAAGGGCTTGGTGATCACGTGCCAGATGCCACCGAAGATGCAGATCAGGCCGATCCAGATGTGGCCACCGATGATGTCCTCCATCGAGTCGACACCGATGATCCAGCCCTCGCCACCGAAGGGGGCTCGGGTGAGGTAGCCGAAGATCACTCCGGGGCTGAGGGTGGGGTTGCTGATCAGACGCACATCACCACCACCCGGAGCCCAGGTGTCGTAGACGCCGCCGAAGAACATGGCCTTGAACACCAGCAGCAGGGCACCCACACCGAGAAGGATGAGGTGGTAGCCAATGATGTTGGTCATCTGGTTCTTGTCGCGCCAGTCCTGGGAGAAGAACGCGGAGTAGTTCTCCAGGATCTCAGGACCGCGCAGAGCGTGGTACAGGCCGCCGAGACCGAGCACGGCGGAGCTGATCAGGTGCAGAACACCGACCACGAAGAACGGATAGAGATCGGTGACCTCACCGCCGGGTCCAACGCCGTAGCCAAGGGTGGCGACGTGGGGGAACAGGATCAGGCCCTGTTCGTACATGGGCTTGTCGAAGGTGAAGTGGCTCACCTCGAACAGCATCATGGCCCCGGCCCAGAAGACCATCAGGCCCGCGTGGGCCACGTGGGCCCCCAGTAGACGGCCGGAAAGGTTGATCAGTCGGGCGTTGCCCGCCCACCAGGCGTAGCCGGTGGAGTCGAGGTCCTTGCCCCCGACCGAAATGAGACCGGAATTAAAGGGCGTTTCCACGGGGCAGAACCTCTTCAGGGAAGATGAAGTTTTCGTGCGGTTGGTCGGCGGGCGCCATCCAGGCACGCAGACCTTCGTTGAGCAGGATGTTCTTGGTGTAGAACGTTTCGAATTCAGGATCCTCCGCCGCGCGGATCTCCTGGCTCACGAAGTCATAGGCCCGCAGGTTGAGGGCCAGGCCGATGATGCCGATGCTGCTGGTCCACAGACCCATCACCGGCACGAACAGCATGAAGAAGTGCAGCCAGCGCTTGTTGGAGAAGGCGATCCCGAAGATCTGGCTCCAGAAGCGGTTGGCGGTGA
>CALRQM020000006.1:0-75705 GCA_943370335.1 Bordetella parapertussis | reverse complement strand
GGCACGGCTCGATCCGATTGCGGCCCTGCGAAGCCTCTGATCGTCAGCGGCTCCGCGAAGTTGCAGCGCATTGGAAGCGAGGATGCAGCGCGTTGGCCCGCGTTGCTAGCCAGCCGTGGAGCCAACGAGAAGAGAAGAAAATCTTAAGAGTGGCAATCCGTCGCCTTCGTCACCGAATCCCCACAGCCGGAATGTCTTGATGGTGGGAACGTTGCCGCAAGACGGTGTTGGATCAGCTGGCCAGGACGGAACAGGTGGATTGCGGCTACCGGAATGGCTCCGATCGCATGATTATCCTGCGCTGCATCGGGCCGGACCAGTTCTTCCTCGAACGGGTGGTCTTTCCGTTTGAACTCCTGACCTTTCAGTGTCCAGCACGCAGCGAAGTGGAGATATGGACCCACGGTCTCGGCGGCCCCGAACTGCTCGAATCGATCGAGTCCCGTGAGCTGGTCATGGAATCGGCCCCCGTCCACGAGCCCGTTGCGGGCAGCTCCGAGCTTGCCGTGGGCGGCATCGAAGCCAACCCCTGGCTTCAGGCCGGCTGAGCCGAGCGGAATCCGACCGCCGAAGACGGCAAGCTTGAGGCTGGAACGCTCCCGCAGCCGGGCCGCCCGCTCTTAAGGTTGTTCAAAAGCTTCACAACCATGAATCAGCGCTGGCGTGTCCTTGCCCTGTGGCTGTTGCCGATCGCCGTGGCCCTGTTCTTGGGCTGGCAGTTGCTGAGTTCAGGGGGACGGCTGGCGCCCGGGCCCACCGGTGACACCACCGCGCCCCGCAATGCCGCTGTGGCCCGCATGAGTTATGGGCGCTTCCTTGATTACGTCGAAGCGGGCAGGGTCACGGCTGTCGACATCTACGACGGCGGCCGCACCGCGGTGATTGAAGCGGTGGATCCCGACCTCGATAACCGGGTGCAACGGCTGCGGGTGGATCTGCCCGGCGTCGCCCCCGAGCTGATCAACAAGCTGAAGGACCAGGGCATCAGTTTCGATGTCCACCCCCCCAAGTCGACCCCACCGGCCCTGGGCCTGCTGGGCAACCTGCTGTTCCCACTGCTGCTGATCGGCTCGCTGATTTTCCTGGCCAGACGCTCCTCGGGCATGCCCGGCGGGCCTGGTCAGGCCATGCAGTTCGGTAAGTCCAAGGCACGCTTCGCCATGGAAGCCGAAACCGGTGTCAAGTTCGATGACGTGGCCGGCGTCGAGGAAGCCAAGCAGGACCTGCAGGAAGTGGTCACCTTCCTCAAGACTCCGGAGCGGTTCACCTCCGTGGGGGCCAAGATCCCCCGCGGCGTGCTGCTGGTCGGCCCCCCAGGCACCGGCAAGACCCTGCTGGCCAAGGCCATCGCCGGCGAGGCCGGGGTGCCCTTTTTCTCCCTGTCGGGTTCGGAGTTCGTGGAGATGTTCGTCGGTGTCGGCGCCAGCCGTGTCCGGGACCTGTTCAAGCGGGCCAAGGAGAACAGCCCCTGCCTGATTTTCATCGATGAGATCGATGCCGTCGGCCGGCAGCGCGGCGCCGGAATCGGTGGCGGCAACGACGAGCGGGAGCAGACCCTCAACCAGCTGCTCACCGAGATGGATGGTTTTGAGGGCAACAGCGGCATCATCATCATTGCGGCCACCAACCGTCCCGATGTTCTGGATTCGGCCCTGATGCGTCCCGGCCGATTCGATCGCCAGGTCCAGGTGGATGCCCCCGACATCAAGGGTCGCCTGTCGATCCTGAAGGTGCACAGCCGCAACAAAAAGCTGGCCGAGGATGTCTCCCTGGAGATGATTGCCCGCCGCACACCTGGCTTCACCGGGGCCGACCTGGCCAACCTGCTCAATGAGGCGGCGATCCTCACCGCCCGGCGTCGCAAGGACGCTACCGGCCTGGCGGAGATCGATGACGCCGTCGACCGGATCATCGCCGGTATGGAGGGCAAGCCCCTCACCGATGGCCGCAGCAAACGTTTGATCGCTTATCACGAGGTGGGCCACGCCCTGGTGGGCACCCTGGTGAAGCAGCACGACCCTGTCCAGAAGGTCACCCTGATTCCCAGGGGTCAGGCCCAGGGACTCACCTGGTTCGCCCCCGACGAGGAGCAGATGCTGGTGAGCCGAGCCCAGCTGCGGGCCCGCATCATGGGGGCCCTGGGCGGCCGCGCGGCGGAGGATGTGGTGTTCGGCCACTCGGAAGTCACCACCGGCGCCGGCGGTGACATCCAGCAGGTGGCCTCGATGGCCCGGCAGATGGTCACCCGCTTCGGCATGAGTGAACTGGGCCCGATGTCACTGGAGGCCGGCAACCAGGAGGTGTTCCTGGGCCGCGACCTGATGACCCGCAGTGATGTGTCCGATGCCATCGCCCACAAGATCGATGGGGCCGTGCGTCACATCGTCCAGAGCTGCTACGTCGATACTGTCAAGTTGGTGGCCGAGCATCGCGCCTGCATGGACCGTCTGGTGGAGCTGCTGATCGAGAAGGAAAGTCTCGATGGCGATGAGTTTCGTCTGATCGTCTCGGAGTTCGCCGCCATTCCCGACAAGGACCGGTTCTCCCCCCTGCTCACGGCTGCGGATCTGGCGTCCGCCAACCACCAGGACGTGGCCGTGGCGGATCCAGCTGAGGCCACCTGAAGCCGGGAGCCATCGTCGCCGCCGTCATGTAAAAGGCCTGCAAACGCAGGCCTTTTTTGATGTTGGAATCGCTGTGATCGAGCCCTGCACCGGGCTTGACAGCCGTTCAGCTTCAGACCGGACGGATAGGCCGCTTCTCGATCACCTTGTCGATGAGGCCATAGGCCATCGCTTCGGCCGGAGACATGAAGAAGTCCCGGTCGGTGTCGATCTGGATCTGCTCAAGATCCCGTCCGGTGCGGATGGCCAGCTCCCGGTTGAGCTTGTCCTTGAGGTAGAGGATCTCATCGGCCTGGATGCGGATGTCGCTGGCCTGGCCACGGGCCCCACCGAGGGGCTGGTGGATCATGATCCGTGAGTGGGCCAGGCTGCTCCGCTTGCCCTTGGCTCCGGCGCAGAGAAGAAAGGCTCCCATGCTGGCCGCAAGGCCCACACAGACGGTCTGCACATCGGGTTTGATGTGCTGCATGGTGTCAAAGATGCCGAGGCCATCGTAGACCGAACCGCCCGGGGAATTGACGTAGAGGAAGATATCCTTTTCGGGATCTTCCGCCTCCAGAAACAGCAACTGGGCCACCACACGGTTGGCGGATTCCGCGGTCACCGGTTCCCCGAGGAAGATGATCCTCTCCCGCAGCAGGCGGGAATAGATGTCGAAGGCTCTTTCACCGCGACCCGACTCCTCGATGACGATCGGGATCATGGGCTCCAGACAGGCGATTGAAACGATCCTACCCAGCCGCCGATCGGGTCGAGTGGCTGCAGCGCTATGGTCGCAGCAACGAAGAATCCAACCGCGTGAGCGCTGCTCTCACCGTCGCCGACAGCAAGCGCGCCTTCCATGGCGCCTTCCCCCATGTCATCGGTCCCCTCTACCGGCGCATGGTCGACGAATTGCTGGTGGAGCTCCACCTGCTGAGCCGCCAGAAGGGCTTCCAGAGTGATCCCCTATTCGCCGTTGGTCTCGTTCAGGTGTTCGACGGCTTTGCCCGCGGCTACCGGCCCGAGGACCAGAAGGGACCACTGTTTGAGGCCCTGTGCGCCTCCTCCGGCTATGACGGCCCTGATCTGCGCCGCCAGTGCGTTGAGGCCCTGGCCGCCATGGGACGCCACAGCCAGCAGGAGGTGCGTCAGTGGATTGAAGCCCAGGGGGAAGGGGCACCAGCACCGGTGGCCACGGCCCTGGCCAGCATCCGCCGGCCGGATTTCCACTATTCCCGCCTGATGGCCGTGGGCCTGCTCGCCTTGCTGGAGCAGGCCCTCGCCGACGACGCCATGGAACCCGAGGCCCTGCGCCAGCTCGCCCACGACATCGGCGCCTCGATCGGCCTGCTGCGGGACCGTCTCGACAAGGACCTCTCCCTCTACGCCAGCAACCTCGAGAAGATGTCCATGGCCGTCGAGCTCATGGAGGAAACCGTCGCCGCCGAGCGACGCCGGCGGGAACGGCAGGAGATCACGGGTTCACCCGAAGGCGTCCCCTCAGCCAGCTGACCCCACCGGCTCCGGGGGCGGCCTCCATCACGAGCTGGTCGGCGCGACGCACCAGATCCGGCAGCGGTTCGGGCAGCAGGCCCAGCTGATCCAGTCCCTGGGGGCGTACCCGCAACCACAGCGACCCTGGGCCGGGCGCCCGAACACCAGTGGTGGTCATGGTCTGCCAACGGGACGGCACCGGACCGAGAAACAGCAGAAGCTGGGGTTTGGGCCCGCTGGCCCCGATCCAGCGCCAACCCCCCAGCACCACGCCATCCTCCCGGCGCCAGGTGGCCGCCTGCGCCTGGGACGACGGACTGGCACCAGGCACGTCCTGCAGGGCCTGGGCCTGCAGGGAACGGGCCAGGCCGAGCAGCAGGTCTCGCCAGGCCTGGCGGTCGGGGCCGACCGCCACCTGGAGCTCAAGCGAGGCCTGGAAGGGGCCACTGGCCTGGGGCTGGAGCCGCAGACGGAACGGGGAACGGCGCAGCAGGGCCAGGCCCTTGGTGTCGATGCCGTAGCGCGCCGCCAGGGGATCCCGGATCAGCTGCCGCGACAGCAACCCGCGGAACAGCTGCTCCAGGGAGGATCCCTGGAGTTCCAGCAGCAGGTCGGTCGGCAGGGGCGGCAGGGTGGATGCCGCGACGTCGGGGGCGCGGACGGATCGGGCCGGAGATGCCATCGCGGCACGGTCGGTGGCTTCGCCCCGCCAGCGCAGCTCGGAGGACTCCAGCGACAGGGAGAGGCAACCCTCCTGGTAGGCCTCCAGCAGCGGGGCCAGCGGCCCCACCAGGGCTCCCAGACCGGAAGCGTTCCAGAACACCCCCTGGCCGCTCTCCAGCCTGGGCAGACAGGCGCTGTACAGCCCGCGCCCGGCCCGCTGATCGGGCCGCAACTGATCCTGGAGCAGGCGCCGTGAGAGGGGATCCGGCGCCACCACAAGCAGATTCCCCACCCGCAGGCCATTGGCGGGCAGGGGGCGCTGGGAGCCGACACCGGCGTTGTCCTGGACGGCCAGGTAAGCCCCTCCTTCGGCATGGGGGCCCCAGAACTGCCACCAGGTACGGCGCTGCTCGCGCCACAGCCGGGTGGCCGGGGCGACGCCGAAACGCTCACGCCAGAGGGCCGGCACGGGCCGTTCCGGACTTGCGGCAAAGCTCTGCAGCAAGCTGCTCGCCGCCATGAGCTGCTCCAGACCCTGGGCCCTGGGCCTGGGCCAGCGCCACAGGGCCAGGCCAGGCAGCAGCAACAGCAACAGGAGCGTGGCCGTGGTGGCCGGCAGCGGGGGCGGCGGCAGCCGTGGCAGGGCCGGCGCCACCAGAGAACGTCGCAGACGATCGAACGGACGGCTCATGCAAACGCCGACAGGGTTCGGCCTCGGTGGGTGATGGGCTGCCCCGTGGTTCCCCGTTCGAACCCGTGGCTGAACCGGGACCAGCCAAGGGCCTCAGGAGCGGGAGCGGCCTTCGGTGGAGCGACGGCGGCGGCGGTCACGCCATTCGACGGTGGACAGGTAGATGACGCCCACGCTCACGAACAGGAGCAGAGCTGAGGCCAGACCCGCCAGCAGGGTGGTGGTGGGGAAAGCCAGATCAGAAACCGATGCTGTTGTCACCGTTGCGGCCCCACACCACCATGGCGATCGAGAAGGTGAAGATGGCCGCCAGGGCGGACCAACCAAGGGTGATCAACATCGAGCCCGATTCAAGGGTGAGCGCATGTTACCTACGCTGGTGACCGGCAGCCGCTGAAGGACCGATGGTCGTTGCTCCATCCAGAAGTCCCGCCCAGGCAGGGCAACGTCTCCAGAAGCGCTATCCCAACGTGAATGTCATCGTCCTTGACGATGACGTCAACACGTTCCAGCACGTGGTGGAGGCCCTGGTGCGGCACCTGCCAGGCATGCAGCCCGATCAGGCCTGGAGCCTGGCCCACCGGATCGATGGGGAGGGGTCGGCGGTGGTCTGGAGCGGGCCCCTGGAGCAGGGGGAGCTCTACCACCAGCTGCTCAGCGCCGAGGGGTTGACCATGGCACCCTTGGGCCAGGGCTGAGGAACGGCCATGGCCCGGCTCGTGATCACCCACAGCACCTACGTGGAGGGCCTCATCCCGCTGCTGCGCCGGCTGGCCACCCTGCCGGACATCGACACGATCACGCCGGCGGTGATCGCACGGGTGAAGGGCCGCAGCATCGGTTTGCGCCTGCGGGTGTCGAGCCCGATCACCGGCGGCCACAAGCTGCTGGCCCGCAGGGGCAGCACGGCTCAGGAGGTTTTTGTGGTCACGCGCCTGAGCCGGGATCAGCTGCAGGAGGCACTGGATCGGCTGACGAACTGAGCAAGCTGGTGGGAGCGGCCCGCTCGTAGACCGCCGGGGCGCAGAAGCGGCCGTAGGCGCCGGCCCCCCGGAACCAGCTCGCCCCTTCCACCTCCTGCAGATCGTGGGGACGCAGCCCCCAGCGTCGTTCGAGGTAGGCAGCCGCAGCATCCGCATCGAAGCAGGGTTGACCCCAGGCCACGACCGCCAGGGCCAGGGCCCGTATCCGCAGAGCACCGGCTGGACTCTCCTGGATGTCCTCCTCCAGCAGAAAGGTGCGGAAGTCGTCCTGGCCCTCCCCCTCCAGGGGGTACTTCTGCAGATAGAGCGCCCGGGCACGGGGGAAGACGGGGCCCGGGGCACGGGCCAGCAGGCGCTCGAACGACGACTGGAAGCTCGGAAGCTCGCTGATCACGGCGGCGGATGGACGTTCCACCAGCATGCCTGCCTGGTGAGCCGCCCATGAAGGAGTTCCCCAGCTCCATGGCCTTCACCCCTGAGGACCTCGCCGGAGCTCTGCGCTACCAGGAGTTGCGGGCCGGAGCCCGGTGGCCCTTCGCCACCTGGTCCGCCATGGGCGTTTTGGTCATCTCTGATCGAGATCCGCCGATCGCAACCAGGTGGTCGAAACGGAAATGGGTGGACCGCCGTGCCGTCTTGCCCCAGTGTTCGACCTGGATGAACCAGGTGGGGAGTCAGGGGCGGGGCTTCGTTTCCGGCCGTGAGGCCGGTATACGTTGCCGTCGCTGAAGACTCCCCGCGTCGAAAGGGAGTCAGATCAGAAAACTGTGAAAGGCAGTCACCAACACAGCAGTCCGAAATCATCCTAGGTGGGAGAACCAGGCAGCGGCCAGATGGCTCGCACCTGCGCCAGCCGGCGCTGTTTGTCCAGCCCACGCTCGACGTCCGTGCGGCCCTCCAGCAGCAGGGTGAGGTGACCCAGCTTGCGGCCGGCCCCACCCCCTTGCTTGCCGTACCAGTGCAGGTGGGCGCCTGGGAGCTCCTCCAGGGCCCGGCGCCGTTCCAGCTGGTCGGCATCGCCACCCTCGGGAGCGAGCAGGTTGACCATCAAGGCACCGGGCACCACGGCGTCGGTGGCGCCCATCGGTAGTCCGGCGACGATGCGCACCTGCTGGGAGAACTGGCTGGTGCGGCAGGCCTCGATCGTCAGGTGGCCGGAGTTGTGGGTGCGGGGGGCCAGCTCGTTGACCTGCAGACCCGAGGGCCCATAGAAGAACTCGATCGACAACACGCCCACGTAATCAAGGGCGGTGAGCACAGAGGCGGCCACGTTGCGGGCGAACACCTCGACCCGGTGATCCACCGGCGCGGGGAAGAGCACCCAGTCGCAGACGTGTCGGTGCTGGTGCGTCTGCACCAGGGGGTAGCAGGCCACCGTGCCGTGCCGGTCGCGGCAGGCCACCAGCGCCAGCTCCTGCTCGAAGCGCACCAGCTCCTCGAGAATCCAGTCGTCGGCGTCGACCCTGGCGAGCAGCTCCTCGAGCGCGGCCAGGTCGGCCAGGGGCACCGTGCCCCGGCCGTCGTAACCGCCGCGGCTGGCCTTGGCCATCATCGGAAAATCGAAGCCCTCGGGAAGGCGGGGAGCCGCTGGGGACTGAAGGGGGCGTGGCTGGCTCACCGGGAAGGCGGCCTGGCCCCCGTGCGCTCGACTGGGGGCGGCGGGCTGGAGCACATCGGCCAGGGGGAACCAGCGAGGGGCCGGCAGGTGCAGGTCGCCCAGCAGTCGCCGCTGCCCCGCCTTGCTCACCAGGGGCCGCAGCGCCTCGAGGCCCGGCAGGAACTGGAGACCAGGGCCCTCAAGCGCCTGCAGAGCCTCCAAGGGAATCCACTCGTTTTCAAAGCTGATGGCGCGGCAGCGGCTGGCCAGCTCCCGGGTGGCGGCCACGTCATCGACGGGAGCCAGGACCACACTGGCCGCCTCGCGGGTGGCCGGATCGTCGGCGCCGGGGGTCTGCACATGCAGGGCGACGCCGAGGTCCCGGGCGGCTTGGGCCAGCATCCAGGCAAGCTGACCGCCCCCGACGATGCCGATGGCATCGATCGCAGCGGGTTCCGTCTGGGGATCGGTGTCAGGGATGGTCTGCACCCTGCAGGGTCGTTCGAACCAGGGACCAGCCTGCCACCAGGGCGTCAAGGCCCAGGCGGGTCCTCACTGCAGAGGGTTCTCGGCGGCGAAGGCGTAGCGGAGCAGGCTGAGCAGCAGCACGATCAGAAACAGCGCCAGGCCGACGGTGCAGGCGTAGCTGATCTCCAGCTCCGAAAATGCCTGGTCGTACACGTAGTAGACGATCGTGCGGGTGCTGTCGGCCGGTCCCCCCTGGGTCATGAGGTAAACCTCCTCGAACACCTTGGTGGCCCCAATGGCCGAAATCACCGCCACCAGGGTGATGTAGGGCCTCAGCAGGGGCAGGGTGATGTCCAGGTGGCGGCGCCAGCCCTCACTGCCATCCAGGGCCGCCGCTTCGTAGAGATCGGCGGAGATCCCCTGCAGGCCGGCCACAAAGATGACCATGTAATAGCCGAGGCCCTTCCAAAGGGTGACCAGCATCACCGAAGGCAGGGCCAGGCCCGTGGAGGTGAGAAAGCCGATCGGCGTGAAGCGATCCCCCAGCAGGGCCCCGAGCCAGCCGTTGACCAGACCGTTCTCCGCATAGAGCCAGCGGAAGGCGATCGCGGCCACCACCAGGGACACCAGCACCGGGGTGTAGAAGGCGCCACGGAACCAGTGGATGCCCGGCAGCTGGCGGTTGACCAGCACCGCCAGGCCGAGGGCCCCCAGGACGATCGGCGGCACCACCCCCACCAGGTAGAGAAAGGTGGTGCCGGTGACCCGCAGCAGCATCGGATCGGCCAGCAGCCGGCGGAAGTTGGCCAGACCCACGAAGGTGAGGGGCTCGCTCACATCGAGCCCCGTGCGGGTGAAGCTGATCACCAGGGCCATGGCCGCCGGAATCAGCACCGACACCGCCAGCAGCAGCAGGGCGGGGGCCAGAAACGCCCAGGCAGAGCGGCTGGGTGCCGGCGCAGGAGGGGTTGGTGTGGCCATCGGTGCATCCTGCCGGACCTGGGGCGTTGCACAATCGGCAACGAGGCTGGAGGCCACCGATGCCGATCGATCCGCCATCCCGATGACGACGAACCCGAAGCAGGTGCTGCGGGACGTCTTCGGCTACGACGCCTTCCGCGGCCCCCAGGCCGCCATCGTCGCCCACGTCTGCGCGGGGGGCTCGGCCCTGGTGCTGATGCCCACCGGCGGCGGGAAATCGCTCTGTTACCAGATCCCGGCCCTCTGCCGACCGGGAACGGCGGTGGTGATCTCGCCGCTGATCGCCCTGATGCAGGACCAGGTGGGCGCCCTGCGCCAGGCCGGCGTGCGGGCGGCCGCCCTGCATTCGGCCGAAAGCGCCGACGCGGCGTCGACCACCTGGCGGGAGC
The DNA here is from genome assembly GCA_943370335.1 of Bordetella parapertussis. Lineage (GTDB taxonomy): Bacteria > Cyanobacteriota > Cyanobacteriia > PCC-6307 > Cyanobiaceae > Cyanobium. Next base: position 65,833 of record CALRQM020000006.1, on the reverse strand, counting down.
TGCAGGCCGGCCAGCTTGATCTGCTCTACGTGTCGCCGGAGCGGCTCCTGGGCGGCGATCTGATCGACCGCCTGGCGGCCCTGCCGCTGGCCCTGTTCGCCATCGATGAAGCCCACTGCGTCTCCCAGTGGGGGCACGATTTTCGGCCCGAGTATCTGCAGCTGGCGGTGCTCGCCGAGCGCTTCTCCGCCATTCCCCGCATCGCCCTGACGGCCACCGCCGATCCCCGCACCCGGGCGGAGATCGTGGCGCGCCTGGGCCTGGAGCAGGCGGCGGTGTTCCTCGCCAGCTTCGATCGGCCCAACATCCGCTACCTGCTGCGCGACAAAAGCGAACCCCGGCAGCAGCTGCTGACGTTCCTCGACACCCAGCGGGGCCACTCCGGCATCGTCTACGCCCGCTCCCGCAAGCGGGTGGAGGAGCACGCCTCCGCCCTGAAGGCCGCTGGCCACGACGCCCTGCCTTATCACGCAGGGCTCCCGGCGGAGACCCGCAGCGCCGCCCTGGAACGCTTCCGCCTGGGCAGTGGCGTGGTCGTGGTGGCCACCATCGCTTTCGGCATGGGCATCGACAAGCCGGACGTGCGCTTCGTGGCCCATGTGGACCTGCCCAAGAGCCTGGAGGCCTACTACCAGGAGACGGGCCGGGCGGGACGGGATGGCCTGCCGGCCATCGCCTGGATGGTGCATGGCTCCGGGGACGTGCCGCCATTGCGCCGCTTCATTGATGAGTCCGATGCGGATCCGGCCCAGAAACGGATCGAGCACGGCCGACTCGACGCCCTGATCGGCTTTGCCGAGGCTTCCAGCTGCCGCCGCCGGATCCTGCTCAGCTACCTGGGCGAAGCGGACAGCAGCGACTGCGGCAACTGCGACGTCTGCCTGGAGCCGAACCAGGGAGCGGACGTGACCGAGCCGGCCCGCAAGGCCCTCTCCGCCGTCTATCGCACCGGGGGGCGTTTCGGCGCCGCCCACCTGGTGGACGTGCTGCTGGGCGGGGTGACGGCCCGGATCCGCAGCCTGGGCCACGACCAGCTGGGGGTGCATGGAATCGGCAAGGAACTGGATCGGGGCCAATGGCGCAGCCTGTTCCGCCAGCTCAGCGCCAGGGGGTACCTGGTGGCCGCCGCCGATGGCCATGGGGGCCTGCAGTTCGGTGCTGACGCCCTGGTGAGACCCCTGCTGCGGGGCGAGACGCGTCTGGAGATCCGACTGCCGCCGGCGGCGAAGGAGCGTCGCGGTGCGGCGGCCGGGGGTGGGGCCGGAGGGCCTCCGACTGCCGCTGCGGACAACGTCGATCCGGCTCTCCTGGCGGCCCTGAAGGCCTGGCGGCTGGACCAGGCCCGCCAGCAGGGGCTGCCGCCCTACGTGGTCTTCCATGACCGCACCCTGATCGCCATCGCCGAACGCCGTCCCACCGCCCTCGAGGACCTGGCCGGCATCACCGGCATCGGCAAGGCCAAGCTCGCCAGCTATGGCGAGGCAGTGCTGGCCGTGGTCGGGAGCCAGACCGCACCGGCCTAGCCTCGGCCCACCCTTGACGCCCCGTCCGTGCCGCAGGACCACCGCACCATCACGGTGTCCCTGGCCACCGATCCCTATCCGATCCTGATCGGTGAGGGCCTGCTCGGCCGCCTGGGTTCCTTCCTGACCGAACGCGGCTTCCAGAGCGGCACCCGGGTGCTGGTGGTGACCAACCCGGAGGTGCGGGGATTCCATGGTGCTGAAGCGCTGACGGGTCTTGAGTCCAGCGGCTTCGTGGTGCGGACCCTGGTGCTGGAGGCCGGCGAAGAGCGCAAGACACCGGCCACCGTGGCCGCCATCCATGACGCCGCCTTCGACCATCGCCTGGAGCGGGGCTCCCTGATCGTCGCCCTGGGGGGCGGTGTGGTGGGCGACATGGCCGGCTTCGCCGCCGCCACCTGGCTGCGGGGCATTGCCGTGGTGCAGGTGCCCACCACCCTGCTGGCGATGGTGGATGCCGCCATCGGCGGCAAGACGGGGGTGAACCATCCGGGGGGGAAGAACCTGATCGGCGCCTTCCACCAACCGAAGCTGGTGCTGATCGACCCACGGGTGCTGGCCACCCTGCCGGAGCGGGAGTTCCGCGCCGGCATGGCGGAGGTGATCAAGTACGCCGTCATCGGCGATGAGCAGCTCTTCGACGACCTGGAGCAGGCCGCCGTGCGTGATCCCCAGGGCGCCCTGGCCAGCCGCGACGCCATCGGGCCCGAGCTGCTGCAACGTCTGCTGGAGCGCTCCGCCGCCGCCAAGGCCCGGGTGGTCGCCGCCGACGAACGGGAAGGGGGGCTGCGGGCCATCCTCAACTACGGCCACACCCTGGGCCATGCGGTGGAGAACCTCAGCGGCTACGGCACCTGGCTGCACGGGGAAGCGGTGGCCCTGGGCATGGTGGCCGCCGGTGATATCGCCGTGGCGATGGGGCTCTGGAGCCAGGCGGATCAGGACAGGCAGCGCCGGCTGGTGGCGGCTGCCGGACTGCCGATGGGCTGGCCGGCCCTCGATCCCGACGCCGTGCTGTCCTCCCTGCAGGTGGACAAGAAGGTGCGCCAGGGCAAGGTGCGCTTCGTACTGCCCACCGGGGTGGGATCGGTCACGATCCGCGACGATGTCGATCCCGCCACGATCAGGGCCGCCCTCGCGGTCGCCGCTTCGATCGGCTCCCCCTGACACGCAGGCCCGATCCGGTCCCTGCTTGCCGGGGACGACCGGGAGTTCCTGGCTTGGATCGTGGTCTTTCGCTGACAGGGAAGGCGCGGGCCCCCCAGATCGGAGACCATCACCGGAAGGTTTTTATTCCCCACGGCCCATGAGCAGTCGTCCCAGCCGGTTCACCACCTTTCTGAGCCAGCCCCTGCGACGACTCGGTGCCCTGGCCAGGACCATCGGGCTCGGGGGCCGCCAGGAGACGGCCGAGCCCCAGCCATCACCCTCCCAGGCTCCTTCCCCTGCGACATCGTCACCGGCCACCCCCGCCAGCGCCGCCGTGGCGCCGCCGAGCGGCGGCGGCGGGGAGTCCTCCTGGGTGGCTTTCCTGCCCCGTGATCCGCAGTGGTCCCAGGTGCGTTGGTCGATCAACCCGGCCGACAGGAGCCGGGCCCAGGCCGATGGCGCCACCCAGCTGTGCCTGCGTGTCGCCGACGTGACTGGACTCGACGGTGGCTCCACCCACCCCCACACCCTCCAGGAAGTGGTGGTCGAAAGCCAGGCCACCGAGTGGTACCTGCCGGTGCCCCTGTCGGGACGCGACTACAGAGTGGAGCTCGGCTTCCGCAAGGGCGGCAGCGGCGGCTGGATTTCCCTGGCTTTCTCCGCCACGGCCCACGTTCCCGTGCTGGACAGCCCGGCCATCAGCGTGCCCGACCCCTTCGTTGCCTTCTCCCTGCCTCCGGCGGTCGAAGGCACGTCGGCCCCGCCGACCAGGGAGATCATCAACGACCTGCACGAGCGGCTTTACCAGAGCGCCACCAGCCCCTGGCGCCGCCTGGGCCGCGGTTCGGAGGCCTTCCATGAGATCGACTCCGCCGCCGGCCTGCAAGGCAGCGGCGACTTCTCCGCCTCCGGTGCGGGCCCCTGGGCCTCCGGCCGCAGCGGCTCCGGCATCGGCGGCGTGGCCGCTCGCCAGCGCTCCTTCTGGCTGGTGGCCGATGCCGAACTGATTGTTTACGGGGCCACCGATCCCTCCGCCCGCCTGACCATCGGCGGTGAGGAGATCCCCCTGTCTTCGGATGGAACCTTCCGGCTCCAGGTTCCCTTCCGGGATGGTCAGCAGCTTTATCCGATCGAGGCCCTGGCCGCCGATGGTGAGCAGAAGCGCAGCATCACCATGGAGTTCCGCCGCACGACCCCCCACGCCAAGGTGAATTCCCAGGACGAAGCCCAGTCGGAGTGGTTCTGAGCCTCCTCAAGGGTTCTGCCGCAGTTGCTCCCTGCCGTTGGTGAGGCCGTCACCGTTCATCACCGTTAGCCCCTGCAGGATTGAGCAGGACTTGATCTGGAGATGTAAGGGGAAGGCCAGCGATCAGCCCGACGGCTGGCTGAGAAACAGGGGCGCTGGCTGAGGCCTCGCAGGCGGTCCCGATTCCATTGGGCCCCGTTGGAAGGCCAACCAGCGGAACTCACCCAAACCGGCTGGATCCACCAGCCGCAGCAGGTTTTCACGCCGTTGCAGGAGCTCCCCCAACCGGGACAAGGGTTGCTGCTGCAACCCATGCAGGCGTTGGGCCAGACCAAGCGCCAGCAGGGCCTCTCCCTGCCGGCAGCCGCCCAGGGGCTGCCAGCCGGCGGCCCGGGCCGCCGCCTCCAGGGTCTCGAGACAGAGATGGGCCGTCAGGTCCCATAAACCCGGCTCCCGCAGCGGGTCGCCGCTGGCCCGCTGGTGCCGGTAGGCCATCAGGGTGCCGGCGGAGCGCTGGGGAGCGTAATAGCGACGGGCCTCATGGGCGTAATCGATCACCAGCAACCACCCTTCGCTCAGCGCTTCGCCGCAGGCGGCCAGCCAGGGTTCCAGCCCGGGATGGAGCTCGGTGCACCAGCCCGGCGGCCGGCTCCCATCCAGGGGCAGAAGGCCGAGGCCCTCCAGTTGCTTGAGCACGGGCCCATGCAGTGGCTCCGCGGCCTCCAGGCTCAGGCTGTCCCCCCGCAGAACGACCCGCTGGCGGCACCACTGGTCGTCCCGGCGCTCGATGCGCTCGATGGCCAGGGCATCGAGCACTTCGTGGGCCAGCACCACGCCTTGCCGTGGGGCCCTGGCCATGGTTTCGAAATCGATCCAGCGCACCGGCAACGGGCAGGCACGGAGGCGCTGCCGTTGCCGCTGGGCCATGCCGGCATTCGGCTCCACCAGCACCAGCTCGGTGCGCCCGGCCAGCTTGGGCCAGCCGGCATGGAGCGCCTCGGCCAGCTGCTGGGCCAGCTGGCCCTCCCCTGGACCGGTCTCCACCAGGGCCAGGGGGGCGTCAGCCGGAAGCCGGGCCAGCCACTGGGCCAGCTGGGGGGCGAGTAACTCGGCGAACTCCGGCCCCAGGGAGGGGGCGGTGGCGAAGTCCCCCCGGGGGCCGATCGCCAGCCGACCACTCCCGTAGGCCCCATGCTCCGGATCATGCAGGACCCACTGCATGTAGTCGAGGAACGGCACCGACCCACCGGCGGCCTGCATTCGCTGGCTGAGCCACTCAGGAACTGCCGGGGAGCCGGAATGGGGGGTCTGCACGCGGCGTCAGGGTGACTCGGTGAGAATGCTGACGGATGGGAGCACGAGCGATGGCGATGGCGACAGCGGCAGGGGCAGCCATGGGAACGACGCGGAATTGCGCGGGAAGGCGCTGGCGCGGTGGGCCGGGACGGCGGCTGGGAGCCTTACTGGCCACCCTCACCCTGGTGGTGGCCACCTGGCTGCTGCCGGGGCTGGGGGCTGCCGCCTACGCCGCTGACAACCCCCAGCTGCTGCCCGATCACCCCACCCCGGTGATCGACCTGGCCAAAGCCCTCACCGATGGCGAACGGGGGGAGCTGGAGGCCGAGCTGGAGAGCTTCGAGGCCACCAGTGGCTGGAAGCTGCGGGTCCTGACCCAGTACGAGCGCACCCCCGGTCTGGCCGTCAAAGGGTTCTGGGACCTGGACGAGCGCAGCCTGCTGCTGGTCGCCGATCCCCGTGGCGGCAACCTGCTCAACTTCAACGTGGGGGAGGCCCTGTTCGCCCTGATGCCCAGAACCTTCTGGGTGGAACTCCAGACCCGCTACGGCAACCAGTTCTACGTGCGTGACCACGGCGAGGACGGTTCGATCCTGTCCGCGATCCACGCCGTCAAAGGGTGCCTGGCCATCGGCGGTTGCCAGGTGGTGCCGGGGTTGCCCCAGGAGCAGTGGATTCTCACGCTCTGCACCTCGATCCTGGGCGGCCTGGTGGTGGGGTTCGCGGCCTTTCCGCGCCAGGTGGGCCGCCGGGTGGAATGGACCTGGGTGCTGCTGCTGTCACCCCTCTGGGTGATCCTGTTCGTGGCCCTGGGCATGGGGCCGATCATCACCCGCACCAACGACGTGCTGCCGTTGCTGCGCAACGTGCTGGGGTTCCTGGGGGCGTCGGTGCTGGCCTACCTGATTGCCCAGAAGACCATGGGAGGCGTGCGCCTTCAGGGCAAGGGCGAGGGCTGAGGGCTAGGGGCTAGGGGGCCTTGGAGGCTCCACCCACCCGCTCCAGCTGGCAGGAGAGGCTGTCATCGCTGCAGGCCGGAGGCACCTGGCGAATGGCCACGTCTTCCCAGACGGCGGCGGATTCGTTGCGCAGCTGGGCCAGGTTCTGCTCGTAGAAGCTGCGCAGATCGTTGAGACGCTTGACGGGCTGCCCGTAGAAGCTGCGACCGGCCAGGGTGGGGAAGGAGGCCCATTCAGGGGCCAGACGGGCCGCCAGATCGGGGGTCAGCTCACCGCGATCGGCCAGGTGCAGGGCGCCCCGGCGCTGGACCAGGAACAGGGCCGCCTGGTCCTGGGACTCGGGGCCGAAATCAGGCATGCCCAGGGCCCGGGTCACCATGTCCCAGGTGAAGGGCATGAACTGGTAGGCACCTGCCGCCGCACTGGCGTAGCGGGCCGTGCGCATCACCCGGTTGGGGTGGCGATCAAGCGAATCGAACAGGCTGCCCCCGAAGAGGATGCGGTAACCGACCTCATGGCCGTTGGCCCAGGTGCCTTCGGCGTAGCGGATGGTGTTGAGCAGGGCCCGGCGCTCCGGCGTGATGGCGAAGACGCGGGGAGCGGCCGGCAGGGGCGTCAACATCGCCACCCGGGCGGGGGCCACACGGGCCTCGGGACCCAGCTGCCAGGCTCTGGAGGTGTCGGCGGCACTGACGGGCCCGGCCAGGCCAAAGCTGAGGCCGGCGAAGGCGAGGACCAGGTGACGGCGCTGAAGGTTCGGCAAGAGAAACGGTCGTGAAGGACAAGTGGGGGAAGAATCCGTTAAAGGGATAACGGAACAAATCCGACGTGATGTGCTTGGTGTGACCAGGTCTTCAGGAGAACAACATCAGGAAGAACCAGCGATCCCGTGGCAAGAAAAGGAAAAATCCAGCACCGAGACTTGGCGGTAATTTGCCGATGAATGCGTCGAAACGATTCGGTGTTAGTGACGGTCGAACAACTGTCTACTGGTATCAAGAATGACGTTTTGCATTCGAGTTACAGCCAGGCACTGAAGTTCTTCGACTTCGATGAACAGATGATCAAATCCTGAAGGCAGACCCCATAGGCAGTGCTGATCGTCCATCCAGCAGCGAAACGATCGCCCGCGCGGCGGTGGACGCCCCATCCACGGGCAGGGGGCCGTGCCTGGGGGGCTCCAGGGGCTGATCCAGCTGCCAGTCGCCCCGGCGGAAGGCCTCCTGGCTCAGCAGCCGGTGCCAGCCGTGGTTGCGAAGGTCCTCCTCCAGCACCGGCGCTTCGGCAAATCCGGTGCGGTGCACCAGGTGAATCCCCACCCCCTGGCTGAAGGCCTCACAGAAGCTGCTGTAGCCTGGCTTCGTGATCAGCCGTCCTGTCAGGGGCATCAGATCGAGGGGACGCACGCCCGCCGGTAGACAACGGCCATTGGGCACCGTGGCCAGCAGCGGCTCCGGACCGATGAACACATGCTCGGGCCAGCGGGCCAGCAGGTCCGGGTCGATCGCCATGCCAAGGCCGCCGAAGCTCACCAGCACCACCCGCTCCCGATCCGGCGGCAGGGCCAGTTCCCGGGCCAGCCGCTCCACGTCCTGGCGGGGCCTGGAACTCGTCAGGCCAAGCCGCACCTCCGGCAGACCCCAGTCCATCGGCAGGGAGAGGGGGCAATGGAGCAGCAGATCCCCATGGGCATACAGCTGCCGGTGGCGTTCTGCCCAGGCCTGGAAGGGGGGGCCCATGGGGGCGTGGATGGTGTCCCAGCCGAAGCTGGCCAGCCACACCAGCGGCACCTGCAGCCGTCGGGCCAGCAGCGCCGCCGATGGGGGCACATCCGCCAGCACCAACACCGGCTCGTGCTGGGCCTCCAGCCAACGGGCCTCCCGCTCGACCAGCTCGGGCAGGTCGACCTCCAGTGCATGGAGCGCCGCCAGGGTGGCGGCGGGGTCGGCCCCCAGGGCATCCGCCTGGATCACCCCCACATCCCAGCGACAGAGGCGATGCTCAAAGGGAACCTCACCCAGGGAGAGCGTCAGGAACGCTTCGGGCAGTCCGGTGGAGAGCACCAGACGCCAGTCGGGCTTCAGGGCAGCCAGTTCGCAGAGCACCGACGCCGTGCGGGAGCCGTGGCCGAAGCCATGGCTGCTGATGCAGGCGTAAATCAGCAAGGACTGAGGACGCCCGCCGCCGGCAGGGCCGCTGTCCAGAGCGTCTGCTCGTAGTGGAGAGCGCCATCGATGCCGTACCAGCGGTGGCTGATGTGGCGCAGGTCGCCGTCGGCGAACACGACCCAGCTGAAGTGGCGCAGGGCCCGCCCCTGCTGATCCACCCCGTGACGGGGAACGGAGGCGGTGTTGAGGAAAGCGGTGCCGTGGGCGTCGCGACGGAAGCTGAGCCGCTCGCCCTGGTGGTGGCACAGGGCGTGGTGCATGTGGCCGAAGATGACCAGGGGCAGGGGGCGGCGGCGGCGGATCTGATCCACCGCCAGGGCCAGATCCTGGTCGCCCCAGTCGCAGGCGGGGGCCTTCCAGTCCCGGCCGCAGAGGTCGTCCACCTGGGTGCCCAGGCCACTGGGGCCGGAATGGGCCAGCAGCACCAGGGGCAGCTGGGGATCGGCCGCCAGGGCCGCCCGGCTGATGCGTTCGGCGGACTCCTGCAGGCCCACAGGCCCATAGACGGCCCTGACGGCCTTGGAGAGGTGGTAGCCGCCGCCGGCGGTCCCGGGACGGGCCCCCACCACGGCCAGCCCAGGGGGACGCAGTTCCCTGAGGCCCCAGCCGCAGTGCCGGTCACCCAGCAGCTCGAGCTGATGGCGCAGGGTGCGGCCACTGCCGTCCTTGCCCGCATCATGGTTGCCGAGCACGCAGGCCACAGGCAGCTCCAACGTGGCCAGCAGCTCAGGGATGCGGGACTTGCCGTCGCTGAAATCTCCCACCAGCAGCAGGGCGTCCGGACGGATCCGTTCCAGGACGTCGTGGTCACTGCGATCCCACTGATCGTGCAGATCCCCGGCGATGGCGATGTTCAGCTCAGCCAATACCAACCGCTTCCTAGACTCGGATCATCGTGCATGAGAAGGGGCAACGGTTGGTCTTCACGCAGACGCTGACCCAGGCACCGCTCCACAATGGGCGGCCACCGGGCGACGCTGCACAACCGTCCCCCGCAGATCCCGGAGTGGTCCTACCCCGCCATGAGCTGGCCGCCGGCATCGAGGCCCTGAAAAAGGAGCGTAACGCCATCGTTCTGGCCCACTACTACCAGGACGACAGCATCCAGGATTGCGCCGATTTCATCGGTGATTCCCTCGAGCTCTCCCGCAAGGCGGCCAGCACCGAGGCCGAGGTGATCGTTTTCTGCGGCGTTCACTTCATGGCCGAGACCGCCAAGATCCTCAACCCCGGCAAGACCGTGCTGCTGCCCGACCTGGAGGCGGGATGCAGCCTCGCCGATGCCTGTCCGGCCGACGCCTTCGCCGACTTCCGCCGCCGGCACCCGGACCACATCGTGGTGAGCTACATCAACTGTTCAGCGGCGGTGAAGGCCCAGAGTGACCTGATCTGCACCAGCAGCAATGCCGTGCATCTGGTCCAGCAGCTGCCGGCCGATCGACCGATCCTGTTCGCCCCCGACCAGAACCTGGGCCGCTGGGTCGCCCGCGAAAGCGGGCGGGAGCTGACCCTCTGGCCGGGTAGCTGCATCGTCCATGAAACCTTCAGCGAGCAGGCGCTGCTGCAGCTCCGCATGGAGCACCCCGAAGCCGAGGTGATCGCCCATCCGGAGTGTCAGCAGCATCTGCTGGATCTGGCCGACTTCATCGGTTCCACCAGCAAGCTCCTGCAGCGCACCGAGACCAGTGCGGCCCCCGCCTTCATCGTGCTCACCGAGCCGGGCATCCTGCATCAGATGCGCCGCCGCTCCCCCAGTAAGACCCTCTATGAGGTTCCGGGTGCCGATGGCTGCAGCTGCAACGCCTGCCCCTACATGCGGCTGAACACGCTCGAGAAGCTGTGGCAGTGCCTTCACACCATGGCGCCGGCCCTCGAACTCGACGAGGAGATCCGCCGGCGGGCCCTGGTGCCGATCGAGCGCATGCTGGCGATGAGTGCCTGAGGCAAGAGCGCAGGCGCCTGGGGCTCCCCTGGCTCAATAGCTGTAATTGGCCACGAACAGGGAGGCGGCATCGTCCGAGGGTTCGGAACCGGCCACATAGGCCCCGCGGGCGGCCGCCCCGTTGGCCCGGGCGCGGGCCAGCAGGGCCGCCTGACCCGCTACGGCATCGGTCCCTTTCCAGTGGCTCAGGCAGGAGTGCTGCAGGGCCCGGCCGTAGGAGAACCCCAGGTGCCAGGGAGCGTCGGGCGCGGCGTGGTGGATCGCGGAAAGGAACACACTGGCCTCCTCCTCGCCCAGGCCGCCTGAGAGGAACAGGATCGCTGGAACGGCTGGGGGAACGCTGCGCCGCAGGGTACGCACGGTGAAGGCAGCCACCTGTTCGGGGCTGGGACGCTCGGCGCCGTCGGCACCGGGAAGGGTCATCGAGGGCTTGAGCAGGGTGCCCTCCAGGAACACCCCGTTCTGGCCCAGGGCCTCGTAGACGCTGCGCAGCACCCACTCCTGCACCGCGGCCGTGGTGAGGATGTCGTGGTCGCCGTCCATCAGGATCTCCGGCTCCACGATCGGCACCAGCCCCTCCTCCTGGGCCGTGCGGGCATAGCGGGCCAGCCCCCAGGCGTTCTCGCGCACGCACAACTCCGAGGGACAGCCATCGGCACTGATGCGCAGCACCGCCCGCCATTTGGCGAAGCGGGCGCCCCGGGCGTAGGCGCGGGCCGCCCGCTCCCGCAGCCCTCGCAGTCCGGTGCACCAGGTCTCGCCGCTCAGGCCGCCCGCCAGGGGTTCCACGCCCAGATCCAGCTTGATCCCCGCCACCACCCCCTGGGCCTGGAAGAGATCAAGGATCGATCCGGCCGGCTGGCCCGGCAGGGCGGCAGCGTCCTGAAACAGGGTCTCCTCGTAGAGGATCACGCCGCTGATTGTTTCACCGAGGCCGGGGGCGGTAGCCAGCAGGGTGCGGTAGGCGCGGCGGTTGTCCTCGCTGTTCTCCAGGCCGATCGCCTCGAAGCGCTTGCCGATGGTGCCGGTGGACTCATCCGCCGCCAGCAGACCGGTGCCCGGCCGGGCCAGGGCCATCGCGGTGGCCTCCAGTTCCTCGCGATAGGTGTCGAGTGCCATGGAGCCGCAGACCATCACTGGCCCATGGCTAGGGGGAAGCGCCCTCGCCGTCAATGGGCCGGGGTCGCCAGGATGCCGGCACCCTCCGCCATCGGCGCCGTCTGGGCCTGCACACACCATGGTCCTGCCGGGCGACGGCCTGATCCAGCTCACCCCCGAGGGGCTGTACTGTCCGGCCGCGGACGCCTGGATCGACCCCTGGCGGCCGGTGAGCCGGGCCCTGATCACCCATGGCCACGCCGACCATGCCCGGCCGGGATGTGGCGAATACTGGGCGGTGGCCACGGGCGAGGGCGTGCTGCGGCAGCGGCTTGGGGCCGGCATTGCCCTGACAGCGGTGGGCTACAGCGAGGAGCGGAGCCTCGGCGGGGCGCGGGTGTCGTTCCATTCCGCCGGACACGTGCTGGGCTCGGCCCAGATCCGGATCACCGCCGGCGACGAAACCTGGCTGATCAGTGGCGACTACAAGCGGGATGCCGACCCCAGCTGCGCCCCCTTCGAACCGGTGGCCGCCGACGTGCTGATCACGGAGGCCACCTTCGGGCTGCCGATCTACCGCTGGCGCCCTGGCAAGCAAGTGGCGGCCGAGATCCTGGCCTGGTGGCGGGAGGCCCCCCAGCGACCCTCGCTGCTGTTCGCCTATGCCTTTGGCAAGGCCCAGCGGCTGCTGGCGGAACTGGCCGCGCTGGGGGTGGAGGAGGAGGTGCTGCTCCACGGGGCGGTGCAGGCCCTGATGGCGCCCTACCGAAGCGCAGGGGTGGTGCTCCCCCCGACGCAGCCGCTGAGTGAGCTCCCCCGCAGCGAATCGCTGGCGGGGCGCCTGGTGATCGCACCGCCATCGGCCCACCGTTCCCCCTGGATGAAACGGTTCGTCAGTCCCCAGACGGCCTTCGTCAGCGGCTGGATGGCGGTGCGCGGGGCGAGGCGGCGGCGAGGCTTCGAGCGGGGCTTCGCCCTCAGCGACCACGCCGACTGGGACGGCCTGCTGCGCACCGTGGTGGACTCCGGCGCCCGGCAGGTGTACGTGACCCACGGCAACAGCGACGGCCTGGCCCGCTTCCTGCGGGAGGAGCAGGGCCTGGCGGCGGAACCCCTGGGGCGGGCCTTCGAGGGGCAGCGCAGCGACGAGGGGGAGGCTGCGTCCTGAGGCGGTCGACCTGTGTCCAGGTCCAGGCCAAGGACCGAGACTGGATCGGCCGTTCAGCTGGGACTGCCTCGAGGCTGTTCAACGTCAAAGACCGCCTGCAGTCGCTGCGGATGGTGGCCAGCCTCGCCGCCTTCCTGACGAACCCCACGGAACGCGACAGTGTCTTCGGTGTGGCCCGCTGCCTGATCAGCGCCAAGCTCGAGGAAGGCTGGGAGCGCCCCCTGGCCGACTGGCGAGGGGAGCTGGGGCTGCCGGAAGCGCCGCTGGTCTGACCGTATGCAGGCCTTTGCCGACCTGATCCAGCAGCTGGAGCGCGCCGCCGGCACCCGGGAGCGGGTGGTCGCGCTGGCGGACCATTTTGGGGCGGTGGAGCCGGCCGATGGTGCCTGGGCCCTGGCCCTTCTGCTGGGCAAGCGGCGGCGGCGATTGATCACCGGCCGAAGGCTGCGGCAGATCTGCCTGGAGCGTTCGGGGCTACCCGAGTGGTTGTTCGATTCCTGCCACGCCCAGGTGGGGGACTCGGCGGAGACCATCGCCCTGTTGCTCCCCCAGCTGGCCCTGCTGCCGGCAGCGCCCCTGGAGCTGCCCCTGGCCGAATGGATGGAATCACGGCTACCGGCCCTGGCCGCTCTGGAGGGGGAGGCGCAGGCGCAGGCGGTGCTGACGATCTGGGCCGCCCTGCCCGACGGCCAGTGCTTCCTGTTCAACAAACTGCTCACCGGCGGCTTCCGGGTGGGGGTGGCCGCGGGCCTGGTCATCCAGGCGCTGGCCCAGGTGTCCGGTCTGGAGGAGGCGGAGCTGGCCCACCGGCTGATGGGCGGTTTCGAGCCCTCCCCAGAGGCGATGGAGGCCCTGCTGGCGCCCCTGGAGGCCGGGGTGGCCGCCCCGATCAGCCGTCCCTACCCCTTCTGCCTGGCCTCCCCCCTGGAGACGGAACGCCTGGAGGCCACCGACCCCGCCGGCTGGCAGGTGGAGTGGAAGTGGGACGGGATCCGGGCCCAGCTGATCCGGCGCAACGGCCAGACCTTTCTCTGGAGCCGCGGCGAGGAACTGATCAACGCCAGCTTCCCCGAACTGGAGGTGGTCGCCCAGGGGTTGCCGGCGGGCACGGTGCTGGATGGGGAGCTCACCGTCTGGCCGGCAGAAGCGAGCCAGCCCGCCGGCTTCGGACCCCTGCAGCGGCGGCTGGGTCGGCAGAAGCCCGGCGCCGCCCTGCTGCGGGAGTGCCCAGCGGCCTTCGTCGCCTACGACCTGCTGGAAAGGGGAGGCCAGGACCTGCGCCCCGAGCCCCTGTTCCAGCGCCGCGCCGCCCTGGAGGATCTGCTGCGGGGGCTGCCTGAGGCGGTTCCCACCCCCGCCGCCGGGCTCCTGCGCCTCTCCCCGGTGCTGCCGCTGGGGAGCTGGGACGACCTGGAAACGCTGCGGCAGCAGGCCCGCTCGGTGGGCGCCGAGGGGCTGATGCTCAAGGCCCTCGATTCGGCCTATGGCGTCGGCCGGCGCCGCGGGCTGTGGTGGAAGCACAAGCTGGAGCCGATGGAGCTCGATGCGGTGCTGCTCTACGCCCAGGCCGGCAGCGGCCGCCGCGCCAATCTGTACACCGATTACACCTTCGGCCTCTGGAATGGCGAGGGCCGTCTGGTGACCTTCGCCAAGGCCTATTCGGGGCTCGACGACAGCGAGATCACCGAGCTGGACCACTGGATCCGCCGCCACACCACCGAGCGCTTCGGCCCGGTGCGGGCCGTCGAGCCCTTGCAGGTCTTCACCCTGGGCTTCGAGGGCCTGCAACGCTCCAGCCGTCACCGCAGTGGCCTGGCCGTGCGCTTCCCCCGCATCCTGCGCTGGCGCCGCGACCGCACCCCCGAATCGGCCGACAGCCTCAGCACCGCCCAGGCCCTGCTGGAGGTTTCAGCCGCTGCTCAGCGATCGGCTTCTCAGCGATAGAGTGCTCAGCGAAAAACCGTGCGGCCATCACCGGGCAGCAGCACCGGGGCGGCAGGGTCGATGCGCCGGCCCAGGCTGAGCTCCGGTGGGCCGGGATCTTCTCCCTGCTCCCAGCGCTCCAGGGAGAGCACGCGGCCATCCTCCCCCTCGTAATCACCGAAGCGGCAGCCCTGCAGGCGCCGGTTCATCACCCGGGCGGCGGCGCTCACCGAGGCCCGGCCCGTTTCCTTCAGGTGATAGAGCTGACCGCGGCAGCGCAGGTGATCGGGGAAGTCGGCGGTCAGACCCTCCAGCTCCGAGGCCGGGGCGTCCTCCAGCCAGCTCACCTCCAGCCAGTCGTCCTCGCAGACGCTGAGCCAGCGGCCATCGCCGCCGTCGCGCAGCAGGTATTCCAGCCACTGGAAGCCGGCGTCGTCGTAGAGAAGCCGGTCCTCCACCACCCAGTCACGGCCGTCGTACTGGACGATGTCGCCGGTGGTCAGGGTGAACAGGGTGCGGCCCAGCAGCTTGGGTGCCTGGCGCCGCAGCCGTGAGCGCCGAAGCAGCAGCAGGACAACGGCGGCCAGCAGCAGCAGGGGCAGAAGAAGCCAGACAGCCATCGGTGCGCAGGGGCCGGACCATCACGGCCGGCTGGCTCAGCTTATGAACGCTGGCGCCGATCAGTTCTCCCGCCAGCGGCCCTGGCGCTGGTAGTCGGCCAGCACCGGCCGGTGCAGGCGGTTGGGCAACACCCGCTCCCCCGGCGGCAGGGCCAGATCCCGGCTCAGGGGAAAGAGCCGGTCGAGCTGTCCCTGGTCGATCCACCGGCCCTGGAAGGGCAGCACAGCCTGTGCCGATGGTTGCCGACCCCGGTGGGCCAGCACGAATCCCCAGGGCCCGAAGCTGGGCACGTCCACGCCGTAGGGCCGGGTGGTCAGGTTCAGCTCCGCCAGGGTGGCCTGGATCGAGGCCAGCACCTTGGGGCTGAAGAACGGCGTCGAGGCCTGGGTGACCAGCATCCCGTCGGGGGCCAGACGCCGCAGCAGGCGCCCGTAGAAAGTGACGCTGTAAAGGCGGGCCAGCGGCGGTGTGGCCGGGTCGGGGAAGTCGGCGATGATCACGTCGTAGCTGCCCCGCAGCTGCCGCACCCGCTCGAAGGCATCACCGATCACGAGCCGCACCCGCCGGTCCTCCAGGCTGGCGCCGTTGAGGCGCCGCAGAAACGGCTGCTCCTTCGCCAGGCGCACCATCTCCGGGTCGAGCTCCACCACATCCACCTGCCGCACCGCGGGCCAGCGCAGCACCTCCCGCAGGGCCAGGCCATCGCCGGCCCCCAGCAGCAGCACCCGCTGCGGCCGGCCCTGCAACGCCATCGCCGGATGCACCAGGGCCTCGTGGTAGCGGTACTCATCGAGGCTCGAGAACTGCAGCTGGCCATCGAGGAACAGGCGCAGGTCGTCGCGGCGGCGGGTGAGCACGATGCGCTGGTGTCGGCTCTGCAGACGGCTCACCACGGGATCTTCGTAGAGGCCATCCTCGATCCGATCCCCGAGGGGAACGAGTCCCCAGCCGGCCAGGGCGATCACAGGGAAAGCCACGGCGATCGCGCGGCGCCAGCGGCCCCCCACCGGAAACACGACAGCGATGGCCACGCAACTGGCCAACGGCACCAGGGCCAGCAGTCCGGCGGTGGGCAGCAGGCCCAGCCAGGGCAGCAACACCAGGGGGAACAGCAGGGCCCCCACCAGAGCCCCCAGGTAATCGAGGGCCAGCACCCGGGCCAGGGCCACCCGGAGCTGCTGACCGCACTCCAGCAACCGGGTCAGCAGTGGCACCTCCATCCCACCGAGCACCCCCACCAGCACGGTGCAGACCACCAGGCCCAGCCACACCGGCCCGCCCACCCGGAAGAGGGCGAACAGGGCCAGGGGCGCCAGCAGGCACAGGGGAGCCAGGGCCAGTTCCACGGCCAGAAACCACTGCAGCAGGGCGAAGCCGGGCTCGGGGCCAACGGCCAGGAACTGGCTCAGCCAGGCGCCCAGGCCCATGGCGGCGAGGAACGTGCCGATCACCACGCCGGTGGCCAGGGCATGGTCGCCCAGCAGGTAGCTGGCCTGGGTGGCCAGCATCAGTTCCAGCACGAGGCTGACGCTGGAGGACAGGGCCGCCGCCGCCAGCAGCACGCGCACCTGCAGGGGTGTGAGGGCCGCAAAGCGCCGAGGCGTCACTTGGCCGCGCCGGGACCGCGCCCCTGGAAGCCGGACCAGTCCTGCCGTCGGGACGGGGCCGCCACCCATCGCCCGGCCCGGTAGCTGCCGCCATAGCGCACTCCGCTGCCGGCTGTGGGGGTGCCGTCCTGGCCGAGGCGCCAGAGGCCGGGGCGGGTCACGGCCGTGACGGTGCCGATGGCAACCGCCGCCACGGCCAGCAGCAGCATCAGCCCCCGTTCATCGGCCATCTCAGCGGCCCTCCACCGCCCCAGCCAGGGGCAGAACGGACACCGGCCAGGCGGTCATCCGACCGTCCTCGACCGTGAGCTGCAGCCATTCGATCTCCCAGGCGTCGCCATCAACACGGAATGCCTCCGGCAGCGCCACGCGAAAGCGGTAGCTGCCGTGTTCCGGAAGCCGCAGGTGCTGGGTGAGGTGCACGGACAACCAGTGGTCGCCGTCATTCGAGCGGTGGGCCACTGCCACCATCTCCCGATGCTGCAGGAGGGGGCGCCCCTGGGCATCGCTCACCCGTAGCTCCAGGGCCGCTGGGCCCGGGGGCGACCCCAGGGGCGGATCGTCATGGGGCAGCTCCCAGCGCGCCACCACGCCCAGCCGCACCAGCCCCGGTCCACCGGCCCCGCAGCGGATCGCGGCGCTTGCCTCCTGGCTGCGCCGGACCCAGCGGCCCCGGCTGACGCCGTAGCAGGCCAGCAGCAGCACCTGAACCACCGCCAGCGACAGCATGGCGGTGAACAACAGCAGCGGGGCATCAACACTGTGGTTGCGCACGCTGCCGCGCACGACAACCGGATTGGGCAGCGGCTGGCCCGCTTCGTCGAGCAGATCCTGCACCTGCACCGCCAACTGGAAGCGGCCGCTGCGGCCGGGACGCAGCGGCAGCGCCAGGCCCGCTTCGTCTTCCTGCCAGGTGCCGCTCTCCCCCTCCTCCGCCCAGACGCCACTGGCGCGCCAACCTTCCTTGGTGAGGTCCAGCACGGAGCGGCCGCTGGCGTCGAGGAGGGCCACGTCCAGCGCGATCGAGCTGTTGGTCGGGATCTCGGCCGTCAGCGCCAGCCGGGGACTGCCCAACCAACCGTCCTCCAACACGAAGGGGGCGCTCAACACCCGCTGACCCTCCGGCACCACCATCACCAGCCGGCGTGGCCCCTCCAGGGCCGACAGCAACAACACCAGCAGGGGAAGCAGCGGCAGCACCAGGCCGGCCAGGGGCCAGAGCAGCAGAGCCGGATCGCGACGCCCGCCAAGGGAAGCCGGCGCCATCAGGAGCTGACCTCCTGTCCATCCCTACGGTGGTGGCGGCGTTGAAACGAGGGGATGGTCAAACCACTGCTCCAGATGCTGCTGATGGTCGGCTGGACCTTTCTGGGCATCATCCTCATCTACCTCGGGCTGCTGCTCTTCGATCGCCTCTCGCCGATCGACTATCGCGCCGAGATTCGCAAAGGCAATGTCGCCGCCGGGGTCGTGCTGGGGGCGGTGATCCTGGCCATCGCCGCCGTGGTGGTGGCCGTGCTCTCCACCTGATCCGCCGCCCCCCTTGACCCCTTCCACCGCGGCGGCGCTGCGGCCCATCGAGGCCTGGTTCTCCTGCCGTGGCTGGCGACCGATGCCCTTCCAGCGGCAGTGCTGGCGGGCCTACCTGGAGGGGGCCAGCGGCCTGATCCAGGTCCCCACAGGCTCGGGCAAGACCTACGCCGCCGTGATGGGGCCGATCGCGGCGATGCTGGCCGAAAACGGGGGCGCCGGACCGGAGGGCGGTCTGCGCCTGGTGGTCCTGACACCTCTGCGGGCCCTGAGCCGCGACCTGCTGCTGGCGATCCGGGAACCGATCGACACCATGGGCTGGCCGCTGCGGGTGGGACTGCGCAACGGTGATACCAGCAGCCACGAACGCGGCAAGCAGCTGAAGACGCCGCCGCAGATCCTGATCACCACCCCGGAGTCCCTGTCGCTGCTGCTGGCCAGCCCCAGGGCCGAGGCGCTGTTCGCCGACCTCGAGGCGGTGGTGATCGACGAATGGCACGAGCTGATGGGCAGCAAGCGGGGCTCCCAGAGCGAGCTGTGCCTGAGCTGGCTGCGGAGCCGGCGGCCGGCCCTGCGCACCTGGGCGATCAGTGCCACCATCGGCAACCTGGAGGAGGCGGCCCGGGCCGCGGTGGGTGCCGGCATCGAGCCGCTGATCATCACGGCGCGGATCCGGCGGGACACCCAGATCCGCAGCCTTCTGCCCGACACGATCGACGGCTTCCCCTGGGGCGGCCATCTGGGCCTGCGCATGTACGAGGAGCTGGTGGCGGCCATGGAGCCCACGGTCTCCACGCTGCTGTTCACCAACACCCGCAACCAGGCCGAGCGCTGGCACCAGTGCCTGCGCTTCGCCTGCCCCGAGATGGAAGGGTCCCTGGCCCTGCACCACAGCGCCATCGACCGGTCCGCCCGTGAAGCCATCGAGGCGGGGGTGAAGGCCGCCACGATCCGCTGGGTGGTCTGCACCAGCTCCCTCGATCTGGGGGTCGACTTCCAGCCCGTGGAGCGGGTGGTGCAGATCGGCAGCGCCAAGAACCTGGCCCGCCTGCTGCAGCGGGCGGGGCGTTCGTCCCATCAGCCCGGGGGCACGGCCCAGGTGCTGTTCATGCCCACCAACGCCCTGGAACTGCTGGAGGTGTCAGCGATGCGCCGGGGGCTGGGGGAGGGGCTGGTGGAACACCGCCGCCCGCCGCAGGAGCCGCTGGATGTGCTGCTCCAGCACCTGGTGACCCTGGCCTGTGGTCCGGGCTTTGAGTCCGAGGCGACATTTCAGGCCGTGCGCCGCACCTGGAGCTATCGCCAGCTGGAGCGGAGCCGCTGGGACTGGTGCCTGCGCTTTCTCGAGCACGGTGGCGACTGCCTGGGGGCCTACCCGCGCTACCGCAAGCTGGAGAGGGAGCCGCCGGAGGCAGGCGCGGGCGTCCCCCAGCGTTTCGTCGTGCGGGAGATGGCCGTGGCCCGCCTGCACCGGCTCAACATCGGCACGATCAGCGCCGATCGGGCCGTGACCGTGCGCTTCGTGCGTGGGGCCGTGCTGGGGCATGTGGAGGAAGTGTTCATCGGCCGGCTCAAACCGGGGGATGTCTTCTTCTTCGCCGGCCGCCAGCTGGAGTTCGTGCGGCTGCGGGAGATGACGGCGATGGTCAAGGCCACGACACGCCGCAGCGCCATGGTGCCGGCCTGGGGGGGTGGCCAGATGGCCCTCTCCGACCTGCTCAGCACCCACCTGCGCCAGGAGGTGGATCGCTGCTCCCGCGCCCTCGATGGGGAGAAGGGATTCACGCTGGACACACCCGAGCTGCAGGCCTTGCGGCCGCTGCTGGAGCGCCAGGTACTGCTCTCCGCCCTGCCCCGGAGCCAGCAGTTTCTGGTGGAGGTGTGCCACACCCGGGAGGGCAGCCATCTCTACGCCTACCCCTTCGAAGGACGCTTCGTGCATGAGGGCCTGGGCTTCCTCTGGTCGTGGCGGCTGGCCCGCCACCATCCCGGCACCTTCACGGTGTCGGTGAACGACGACGGCTTCGAGCTTCTCGCGGCCCGGGACTACCCCTTCGAGGAGCTGCTTGAGCTGCACAACCAGACCCTGCTGGATCCTGAAGGGCTGCTGGAGGATCTGGAGCGGGCGGTCAACCTGTCGGAGCTGTGCCGGCGTCGGTTCCGTTCCATCGCCCAGGTGAGTGGACTGGTGGTCAACGGCTATCCCGGCCAGGCCCGCTCCGGCGGCCAGCTGCAGATCAGCGCCGCCCTGCTTTTCGATGTCTTCGAGCGCCATGAACCCGGCAACCTGCTGCTGGCCCAGGCCCGCGGTGAAGTGCTGGAGGAGCAGCTCGACCTCGGACGGCTGCTCAGCACCCTGCAGCGCCTGCGCGAAAGTGAATGGCTGCAGCGGCGCCTGCCCCGGCCCGGCCCGATGGCCTTCCCCCTGCTGGCGGAGCGGCTCAACAACCGGATGAGCAACGAATCGCTGCTGGAGCGGCTCCAGAAGCTGCGGCAGCAGGCGGAACGGGCCGAAGGGCACTGAGCCGCTGGACTCAGGGACGGGGCTGGGATGAAAGACGGAGGGGGTGGGATTCGAACCCACGGAATCTTGCGATTCGCCGGTTTTCAAGACCGGAGCCATCAACCACTCGACCACCCCTCCAGGCTGGACGGCCCGACCCTACAGCCGGTTGGGCAGCCCCTTGCAGCCCCCCGGCAGGGTGAGCCGGGAACGGGCCCCGGACCAGGCCGCCAGGTAGGCGCGGTTGCCTGGATCCAGCTGCCGAACCCCGCTGAGATTGACGTTCTCCACCCGGGCCCCGGTGCCAACGCCAGCCGTGTGGTCTGGCTCGATCTGGGCCTGGTGCGGGGTGGCCACCAGGGCATCCCCGTAAAAGAACCGGGTGGCCTGCAGGCAGGAGCCCTGGAGATTGGCCCCGACGAGGTTGACGGCGGCCAAGTTGGCCTCGGCCAGGTCAGCGCCGGAGAGGTCGGCGCCGGAGAGATCGGCACCGTTGAAGTCGATGGAGCGCAGGTCGGTGCCGGCGAGATCGGCTCCCCGCAGCATGCTCTGAAGGCGGATCACGGGAACCCCCTTCGGCCGGTCTTCTTCGTAGCTGCCTTCGCCGTCGAGGATGGCGCGCCCCAGCCGCTGGTCGCGGCGCAGGGGGGTGAGCAGCCTGGCGTGGGAGAGGAACCGCAGGATCCTCGCCTTGCCGTCGCCATCGATGCTGCTCAGCACGGCGGCCAGCCGACCCTCCGCCAGCATGCGCTCCAGGGGCCAGTCCTCCAGCAGGCCCTCCTCGTCGCTGATCAGCTCCGAGATGCCATGGATGAAGCTGTCGATCGTCTGGGCCTGGGTGATGCGGTTCTGCTGGGTGGTGAGCCGCTGATCCACCATCACTTGGCGCCAGGCGATCATCAGGGCCACCAGGGCCACCAGGATCGAGCCGACGGCCCCGATCACCCCTTCGCCGAAGGCACCGATCGCCTCCCAGTCCCCGTTGCGGTAGATCGCC
The DNA here is from genome assembly GCA_943370335.1 of Bordetella parapertussis. Lineage (GTDB taxonomy): Bacteria > Cyanobacteriota > Cyanobacteriia > PCC-6307 > Cyanobiaceae > Cyanobium. The sequence continues at coordinate 44,103 of CALRQM020000006.1, read as the reverse complement.
AGCAGCGGGTCGAACCAGCCGAGGGCCAGGGGAATCGAGAGCAGGGCCAGGACCAGGGCCAGGGTCGCCACCAGCCGGACCGTGGGGGGGTCTTCGAGATGGCGGACCAGAAGCAGCCAGAGCGGTGGCAGCAACTGGCGCAGGGCCAGGGCCAGCGTCAGCAGGGCCGCCGCCAGGGCCAGCCAGGCCAGGCCCAGCAGCAGGGCCGCCAGCAGGACCAGAAGGATCAGCAGCAACTGCATCCCCGCCCCATGGCGCAGACGCGTCCAGGGACCGCCCGCCCGCAGGGCCAGGGGCGGAGCAGCGGCGCCGGCCAGGGAGCGATCGTCCGGTTTGGTGCTCATGTCAGGGGGCTGCTCTGGAAGAAGAACCCGGCGGCGAGGATGGCGTAGGCCGCCAGCAGGAGCACACCCTCGAGCCAGTCGGAGCGGCCATCGAGGCTGACCAGATTGCTCACCAGAACGGCGGTGGCCACCGCCACCACCTCATAGACATTGAAGCTGAGGTCGAGGGGATGGCCGAGCAGGGGGGCCACCAGCAGCAGCACCGGCACCACCAGCAGCCCCACCAGCAGGGTGGAACCCAGGGCCACCGACACCGCCAGGTCCATCTTGTCCTTGCGGGCCATGCTCACGGCGGTGAGGTACTCGGCGGCACCTCCCAGCAGGGGGAGCAGCACCACACCGGTGAACAGGGCCGAGAGTCCGAGGGATTCGGTGACGGTCTCGACGACGCCCACGAACAGCTCGGAGGCATAGGCCAGGCCCACGGTGGCCGCCAGAAGCACGGCGACCCAGGGCAGCAGGGGCGGCCGATGGACAGCGTCGCCGCCGTGGCCCGGATCCTCCCCGGCCACGACCAGGTCAGCCTCGGCCACGGCATAGAGCGTGCGATGGGTTTTCAGGGAAAACAGCAGCGTGAGGGCATAGACAGCCAGCAGGACCCAGGCCACGAACAGGGAAAAGGACTCGGCGGCGCCCGCGTCCAGCCCCCCGGACTCGCCAGCCACCATCCCCCGCAGGCTCGGGATCAGAATCGCCAGGACAGCCAGGGTCATGGCCGAACCGTTGACGCGGGCCACCACTGGCTGGAAACGTTGCTCACTGCGCCCGATGCCCCCCACCAGCATCGAGAGGCCCAGGGCCAGCAGCAGGTTGGCCATGACCGTCCCGGTGATGCTGGCCTTGACGATGTCCACCAGGCCGGCCCGCAGGGCGGCCAGGGCAATGATCAGCTCGGTGGCGTTGCCGAACAGGGCATTGAGCAGGGCCCCGATCGAGGGGCCGAGGGTGAGGGAGAGCTCCTCGGTGGCGGTGCTCAGCAGGATCGCCAGGGGGATGATCGACAGGATCGACGTGACGAAGACGATCCCATCGCCCCAGTGGAGCCGGTCGGCGGCCGCTGCCACCGGCAGCATCGCCAGCAGGCCGATGGCGATGCGCAGGCGAGCGGGCATGGAGGGGCGCATTCGGTAACCCATTGTGACCGACTGGTGACCAACGGCACCATCGCCAGGCCCACCATCAACATGGCCGCGGCAGCATGAAGGGACCGCGACGACCTGCAGGGTCGCGGTGTTGACGGCGCCCCACGGACTTTCTGCGCAGAATGGACTCAGCAGCATTCTCCTGATTGCCCGACACCCTGAAGGCCACCACGGGCCCAAAGAATCCTCAGGCGATGACGATCCCGGTCCGGCACCCTGAGGACGGGGGGCCCGAAGCCAGCAGCGACAACGGGAGCTCGCGAAGAGGTCACACGTTGCCATCCCAAAGAACGGTGGCCTCCATTCAGCAGGTGTTCACCCTCATTACCATTGTCAATGGTCTGGTTCTGCTGTATCTGGTGATTGCCGCCATTCAGTTGCTGATGGTGCCGGGTGCCCGTTCGGCGGAGATTTATGTTTCGTTGATTCTGACGTTGCTGCTCGTCATCCTGGCGATCATTTCCTATCAGATCATCGCCCGACGCATCATTCTGCCGATCGCCCGATTGGTGCGAGAAGCTAGTGAGATCGAAAGTGATGACATGACAAGCCTGCTGACGATCCGGAGCAACGACGAAATCTCAAGGCTGGCCCAGGCCTTCAACATGGTGCTCGTCAAGATGCGCCATGCCCTGGTGGCGGGGGAGACCAGCAATCAGCAGTTAATGGAAGCCAATCAACAGATCGAAGCCTCCATCAACTACGCCGGCCTACTGCAGCGCTCGATCCTGCCGGATCGGCAGCTCCAGGACACCTTCGGCGACGACCATTTCATCCTCTGGCTGCCCCGGGACACGGTTGGGGGTGACTACTACATCTTCCACTCCGAAGGCGGCCACTGCCTTGCCGGCGTGGCCGACTGTGCCGGCCATGGTGTCTCCGGCGCCATGATGACGATGCTGGCCCGGGCCGGGATTGATCGTTCCATCATGGAAGTAGGAATCGCTTCCCCTGCCGCCATCCTGAGCTGCACCGACACCGCGATGCGCACCCTGCTGCATGGAGCGAGGATGAGCAAGTCCATCGCGACCAGCATGGACATCGGACTGGTTTGCCTTGACTTTGAAGCCAGAGCACTTAGATTCTCTGGAGCAAAGATCAGTCTCTACTGGAGTGATGGGCAAACCATGCACATGCTCAGAGGCGATCAACGAGCGATCTGCGATCAACGCGTCGGCACCTACACGGACCACGACATTCCTTTGCTCCCGGACTGCACCTACTACCTCACCACCGACGGGGTTCTGGATCAATCAGGAGGCAAGGACGGTTTTTCACTCGGCACCCAGCAATTCGCGGAATGGCTGATTCAGCTGGCCCGTCAGCCCCTGGATCGCCAGCGCCAGGCACTCGCCGATGCCATTGAGCAGTTTCGGGGCCGTCATCCCCAGCGGGACGACATCACCATCCTTTCCTTCCGATTCTCCTAGGGAGCTGCCTGATGCCCCATCCGATCCACACCATGCCCCTTTCGTCATTTGCGGGAACCACTTCGGTGTCCCAAGCGGAGGAAAAGCGATGACAATCAGCACGACCAGCCTGATCTCGCTACGGGAGTTCTTCAGCCATCAGCAGATCCTGATCTGCTTCAACGGTCCCATCTCCACCACCTTGATCGGAGAGATCGGTTCCGCCCTGAAGGAACACATAGAATCCAATCACGCTCCTGAACTGGAAGTAATGGATGTGTTCAGCGTTTACATCGAGATGAGCCAGAATATCCGGAATTATGCAACAAGTCGCGGTTTCAGCGACGCCGAATCCTCAGCGACGGTTGTGATCGCTGCTGCCGAGGCTGGCCATTACGCCGTGTGTGCAGGTAACCTCGTACAGATGGAGGACGGACAGGCCCTGATCCAGCGGATCCACGAACTCGCGGACTGCGACAAGGCTCAACTGAAGCTGCTCTACAAACAGCAGTTACGCCAACCCCTCGACCAGACTCCCGGCAAGGGAGCCGGTCTGGGCCTGATCGAGATCGCCAGGCGCTCAAGCCAACCCATGGAGGCCTCCCTTGATCCCCTTGAGTCCGGCCGTGCCTTCTTCAGCCTTCGGGCCATCATCTGATCCCATGAGCAGCACCGAAGAACTCAATCTCTCCTTGCCTGGTTCGCAGTCCAGCCCCTCGATCCGGGCGGACTGGAAGGCTGGGGTCGTGGTGATGAGTGGCGAATCCTATCCGGAGAATTCATTTGAACTGTACGATCTACTGATTCAATGGATTGACTCCTATCTGTCAAGTGCCCAGCACTCCCTGACCCTGGAGTTGCACTTGAACTATCTGAATACCAGCAGTATTCGGTTCATGATTGATATCTTTGATTTGCTACAGACCGCCTTCGAAGATGGCAAGGAAGTGCTCGTTCAGTGGATGTACGACGATAGAAATCCTCGCTCCGCCGAATTGGGTTCTGAATTCAAGGAGGATTATACCTTTCCGTTTTTGATTCTCTCGATCAACGCCTGACATGTTCGACCACTCCTGCCCCAAATCCGACGACCAATTGGAACAGGAGGTCATGGCCGTTCTTGCCGATCAGCGCTACGACACTGACCCCGTCCGCAACCTGTTGGCTCGCCTATGGCATCGGATTGAAGAGCAGGTCGACCGCCTGGAGCGGGTGGCTGACATTTCCGATCTCTACCAGTCGCATGTCCTGGAGAGCAACCGCAGCCTGACGAACCGCTACGAAAAGCAGTTGCGCCAAATCAAGCGGGTGGTACGAATCTCCGACCTCTATCAGGCCTCTCTCAAAGAGCTGAATCTTTCGCTTTTTGAGGCCTCCACCCATGATTCGCTAACGGGAATCTCTAACCGCCGCTTCATGGCCGAACGCTGCCTGGAGGAAGACCAACGAGCCGCACGACATGGCTCCACCTATTCAATGATCATCATTGATGTGGATCACTTCAAGTTGATCAACGACGAGTATGGCCACGCCACCGGCGATCTGATGCTGGTGGATTTCGTCAAGGCCCTCTCCAGCAGCTTGCGTCACTACGACATCATTGCCCGCTGGGGTGGGGAAGAGTTCATGGCTCTTCTGATCGACGCCGATCTTTCCACGGCTGAAATCGTTGCCAAACGCATGATGGCCAACATCCGCGACATGCGGGTGTCCATTGATGACATGGAACTGAATCTCACGGCCAGCATGGGGCTCACTGAGCACAAGGCGGATGAGAATTATGACGCCACCTTCCGGCGTGCCGACAAGGCGCTGCTCATGGCCAAGAACGGTGGTCGCGACCGGCTGGTGATCATTGATCCCACCGATCTGCTCAGGCATCGTGAGATCAACTCGCTGACTCCAACCGCCGAATAGTCCCGGCGTACGGAAGCCCCGCAGGCCTGATTCAGGGCGACCGATGGAAGGCTCGGTCGCCTTGGCTGACGCTCAGTTTTCGGGTTTGGCCAGCGGTAGCAGGCACTTGTCGGAGTCACAGCCGGCTGGCCCGGCTTCGATCGATTCACCCCGGTCGTACTTCTGCAAGGCCAGGAAGAAATCCCCGCACTGTCGGCGTTGCTCCACCTCAACAACCAGGCGGTGATAGGTGGCCTGATCGATCGGCTCGAATGGCAATCTGGGGAAGGTGGCGTTGGCATCGAAGCGGGCCAGAAGGGCGGCGGAGATGTAACCCTCGCCATTCTCTATCGCCTGGTGGATGGCGGCGGCCAAAGGCTCGATCTCATGCTCGCGGAACTCCACCGTGGCCGAGGTGTTGTGGGTGGTGAAGTGCCGTTGCACCTGCATGTAGAAATCGAACTGGGCCAGGGCAGAGAAGTTATTGATCTCCACCTGATCGGCTCCGGGCAGGTTGGCCCAGCTCACCTCGGTGGGGATCTCCACCAGCCACTCGGTGCAGCGCGGATCAAACGGATCATTCAGCAGGCGTCCCTGTTCGTCCTTGTCCGACTGGGAGGGAACGATCGCATAGCCGTACTCCATGCAGGCCAGCGCCACCGGATCGTTCTTGCGGAAGGTGATGCGCCGGATGAAGCGCTGGGCCTTGGGGGGATGCCAACCGGGGCTGGCGCCGGTGAGCAAGCTCTTCGTGCCCGCCGGTTGGACGGTGGTGCAGCGGTTGGGACGGCGCATGCCGTGCCGATCGCAGTAGTCCCACACCGCGTCATGGACGCACTGCTTCCAGCGCGACAGGTAGGCCGCCTCCTCGGCCCGGAACGCCCGACCTTCTTCCGAGTCCGGGCGGCCGGCCTCCCACCACTGCAACCAGGGGGTGCCGAAGGCATGCACGAAGAAATCGAACAGGCCTGTGAAGCTGACACCCACGATTGGATCCCAGGCCCGGCTCTGGCGATAGCGCTCAACCTCGAAACGGTGGTTCAGCAGGCAGGCCACCGCAAGGCCGCCGGCTTTGAAGGCGTCAGCCTGGGCTTGGTGGTCGCCCGGGTCGATCCGGTTGAGGTGGATCTCGGCCAGGTTGCAGTGGAAATCGGCGCCGAGGATCTCACCGCAGGGGTTGAGCCCGTAGCGACCAAGCCGGTGATCCAGTTCAGCGTCACTGATCTGCGGGTGGTGCAGCTGCAACCAGCGGCCAGCCTCTTCCCTGCCTTGGTCGCAGTAGATACCGATGAACTCGGTGCGCAGCTCGGGGGTGGTGATCAGGTCGGCATTGGAGCGGGCGATCGCTTCAGGGGCGAACTGGATGGCGCCCTCGCCAGACTGGAACTGCTTGTTGACGGCCTCCAACACCACCGCATGGCTGGGGCGCCCATGGAACACGCGGGTGTGGTTGGCCATGCGCAGGGCATCGCGCTCGGGATCAATGCGCCAGTTGCCCTGGGCGTCCTGCTGCCACAGGTTCTCCTTGGCGCCGAGGGCGGAATCATCGTCGGCGCAGAACTGGCGCATGCCGGCGCTGCGGCGGATGTTACCGGCCACAATCGTCACTGCCGCCTCATCGATCAGCAGGCAGCATTCCACCGAGGTGAGCTGGCGGCCCTGGGCCTTGTTGAGGATCTGGGCGACACGGCCGTAGAGATCACGCAACTTCACGGGGTTGGCCATGCCGCCAAAGCCCTTGAGGGTTTCGCCCACGGGCCGCACATCGGACAGGTCCACCGACACATGGACGGGACTGTCGAAACGCTCATCGCTGCAGAGATTGAGCAGCAGCCGGTAGCTCTCCACCCAGCCGGCTCGGGTGTCACCCACCCGCACATTGACCTGCTGGCCTTCGATGCTGTGGGTGGTCTGCTGCTGGCGGAACCCGATCGGCGTGACACCGATAGCAGTGACCCCATCAATGACGAGGGTGTTGCGCACCTTCGGCAGCCGGCTGATCAGATGGGGCTCGATGATGGCGCCGGTGCCACAGCCCATCATCGCCAGATCCATCATCAGGGCGAAGGCTTCCCAATCCACCAGGTTGGTGGAGGTGCAGTTGTAGGCACCGGAGAAGTTCTCGGGTTGCTCGATCCAGCCCGTGCCGCCAATCCAGAGCCAACGGCCGGAGGGGAGCGCCATCTGATGGCGCTGCATGCGCCGGATCAGCTCCACCTCGTCCGCGTCGAGGGAGCCGAGGACCCGCAGGCCTTCAAGGTTGCGCTCGGCGACCTCGTGCCAGCTCTCCCGACCGCCGGCTGGGGTCTTGCGGCTGTAGGTGCGATAAAAGACCGGATAGGCCGCTGGGGCGGTCACCGGGAAATCCGCCGCCGGTGTGATCGTGTCGTCGCGTCCTGAAGCCGTCACCGCTGTGTCGGGGGAGCTGGTGGGAGGCGAGGCTGGACGGGCGGCAGACAGGGTCACGGGATGTACGGCCGGTGCGTGGTGGGCACCATAACGCCACCCGTAGGGTCTGCAACGCCTCGGTCCCACCAGCCACGGTGCCAACGGCGCCATGCCAAGCCGCACGAGCTGATGACATCGGAGCGGAGGGAAGGGATGCTGGAGGGATGGATCGGATCTGCGAACCGGAGCTGATGGAGGACATCCTCCAGGCAGAGGCCTATGCAGCGGCGGATTTCTCCTGCGGCGACCGGGCTGTGCTGAGCCGAATCGAAGCCCTGCTGGGCACCCAGGGCGACGGCGACGGGGAAAAACTCAGCTTCGTGGATCTGGGCTGCGGACCAGGGAACATCACCCTGCGTCTGGCCCGGCGATGGCCTGCGGCCAGGGTGCTGGGCATCGACGGCGCCGCAGCGATGCTGGCCATCGCCGAGCGTCGACAACGGGCCGATCCGACCGGCCACCCTCATGTGCGCTTTCGCCAGCTGGTCCTGCCCTGCGAGCAACTGGCGGAGCCCTTCAGCGCCGTCGTCAGCAATAGCCTGCTGCACCATCTCCATGACCCCGGGGTGTTCTGGGAGAGTGTGAGGCGCCTGGTGGCACCAGGCAGCTGCATCTATGTGAGAGATCTGCGGCGGCCGGAGAGCGACTCCCAGCTCGAGGCCCTGGTGCACCGCCACGCCGCATCGGCGCCGGAGCTGGTGCGGCGGGACTACGCCCATTCGCTTCGGGCGGCCTTCACCCGCACCGAGGTCATGGGGCAACTGGAGACGGCAGGACTTCAGGAATTGAACATTCTGGAACTTGAGGACCGTTACCTGGAGATCCAGGGCCGGCTGGGCTGAAGTCCCCGGGAGTGACACCGCCTTTCCCCAGGGATCACCAGAGACACGGCCATGGCATGGGCGTACAGACTCCAAGCGGGCATCCGGCTCCCAGGGACGGTTCCAAGGTGGGCAGCTCTAATCGCGAAGCGGCGACTGGCCCATCTGGGCCGGCCAGAGCCTGATGCATCGCCACGGCGGCCATGGATACAGGCCCTCAATCAACGTACGATTTAATGCAAGCAATGATGCGGGTAGGCCGAAGCAACGCCATGAAACCCAGCCCCCCTACAACGCCGGCGTCATGACCACGGACCCCCTTGAGCAAGGTGAGGCCATGGATCGGCTGAATCCCGTCGTGTCCCGGCCGACGTCCACCGCCGATACAGCCCCTACGCTGTCATCGGAACTGGCAGACCTGTTTCGATCGAGCGCGAACGAGAGCAAGGGATTGCTGGTGATCAAGCAAGGTGAGTTGTTGTTTCGCGAAGGTGATCCCACCGATTCCTTGTATCTGCTTGAGTCCGGTCGTATCCGGGTGTTCATCCAGAATGCAAGTGGCCAGGAAATCACCATTGCCAGCCTGGGGGCTGACAGCATCATTGGTGAGATGACCCTGTTTGGAGAGAAGACACGATCAGCCTCCTGCGCTGTTGAGAGTGATGAGGCCTCATTGCTGAGCTTTTCCAATGCCATCGCCATCAGTCTGCTGGATCGCAATCTGAAGTTGCGGGATTCCTTGTTCAGTGCCCTGATCCAGCGATCCCGCAGCATGCTTGCCTACATCGATGAATTCAGCAACCTGACCCAGATGATCGCGTCCGGAAGCTACGGGGATGTGCAGCGATACATCAACGAAACCGCTGATGGTGGTGACAACAACATCAAGAATGCGAGGGCCTCATTCACACAGATGTTCGAGAGAGTCAAGCAACGCGAGCATGAGCTTCAGCAAAAGATTCGCACACTCAGCATTGAGATCGACCATGCCCGCGCCCAACTGGAGGTGGAAGAGATTTCCAATGCCGAAGGCTTTTTGGATTTGCTTGGCAAGGCCAAGAGCATTCGTTCCCGAAGCCGGGAAGGCCTTTGATTGCCTGGCCACCGACCGCCGATGGACTGCCCATCAGTGAGGCACCGAGCGCAGAGTCAGTGAGTTCAGCAGAACAAAAACAACGGCTCCTACCAGAAACCAGACATAGGAAGAACGATCGGGATTAGGCAGTTCGACCAGAAAGACGTTGTAAATGATGATCCCAGCCAGAAGCGAGATGCAAGCCAGCAGGTAGTCTTGTGCCAGGGCTTCGCTGAGGGCAAGCCCGAGAGCCGCCGTCAGCGAGATCGCCAACGGAATGGGGACATATTGACTGTAATGCTTGACACTCTCGTCATTCAAGCTTAAGAGCTCAAAGCAGAGATGCAATGAAAAGGTGACAAGATAGAGAAAGACTCCCATGCCTGGGGCAAGGTGGCTGACCTGGTACGGAAGGGTCAGCAGGATGAGAGACGAATAGGCCATGAACACATAGCCAGAAATTCTGAAGGACAGATGCTTTTCGTGGGATTTTGAATGCACAAAAGCCCATTCCTCCATGCTCCTTGTCCGCTCTTGCGCGAGATGTCGACAGTAATGCTGCAGCCCCTTGAAAATCAGCAGCCCGAGCAGGGCCAGGGAGTAGGTATTGAAAAAAGGGACGCTGATCTCGCTGTTAAACAGCTCCATTTCTGGGATCAACAGAATGAAGACATAGGACGCCGCCATGCCGCCAGCAAAGGACCGGATCCCGAAGGGCCAGGAGAGGTGCTTTGGCAACGAGCTTTCCTTGCTGCGATTGATAAATCGATTGATCGTCGGCGCAAAAAACCCAAAAACCAGCAGCAAGACATAGAGGATGATCAGAGTCAACGCCGTTGCTGGAGGCAACGACTGTAAGGAGGAACCTTCCTCCGATGGAGCAAGCGCCGAAGCTGTTGCCAGGGAATCAAGAGCGCCGCCCATGGCACCAACGAAAAGGAGCAGACTCATGATTCGGAGCTTTCAAGCTTGATGTCCAGCAAATCCAGGATCGCGGCAGAGATCGTCTGAAGACCGCGGGCGAGGGGATGGTCGGGTTCCTGGAGGCAGAACAATCCCGTTCCCCCGTAGCGAATGATGTCATCGGACTGGGGCAAGATGCCGAGGCACTTTTCACCGTAGGTCCCTTCGATCGTGCTTTTCAGTTGAGGCCAGTCCGAAGACGTCAGGGCCTTGTTCACCAGCAGACTGATGGAGGGCACGCCGAGCTTTCTGGCCACATCAACGGCGACTGCTGTTCCTTGGTAGTCCTGCCGATCCGGCCGCAGAACCATCACCAAAAGATCAGAAACCGTGATCGAATACAGTGTCGGTTCATTAAGGCCGGGATGGGTGTCGATCAGCAGAAGATCGAGTCGTGCCGACTTGATGAAATCCCTGAAGACATCAACCATGGCCTCCATTGAATAGGATTCTTTAACAATCTGGGCGATGTCGCCTGGCTTTGGACTTCCGGGGAGCAATAGAACAGCGCCTTGATCGTGCATTCCGTCCGGAGTCACATCAAGAATAGCTTCATCCAAGGGGTACCTCTTTTGAAGCACTCCATTGACGGATTTCAGTGGCTGATCCTGTCCAAAAAGTATGTGTATTCCTGGAGAGGGTAGATCGGTATCTACAATCCCAACACGCAGACCGGTTCGAGCGAACTCAGTGGCGATGTTGGCTGTGACATTCGATTTTCCCGTTCCGCCTCGATAGCTGTGCGTGGCGATGATCCGAGGCTGCGGCATCTGAATCTCTGTTCTCCGGCCGCCGATGGTTCCGAGCGAGCCTGACCATGCAATCAGGTTCTCCCGCGAGCGTCAACGGCCCCGCCAGGTCCTCCCCTCGTGGCCGTCGGCCTTTGTCGCTGGCCAGCCAGCCTGGCAGGCTGGGCCCATGATCTCCCGCCCTCCCTCTGCCCCTGCTCCTGATTTCGACGCCGCAGCCCTGGCGGCGGCGGTGAGCCGGCGGCGGAATTTCGCCATCATTTCCCACCCCGACGCGGGCAAGACCACCCTCACCGAGAAACTGCTGCTCTATGGGGGGGCCATCCAGCAGGCCGGGGCGGTGAAGGCCAAGGGGGAGCAGCGCAAGGTGACCTCCGACTGGATGGAGCTGGAGAAGCAGCGCGGCATCTCGATCACCTCCACGGTGCTCCAGTTCGACTACGCCGGCAGCACGATCAACCTGCTCGACACCCCCGGCCACCAGGACTTCTCGGAGGACACCTACCGGACCCTGGCCGCCGCCGACAACGCCGTGATGCTGGTGGACGCGGCCAAGGGCCTGGAACCCCAGACCCGCAAGCTGTTCGAGGTCTGCCGGATGCGGCGGATCCCGATCTTCACCTTCATCAACAAGATGGACCGACCGGGGCGGGACCCGCTGGAGCTGGTGGATGAGATCGAGCAGGAGCTGGGGCTGGCCTGCTGGCCGGTGAACTGGCCGATCGGCAGCGGCGACCGGTTCCGCGGCGTGATCGACCGGCGCTCCGAGGATCTGCTGCTGTTCGAGCGGGCGGAACGGGGCCGGCAGAGCCTGGAGCGGCGCCTGGCCCCCGGCGATCCTGACCGTCGGGAGCGGGTGGAGTCGGAGCTGCTGGAGCTGGCCGTGGAGGAACTGGAACTGGTGGACGGGGCCGGAGCAGAACTGGATCTGGCGAGGGTGCACGCCGGTGAGCTGAGCCCGGTGTTCTTCGGCTCGGCGATGACCAATTTTGGTGTCCGACCCTTCCTCGACGCCTTCCTGGAGCTGGCCCAGCCCCCGGTGGCCCGGGAGAGCGACCAGGGACCGGTGGATCCACTGCGGCCGGACTTCAGCGGCTTCGTCTTCAAGTTGCAGGCCAACATGGACCCCCGCCACCGGGACCGGGTGGCGTTTGTGCGGGTCTGCAGCGGCCGCTTCGAGAAGGACATGAACGTGCGCCATGCCCGCAGCGGGCGCACGATCCGCCTGTCACGCCCCCAGAAGCTGTTTGGCCAGGACCGGGAGGTGGTGGAAGACGCCTACCCCGGCGATGTGATCGGCCTCAACAACCCCGGCATGTTCGCCATTGGCGACACCCTCTACACCGGTTCCCGGGTGGAGTACGAGGGCATTCCCTGCTTCAGCCCGGAGATCTTCGCCTGGCTGCGCAACCCCAATCCCTCGGCGTTCAAGAGTTTCCGCAAGGGGGTGAACGAGCTGCGCGAAGAGGGGGCCGTTCAGGTGCTGTACGACACCGACCCCAGCAAACGGGATCCGATCCTGGCGGCGGTGGGCCAGTTGCAGCTCGAAGTGGTGCAGTACCGGCTGGAGAACGAATACGGCGTCACCAGCCGGCTGGAACCGCTCGAGTTCAGCGTCGCCCGCTGGGTGAGCGGGGGCTGGCCGGCCCTGGAGAGCGTCGGCCGCCTGTTCAACTGCAAGACGGTCCGCGATGCCTGGGACCGGCCGGTGCTGCTGTTCCGCAACGACTGGAACCTGCACCAACTGCAGGAGGACCATCCCGAGCTGGAGCTGCATGGGGTGGCGCCAGTGGTGAGCGGCGTGGAGCCGATCGCCCTCTGAGCGGGGGGCCGCCGCCGGCCGCCATGGGAGGAAACCCTCCCTCGCGCCGACCGATCGGAGGGGGCAGAATGAAGCAACAATTCGTCACGCCGTAACGGACGGTCACAGCGATGCCTCGATCCGTGACGCCACTCCCGCTCTGGCTGGTGCGTCCCCGCAGCGACGGGGGCAGTGATTACGTCAGTTTCCAGCCCTCGCAAGGGGCCGTGGAGATGCGCGAAGGCAGCCACCTCCCCCCGCAGATGCCCCTGCTCAAACGACGCCGTTCCCTGGCGGTCGAGGAAGCTGAGGCCTGCCGACGCCGACTGCAACAGGAAGCGGGATATCACCGCAGTGAACCGCTTTTTTAGCCTCGTCTCGATACGCTCGGTGGCATGAACCAAGGATCTGACCAGCCGCAGCCGGCCCCTGACGCTTCCGATCCCTACGAGCGGCTCGGGGTCGCTCCTGATGCCTCCTTCGACACCGTCCAGGAGGCCAAGCTGGCGCGGCTGGACGAGGCCGGCGACGACCCCTTGGTCCGCTCCCGCATCGAAGCCGCCTACGACGCGGTGTTGATGGACCGCTTGAAGGAACGCCAGCAGGGCCGGGTCAGCAGCGCTGCCCGCTCCGCCTCCCAGCGCGAGCAGGCCTCACCACCCCCGAGCCGGCCGGCCCTCTCAGCCCTGCCCAGCCTGCCCCAGCTGCCCCCCTCCCGCCTTCCCCGTCCCAGCTTCTCCCTGCCCCAGATGCAGCTGGCCACGGGCCGGGATCTCTGGTTCCCCCTGGCGGCCGATGGCGTGCTGCTGCTGCTGCTGGTGCTGATGCCCGGGGCCGCCCCCGAGCTGCTGACGGCCCTGGCCACCGGGGTCACCCTGCTCAACCTGCAGCGGCGCCATGGGAGGTTCCTGGCGGCGGTGGGCTGGTCGTTCGCGCTGCTCTGCCTGGGTCTGCTGCTGGGCGGTCTGCTGGCGGGCGGTCTCGGACCCGCCCTCAGCCAGTCCCTGCCGGTGACCACCCTGCAGCTCCAGAGCATCCCGGCCATCCTGCTGCTGCTGCTCGGCGCCCTGCTGATCGCCTGATCCGCCCAGCCCGCCTCCGCCTGACTCAGGCCACTGGGGCCAGTTCGTCGATCAGCTCCTGCAGCTCTGGGGCCTCCACCCGGTAGATCTCATTGCAGAAATGGCAGGTCAGCTCCGCCTGGCCGTCCTCCTGAAGCATGGCGGTGAGTTCATCGCGGCCCAGCAGCTTGAGGGCGCCGACGCTGCGGTGGCGGCTGCAGGGGCAGTGGAACTGGACGGGCTGCTCGATCGCGCCCGTCCCGAGGGGCTGGGGATCAAGGTCCGGAAAGATGTCCTCGAACAGGGCGTGGAGCTGGTGGGCATTGGCGGCAAGCCGCTCGCTGAAGCCGGTGATTTCCCGGCAGCGCTCCTCCAGCAGCGCCACCAGGGCCGGTTCCCGGGCCGCCTTCGGCAGCACCTGCACCAGCACCCCACCGGCACAGCGCACGCCGGTGCTGTCGATCGTCTCGCCCACGAACAGGGCCGACGGGGTCTGCTCGGAGTGGAGCAGGTAGGAGGCCACGTCCTCACCGATGCCGCCACTCACCAGCTCGACGGTGCTGCTGAAGGGTTCCCCCTGACCCCGGTCCCGCACCACGTGCAGGTAGCCGGTGCCGGTGGCACGGCGGAAGTCGAACTGATGGCCGCCGGCCGCATCCGTCAGCAGATCCAGCTCCAGCTCCGGCCGGCCCACGTAGCCACGCACGGTGCCGTCCCGCCCCGCATCCACCATCAGGCCCCGCAGGGGGCCATCGGACTGAATACGGAGGTTGACCCGGCCATGGGCCACCTTCATCGAGCTGGCCAGAAGCAGGCCCGCGGTCATCGCCCGCCCCAGCAGGGCTGTGGTGAGGAAGGAGAGGCCGTGGCGGTCGCTGGCCTGACGGATGGCGGAGGTGGTGGTGACCGCCACCATCCGAATGCCGCCACCGGCACCGGTGGCCCTCAGCATGCGATCCCCCATCAAGCCTTCCCCTGCGATCCGGTGGTCATCGTAAGGAGCCGGAATGCAGCGCCTCCAGGGGCCTGAGGGTTCCCCGCTCCAGCCGCCAGCCCCGCTGGACCACCCCCCGGAACAGTTCCGGTTCGTGCGTGACCACCAGCAGAGCCCGATCCTTGGCGAGGTCGGCGATCAGCTGGAGCACCTCCTCCCGCACGGTCCAATCGAGGCCGGCGGTGGGCTCATCCAGCAGCAGCACCCGGGCCTCGCGCACCAGCTGGACCGCCAGGGCCAGACGGCGCTGCTGGCCGCCGCTGAGGCGCTCAGGCGCCTGCTGCAGGGAGAGGCTGCCGAGGCCCACCTGCTCCAGGACGGCTTCGGCCTTCTCGGCGGTGAGGCGGCGCTGGCCCAGCTTCAGCTCCTGTCCCACCGTCAGGCCGAGGAAATGGCGTTCTGGAAACTGGAACACCAGGCCGCACAGCCAGCGGCGCTGACGGCTGCTGAGAGCTTCGCCCTGCCAGAGAAAGCGACCGGCATCGGCTTCGGCCAGACCGCAGATCACCTCCAGCAGGGTGGTTTTGCCACTGCCGCTGCGGCCGGCCACCAGGGCCGGGGATCCCGCCGTCAACTGCAGGGAGACGTCGGCCAGCACCGGCGCCGGCGCCGTGGCGGGGTGGTACCGCAGACCCAGGACATCAAGCATGGCACCAGCATGCCGTCCGGTGCTGCGGCGGTGGAGCGTGTTGGATGGGGGGAGATGCGCGCCGTTCGCCCCCTTTCCCGATGGATGTCCGATTTCGCGAGGTGGATCCATTCAACTGCTGGATCTGGCTGCACTTCGCCGACCAGCCGGGTGGTGCCGAGCGGGGCTACGTGGAAACGGCCCTCGACAGCTGGTTCTTTCTGGGCAAGCTAGGCGCCTTCAACGCCGAGAACCTGCAGACCCATGAAGGGGGCGTGGATCTCGGCTGGCTCGCCTACGACAGCGAGGCGGCGGAGCGCTGCCTGCCGGCCCTGATGCACAACATGGGGCCGATGGAATACCAGGACGACTGGGCGCGCTGCTGGGTCGACCTGGGCACCAGCGATGCCCTGGCCCTCGATGTGCTCATCAACGCCCTGCGCCAGCTCGACAACGACGTGCTGGAGATCACCGAGCTGGTGATCGGCGGGCTGAACGAGGACTGGCCGATCGAGGACGAGCCCGAAAGCCCGTTCTTCGGGGACTGATGGGGCGGGAACTGCGCCGCTTGCTGATCGCCCCGGAGCGGATCGCCGCCCTGGCGGGCGGGGGCCAGGAGCGGCCCTGGCTGGCGCTGGAGCCCCAGGAAGGCCACTACCTGGAACGGGTGCTGCGCTATCGGCCCGGCGACCGGCTGGCGCTGGTGGACGGCGTTGGCCAGCTCTGGACGGCGGTGCTTGAACCGGGAAGGCGCTTGCGGCTGGAGCAGGCCCCGGAGTGTCCCCTGCAGCAGCAGGCGTTCGCCACACCGCCCCTGGAGCTGGCCATGGCCGTGCCCAAGCGGGAGGCGGATCTGGTCTGGCGCATGGCCACCGAACTGGGCGCCGACCGGCTCCAGCCGCTGCTGGCCGAACGGGGCGGCCCCGGTGAGCGCTGCCCGCTGGAACGGTGGCGGGGGATCGTGCGGGAGGCCACCGAGCAGTGCGAACGGCTGTGGCATCCCCAGCTGGCCTCTCCCTGCGGGGCCGGCTCCTGGCTGGGGCGGCCGGCCCCTGGCATCGCCCTGCTCGCCACCACCCGCCGGGACGCCCTGCCGCTCTGCAGCCAGCGCCTGCAGCACCTGGCCCAGGGAGCCAGCGACAGCGCTCTCGCCGCCGGGATCCGGCTGGCGATCGGGCCGGAGGGGGGCTGGAGTCCAGACGAAGAGGAGAGGGCCGAAGCGGCCGGCTGGCACCCCATCAGCCTGGGGGAACCGATCCTGCGCACGGCCACCGCCGCGGTGGGCGGGGTGGCCCTGCTGGCCGACTGGCGGGCGCTCAGGAACGCATCATGCCGGCCGCCATCTCCTTGAACACGCCCAGATTGGCGCCGGGGGTGCGGCGCTTCATCGGGGTCGCCCCACCCGCTGTGACGCACTCGGGGGCGAAGGTGGCCAGGGACGGGGCGGGGCGCAGCGCCTCGGCGGCGGCCAGTTCGGCGGCGATCGCCTCGGCGGTGGTGAGGCCGGAGACGGGGGGAAGGGAGGCCTCTGCCTCCGCTGGCGTGCTGGGCTGTGCCTCAGCCGCCTGGGGGACCAGCTTCGCTTCGGGTTTGGGCTCGGCCTTCGGGGGGGCCACCACCGCCGGGGGGTCGTTGCCTTCGCCGCCACCCAGATCAAGGAAGAACTTGGGTCGTTTGAAGACCATCGGAGGGCCGCACCGGATGCAGGGATTATCCGCCGAGACCGGCACCCGGGAGGGGCTCGCTTAGATCTGTGCAACACAGTCGGGCCGTCGTCATGGTGTTGCTGCCGCCCCAGGACCCCTCGCAGTGGCTGGCAGCCCTGGCGATCAACGGCCTGCTGATCGCCGTCAGCCAACGGCTGCCCCTGCTCACGCCGGCCGGCTGGATGCACGCCGGGGTGCTCGGCACCCTGCTGTGGGGAAGCCTGGGCTGGCGCGGCTGGCTGGCGGTGGTGGCCTATCTGGCCCTTGGCAGCCTGGTGACCAAGCTGGGCTTCCGCCGCAAGCGGGAGCTGGGGCTGGCGGAGGCCCGCGACGGCCGGCGGGGGCCGGAGAACGTCTGGGGCTCGGCCTTGGTGGGCACCGTGCTGGCCCTGCTGGCCTGCCGGGCCCCGGCGGCCGCAGTGCCCGTGCTGCTGGCTGGCTTCGCCGCCAGCTTCGCGGCCAAGCTCGCGGACACCTTCGGCAGCGAGATCGGCAAACGCTGGGGCCGCCACACGGTGCTGATCACCAGCCTGCGGCCGGTGCCCCCTGGCACCGAGGGGGCCATCAGCCTGGAGGGCACCGCCGCCAGCCTGGTGGGCAGCGGCCTCATGACCCTGGTGATGCTCGCTCTCGGGCTCATCCGTGGCTGGCCCATGGCGCTGCTTGTCGGCGGCGTCGGGCTGGTGGCCACCCTGGCCGAAAGCGTCGTGGGTGCCAGCCTTCAGCAGCGGTGGGGCTGGCTGAGCAATGAACTGGTGAATGGGTTGCAGACGCTGCTGGCGGCCCTGCTGGCCATGGGCCTGCTGCGATGGCTGCCGCTAGCCTGAAGCCTTTCAGGACGCCGCCCTTTCACCCTTCCCCTTGCTGTTCACGCACTCCAGTCCCCCGCTCATGGAGCCTGGATGCCTGCCTGCAGAGTGCTCACTCAGGGGAGAAAAGCCTGTAACGAATGCTTTCGTAGACCATCACCAATTCTTTCTAATTCACGAAACTGTTAGATAGATGAAACGCCAAGGAGCTGCCCATCGTTTCAATGTTTCAGCCGGCGTCACCCATTCATGAGAAAGGTACTTCTGATCTGTTCCCTTGGCCTGCTTCTGGTGGGGCCCGCAGGGGCTGGGACCCTGAGCTGGAATGAATGCTGGGACATGGCAGGGCCAGGCAAGCGATCAAGGTTCGAGCGTTCAGGAACGATTTTGAAGCGATCTCTGACCACCGAATCCGGCATCTATCCCTGTGCAGAACAAGTAAAGACGACGCAGCGACCCCCCATCCCTGGTGAACGGACTATCTGGCACCAGATCTGTGGGCCTTTTGTCATCATCAAAACAAGCACCTACCGGCCATGCACAGCTGAAGAAGCCCAAGGGCTTAACCCTGGCGAACATTCTCCCAAGGAGTTGGCCAAGGCCCTAAACGATCTTATAATGAATACCAAGGGAACATGTGCCAAGGGTGAGGGTATTCCCGAGCCTGCGCGATACATGCTCAAGGATAAGCATGGTGCGACGCTCAGGCTGGAGAAAGCGGAGCTTCACCCAGGCGAATCATGGGACATTCAATGTAGTGAAGTAAAGAAGACGGAAACAGTTAAAACAAAGTACAGGGTTGGAGATGGGGAAAACCATGTCATCTATACACAAATTGAAGAGTTCGGCCTGAATCAGAGGGTGCTTCCATCTCACTGAAGGCCCCGAGTGGCACACCGTTGACTGATGCTTGCCGGATCCGAAAACTGATTCGTGACGATCTGGGCATGGCTCGCAGAGAGGTTGCCTGGTTGCCTCAGGTGGGATCCGCGACCGCCTGCCCCTGCCGCCAAGCGAGGGCGGAGCGTCGCAGCCGATCGAGCGCGGCATGGCATCGCCGTTGGGCCTGGCGCGGAGGCAGACCCAGTTTCCGGCCCAGCTCCACCCAGGTGCAGCCCACCTGGATCCGGCCCACCAGCAGCTCCCGCACCGCAGGATCGAGGGCCTCGAGCTGCTGACGCAGCCAGGCGCGCTCGGCGGCCTGCGCTTCGGCCCCCGACGACACGGCGTCGACTGGACCATCGGCGACGGGCGCGGCCAGCAGATCCAGCAGGCAGCTGGCCGCTTCGACATCGCCCCCGCCCTGGCCGAGGGGGGCATCCAGGCTGCGCACCCTGCCGGCACTGCGCACCTGCAGGGCTTCCTCGAGCCGGGACGGATCGCAGGCCAGCCGATCGGCGAGGGCGGCGGGCGGCAGTGGTTCCAGCCCCTTGCGGCGCCGGGCCTCCTGGAGGCTGAGCGCCTGCTGGTGCAGATCCCACAAGGGCCGGGGCGGGCGCACCATGGGCTGGCGATCCCGCCGCTCCCGCCGCATCGCCCCCTGGATGTAGGGCACTGCGAAGCTGCTGAGGCTGACGTTGCGATCAGGATCAAAGGCCTCGACCGCCCGGATCAGGCCGAGGCTGCCCACCTGGGCCAGATCCTCGAAAGTCAGGCCGGCTTCGGCGCCCTGTCGTCCGGCGATCGTGTACACCAGTGGCAGGTTGTCCTCCACCAGCAGGTTGCGCCAGCGCAGGCGGCTGAGTGGATCGGTGGCCTCGGCAAAGGCCTTGAGCCGGCGTCGGTTGCGGGTGTGGCGATCCACGATCGCCTCGGGGATGTCGCGGCAGCCCGGGCAGAGGTCCGGCTGGGGCGCCCGTCGGGTTGCCAGCAGCGCAGGTGCCGGAGGAGGGGGAGGCGGAGGGCGATCCATGGAGGTGGTCCAGCAGGGTCCGTTTCTTCAGAGTCACCGCAGGCGGGCAGCGGAGGTTCACCTGAAGGGGGGACTTCCCTTCCTCCGATCGGGTGATGCCATCAAGACCGGCGGGGTGCAAGGAACTGAGTGCAAGGAGCTGAGCGCAGAGAGCTGAGTGCAGCTATGAGGCTGCAGGGATCAGTGCGCCGCGGTCACGCTGCTGTGGGGATCCAGCTCGGCCCATTGCAACAGGGCGCTCCAGGAGCGAAGCCGGCGGTAGAGCTGGCCATGGCCGTCGCCGTTGAGGTGGAGGCCGTCGCTGCACAGCCATTGCAGCCACAGGGGATCGGCCAGCAGGCCATCGAGCAGGGGCAGGAACGGCACATCCGCCTCCATGCAGGCTTCCTCCAGCAGGCCTTCGTAACGGCGCACGCTGGCCAGGTCGTACCAGAGCATCTCGGCGAAGGGCATCACGGCCTCATCCACCGGCGTGAGGCCCAGCACGAACACCGGCGCAATGGCCTGCAGCCGGGGCAGCAACTGCTGCAGGCCGAACAGGAAGGCCTCCGGCGCCAGCTGGAAGCGGCCGTCGGGTCGCCCCACCCGGGCCGTGTCGTTGAGGCCGATCGAGAGCAGGATCCCCTGGGGGCGCTGGCGGCGCAGCTCGCCCCGGTGGCTCACTTCCGCCTCGGCGCGGGCCGCCAACCGCTCCAGGCCGTCGCCGCGCACCCCCAGTCCGTAAAGAACCGGCCCCTGGGGCAGGTCCATCCAGTGGCGGCGAAGGCGCTCGCACCAACCGCCCTGCTCCGGGTCACCCCAGCCATACACCCCGCTGTCCCCCAGCACCACCAGTTTCCTGGGGATCTGCATCGGTGAGCCCGTCATCGGGCGAGCCTCTAGCACCAGCAGTCCGCTCAGAGGCTCTCGCCGAAGCGCCGCAGCCGCTCCAGACCGTCGTCGATCGTGACGGGGGAGGCGGCACAGGAGAGGCGAATGCAGCGGTCATCGCCGAAGGCGGCACCGGGCACCACCGCCAGCCCCACCTCCTCCAGCAACCGGCCGCAAAGGGTCATCGAATCGAGGCCCCAGGCACTCACATCCGGGAAGGCGTAGAACGCCCCCTCCGGGGGCAGCAGCTTCAGGCCCTCGATCGCCATCAGGCCGTCGCTGAGCCGGGCGCGCCGGCGGCTGAACTCGGCCGCCATCTCCCGGACGCAGTCCCGCGAGCCGCTGATCGCCGCCAGGGCACCGTACTGGGCAAAGGTGCAGACGTTGCTGGTGCTCTGGCTCTGCAGGGCGCTGGCGGCGGCCACCACGTGGCGGGCCCCCGCCAGCCAGCCGATGCGCCAGCCGGTCATGGCCCAGCCCTTGGCGAAGCCGTTGACGATGAAGATCCGCTCGGCCAGGTCAGGGGCCACCGCCGCCAGGCTGTGGTGCTCGTGCCCCGGCGACAGCAGCATTTCGTAGATCTCGTCGCACACCACCGCCAGGCCGGGATGGCGGCGCAGCACGGCGGCGATCGCCTCCAGCTCGGCGCGGCTGAGCACCATGCCGGTGGGATTGGAGGGGCTGTTGAGCACCAGCAGCCGGCTGGCCGGAGTGATCGCCGCCTCCAGTTGCTCGGGGCTGAAGCGGAAGCCACCGCTGGCGTCGGTGTGAAGACAACGGACGCTGGCGCCGGCCAGCTGGGCCATTTCCGGGTAGCTCAGCCAGTAGGGCGCCGGCAGCAGCACCTCGTCACCGGGATCGAGCAGAACCTGGAACAGGTTGTAGAGGGCCTGCTTGCCGCCGTTGGTGACCAGCACCCGGTCGGCCCGGGTGGGAACCCCGTTCTCCTGGCTGAGTTTGGCGGCGATGGCCTGGCGCAGCTGGGGTTCGCCCGCCACCGGTCCGTAGCGGGTGTGACCGGCCTCCAGGGCCTCGGCCGCCGCCTGGCGGATGAAGGCGGGGGTGTCGAAATCGGGCTCGCCGGCGCTGAGGCTGCAGATGTCCTTGCCGTCGGCACGCAGCTCACGGGCCTTGGCGGTGATGGCGAGGGTGAGCGATGGCTGCAACGCCTGCGCCCGGGCGGAGAGCGACAACGGGGCCGGCATGGCAGTGTGCGGCGTCTGGAGGGCGCGATTCGGCAATCCGGCCATCTTGCCCTACGCCCTGCGGCCATGGCCAAGAATGGCGCGATGGCCGGCGATCCCCTGCAACCGTCCCTCCTGGGTGAGGCCGTCGCCGCCGGTGATGCCCCCGGCCTGGACGGGCTGCAGCGGAGCTGCCAGGACTGCCGCCGCTGCGGCCTGGCCGCAGGCCGCCAGCAGGTGGTGATCAGCCGGGGCGATCCGGCGGCACGGCTGATGGTGATCGGCGAAGGGCCCGGTGCCCAGGAGAACGCCAGCGGCCGGCCATTCGTGGGGCGGGCCGGCCAGCTGCTCGACCAGATGCTGGCCAGCGTGGGGCTGGACAGCGAGCGGGACGCCTACGTCTGCAACGTGGTGAAGTGCCGCCCCCCCGACAACCGCAAACCGACGGCCCAGGAGATGGCGGCCTGCGCCCCCTGGCTGGCCGTTCAGATCTCCGCTGTGGATCCCGCCATCGTGCTGCTCACCGGTGCCACGGCCCTGGAAGGGGTGCTCGGCATCAAGGGGGGCATCTCCAGGCTCCGGGGCCAGTGGCACCCCTGGCAGGGCCGCTGGGTGATGCCGGTGTTCCATCCCTCCTATCTGTTGCGGAATCCCTCGCGGGAGCAGGGCTCTCCCAAATGGCTCACCTGGCAGGACCTCAAGGAGGTACAGAGGCGGCTGGAGCAGGACCAGCCGCCGCCACCCACTTTGTGACAGGCTTTGGCCACCACCGGCCCACGCGAGATGACCGGCACCCTGGCCACACCCACCACCTCTGCCCCGGGGACCTCCCCCCTACCGGCCGACTGGGCCAGTGACCCCCGCTTCGACACCGTGATCCGCCGCCGGCGTACGCGCAGCGTCCGGGTCGGCGACGTGTGGGTGGGCAGCGAGCACCCCGTGGTGGTGCAGTCGATGATCAACGAGGACACCCTCGACATCGAGGGGGCCACCGCGGGCATCCGGCGGCTGCACGAGGCGGGCTGCGAGATCGTGCGGCTCACCGTGCCGAGCCTGGCCCATGCCAAGGCGGTGAAGGAGATCCGCCAGCGGCTGGAGGACAGCTACCAGCCGGTGCCCCTGGTGGCGGACGTGCACCACAACGGCATGAAGATCGCCCTGGAGGTGGCCCAGCACGTCGACAAGGTGCGGATCAATCCTGGCCTGTACGTGTTCGACAAGCCCGATCCCAACCGCACGGAGTTCACAGCGGAGGAAGTGGCGGCCATCGGCGAACGCATCCAGACCACCCTCGAACCGCTGGTGAGCCTGCTGAAGGAGCAGGACAAGGGCCTGCGCATCGGCGTCAACCACGGCTCCCTGGCCGAACGGATGCTGTTCACCTATGGCGACACCCCCCTGGGGATGGTGGAGAGCGCCATGGAATTCATCCGCATCTGCGACCGGCTCGACTTCCACAACATTGTCGTATCGATGAAGGCGTCGCGGGCCCCGGTGATGCTGGCGGCCTACCGGATGATGGCGTTCCGCATGGACGCCGAGGGCTTCCACTACCCCCTGCACCTGGGGGTCACCGAGGCGGGCGACGGCGACTACGGCCGCATCAAGAGCACCGCCGGCATCGCCACCCTTCTGGCCGAGGGCCTGGGGGACACGATCCGGGTGTCGCTCACCGAGGCACCGGAGAAGGAGATCCCCGTCTGCTATTCGATCCTGCAGGCCATGGGGCTGCGCAAGACGATGGTGGAGTACGTGGCCTGCCCCAGCTGCGGCCGCACCCTGTTCAACCTGGAGGAGGTGCTGCATGTGGTGCGCAACGCCACCGCCCACCTGACAGGCCTCGACATCGCCGTGATGGGTTGCATCGTCAACGGACCCGGCGAGATGGCCGATGCCGACTACGGCTACGTGGGCAAGACGCCCGGCACCATCTCCCTTTACCGCGGGCGGGAGGAGATCCGCCGGGTGCCGGAAGCCGAGGGGGTGGAGGCGCTGATCGCCCTGATCAAGGAGGACGGTCGCTGGGTCGACCCCTGACCGGGGAGCCCACCCCTGGCAGCGGCGCTACGTTGGAACCACGTTTCAGACTCCCTTGAGGATCGCCACCATGGGAAGAGCTCGCGCCACTGTCGTGGTGCTGGTTGGTCTCGGTGCCTGCGCCGCCACGGCGGTGATGGCCAGGGATATGGTGCTGACCCCCACCGGAACCGTGTCGATCAGCGACAGCCCCAAGGAGGTGATGGATCAGGCCTGGCAGATCGTCTTCCGCGACTACCTGGACACCACGGGGAAATACACACCGGAACAGTGGCGCAAGCTGCGCCGCAGCGTGCTGTCCAAGAGCTACAGCACCCCCAAGGATGCCTACGAGGGCATCCGCGGCATGCTCGGCACCCTCGACGATCCCTACACCCGCTTCCTGGACCCGCGGGAATTCAAGGAAATGCAGATCGACACCTCCGGGGAGCTCTCCGGGGTGGGCATCCAGCTGAGTGTCGACAAGGAGACCAAGGAGCTGGTGGTGATCTCGCCGATTGAGGGCTCACCGGCCTCCCGGGCCGGCGTGCAGCCCAAGGACGTGATCGTCTCGATCGACGGCAAGAGCACCAAGGGGATGAGCACCGAGGACGCGGTGAAGCTGATCCGCGGTAAGGCCGGCACGACCGTCAATCTGGTGTTGCGCCGCAAGGGCCAGAACCTCGACACCCCCCTCACCCGGGAGCTGATCGAGATCCATGCGGTCAACCATCAGGTCAACACCGCCCCCGACGGCACCAAGATCGGCTACATCCGCCTGAAGCAGTTCAGCGCCACAGCCACCAAGGACATGCGGGCGGCCGTGAGGGACCTGGAGGCCAAGGGGGTGCAGGGCTACGTGCTCGACCTGCGCAGCAACCCCGGTGGTCTGCTGGTGGCGAGCGTCGAGATCGCCCGCCAGTGGATCAACGAAGGCATCATTGTCTCCACCAAGACCCGCGACGGCATCCAGGACGTCAAACGGGCCACCGGCCAGGCCTTGACCACCAAGCCGATGGTGGTGCTGGTCAACGAGGGTTCGGCCAGCGCCAGCGAGATTCTCTCCGGCGCCCTGCAGGACAACAACCGCGCCGTGCTGGTGGGTCAGAAGACCTTCGGCAAGGGGCTGGTGCAGTCGGTGCGCGGCCTTTCCGATGGCTCCGGCATGACCGTGACCATCGCCAAGTACCTCACCCCCCGTAACCGGGACATCCACAAGCACGGCATCAATCCGGACGTGCCGGTGAAGATGACCGAACAGGAGGTGCAGCGCCTCAAACTTGAAGACATCGGCACCAATCGGGACAGCCAGTACCGGGCGGCCGAATCCACCCTGCGCAAGCAGATGCAGGCCAGCGCCGTGCTGCAGAAGGCCTTCCAGCCCGGCAGTGCCAACCTGCCGGCGGCCCTTGCCAAACCCTGATCTGAACGGGCCGGGCACCACGCCCGGCTCGGTCTGGGAGCTCAAGCCGTGGTGGTGTCAGCCCTGGAGCATCCTGCTCACGGGGCTGGCCATCGTGGCCGGCAGTTGGCTGGTGCTGCACCTCTGGTGGGTCACCACCGGAGTCTCCGTCGTGATCGGCGCCTGGTGGCTGTTGTTCCTGGTGCTGATGCCTGCGGCCTGGAAACGGTCGCAGGCCAGCGGCGGCGGGAGCTGAGAGCTCCGGGTCTCAGGCGACCGGCTGCATCAGCCCGCCACCGGGGGAAGAGTCGTCGTCGTCGTTGTTGCCGGCATCGGACTGGAACAGGGCGAAGAAACCAACGCCGAGGACCCCCAGGAAGGCTGGCAGGAGCAGGGGGTTCTGGGTGGCGCCCGCGACCTCGATCAGCTCACCCATGGCACGACGTAACGAAAGATGTCGCCATCTTAACGTTCCTTCTCATTGGCGTGGGCGGTTCAGTCGAAGACGTGGCCGTGCTCGTAGCGCTCCGCGTGGCCCGCGGCCTCGGTGAGGGCCGCCACGTTCTCCCGGGTGAAGAAACCGTCGTAGCCCAGGCAGCGCTCCACGTACTCGGTGATCAACAGGGAGTAGGGGGAGCTGCGCGAGAAGATCTGGCGCAGGTTGGGCTGGTCGCCGCATTCCCCCACCATGTCGGCCAGGAAGGGAATGCCCAGCTCGCGCAGGGTGTGCACCACCACATCGACGTTCTTCTCACCGTTGCTGTCGCCATCGACCACCTCATAGGCGATGTGATGCATGCGCCGGCCGAAATTGCGCACGAAGTCTTCGGTGGGCATGGGCAGGTTGGACAGGGAATTGAGGTAGGAGGGGGTGTTGTTGGCCGTGAAGACGCGGGCCGGGGACAACTTGTCGTCCCCCACCGAGGGATGGCGGGTGACGTTGGTGGAGGAGTTCATCTCGGCGATGTCATAGGAGCCCCAGTAGTAGTAAGGAACCATCGTCAGGTACTCGAGGATGGCGTCCTCCCGTTCACCGGCCAGCACGCGGGTGGCCAGGTGGTCGATGCCCAGGATCTTGCCCTCCAGCCCATGCTCGCGGTGGCGGCGGGCGGCGTCCGTCAGCGGCGCCAGGGCCTCCTCATCGAGCAGCACCCGATCGCCCAGATCGAGGGCCGCCAGACCATCGAGGGGCCGGTCCACATAGCCGACCCGGTTGTAGGTGTAGTCGGAGAGGAAGGTGAAACAGAGGTGCTTGGAGGCATAGAAGGGGTTGGCGGTCTCCCCCGGATAGGCGAAACGGATGTTCTGGGGCTCAAGGATGGCGCGCAGGTCGTGGCAGGAGGACACCCGGAAAATCTCGCCGATATAGCGGGCGTTGGGCTTGTCGATCGAGAGGGGATACATCGCGTTCCAACGCGTGACCTCATCCTCGAAATCATCGAAGAGGGGCTCCAGCACGATCAGGCGCGGAAAGGCCTCGCCCCCCTTGAGCAGGTAGATGCGGTGGGTGGCGTTGATCCAGCACTCCTGGTAGCGGTAGGGGCCGGTGAGCGCCAGCTCGGCCAGATAGGGCAGGCCGTTGCCGTGGTCGACCTGGATGACGAGGGCGGCCATCGGCCCCACCACCTGCTCCAGCCCCGAGCTGGCCCGCCGGGCATAGACGCGGGGCAGGAACGCCTCGAAGAAGGCCGTGTTCCGCTTGTCACCCTTGGGCCGGTAGGTGGCGAGATCAATCATCGGTGGAGCGGAACAGCCCCTCTGCTAGCAAGAAGCGTCCCAGGACCCCAGCGTCAGCGTTTCCCCTCACACCACCAGCACCGCCGCGTTCGCCGCCGCCTGCTCCTCGGCCCGCTGCTCCGGGGTGCGCCCATCGGCCTCCGGGATCTGGGCGGCCATGGCGGAGAGCCATTCCATCAGCTGCTCCAGCTGCTGGGCGGGGGCGAGGGCGCCCAGGCCCCGGGCCAGCACCTTGGCGGTGCTGCCGGCGCCGCCCTGGTACACCAGCCGGCCGTGCAGGTGCTGGGGCAGGGCCTGGCGCAGGCGGCGGAAGGCGGGTTCCTCCATCGGCGTTTCCAGGGCGATGTTGGGCTTCTCCGGCTTGATGCGCGAGAAGCCGCAGCGGCGGGCCAGCAGCTTCAGCTCCATCAGCTGCAGCAGGCTCTGCACCGGTGCCGGAATCGGGCCATAGCGGTCGGCCCAGCCGGCGGCCAGCTCCACCAGGGCCGCCTTGCCGCCGCACTCAGCGGCGGCGCGATAAGCCGCCATCTTCTCGTCGGCTTCGGTGATCCAGTCGGCCGGGATGAAGGCGGTCACCGGCAGGTCGATCTGGGTCTCGTCCACTGCCGGGATGTCCTGGCCCTGGATCTCGGCCAGGCAGTCCTGCAGCATCTCCATGTAGAGGTCGAAACCTATCGCCTCCATCTGGCCGCTCTGCTCCACCCCCAGCAGGTTGCCGACGCCGCGGATCTCCATGTCGCGCATGGCCAGCTGGTAACCCGAGCCCAGCTGGGCGAATTCCTGGATCGCCCGCAGCCGCTGGCGGGCTGCGTCACTCAAGGAGGCATCGCCCGGATAAAACAGCCAGGCGTGGGCCTGGATGCCGCTGCGTCCCACCCGGCCCCGCAGCTGGTAAAGCTGGGCCAGGCCGAACCTGTGGGCATCCTCCACCAGGATCGTGTTGACCCGGGGGATGTCGAGGCCGCTCTCGATGATCGTGGTGCAGAGCATCACGTCGGCCTCGCCGGCGTTGAAGGCCACCATGGCGCTCTCCAGCTCCCCCTCCGGCATCTGGCCGTGGGCCACCTGCAGCCGCAGGCCCGGCAGCATCGCCCGCAGCTGGCCCGCCACCTCCTCGATGCCCTCCACCCGCGGCACCACGTAGAACACCTGGCCGCCGCGGTCGAGCTCCTGGCGAATGGCGCTGCGCACCGCCTCCTCATCCAGGCTGGCCAGATGGGTCTTGATCGGGCGCCGCAACGGCGGTGGCGTGGTGATCAGGCTCATCTCACGCACCCCCGAGAGGCTCATGTAAAGGGTGCGCGGGATCGGCGTGGCCGAGAGCGTCAGCACGTCGACGTCCTTGCGCAGGGCCTTGATCTTTTCCTTTTGATTGACGCCGAAGCGCTGCTCCTCATCCACCACCAGCAGCCCCAGCTGGCGGAAACCCGTGCCCTTACCCAGCAGCTGGTGGGTGCCCACCACCACGTCCGTGTTGCCCTTGGCCAGGTCGTCGAGGATCGTCTTGCGCTCGGCGGCGGTGCGGAAGCGGTTGAGCAGGGCCACCTTGAGCGGGTAAGGGGCGAAGCGCTCACTCAGGGTGCGCCAGTGCTGCTGGGCCAGCACGGTGGTGGGGGCCAGCAGGGCGCACTGCTTGCCGGCGGTGACCGCCTTGAAGATGGCCCGGATCGCCACTTCCGTCTTGCCGAAGCCCACGTCGCCGCACACCAACCGGTCCATCGGCTGGTCCCGCTCCATGTCGCGTTTGACGTCCACGATCGCCTTGAGCTGGTCGGGGGTGGGGTCGTAGGGAAAGGAATCCTCCAGTTCGCCCTGCCAGGGGCCATCGGGGGGGAAGGCGAAGCCCGGCGCCTTGTGGCGCTCCGCATAGAGCTTCACCAGATCCATCGCCACCTTGGCCACCGCCTTGCGGGCCCGCTCCTTGGCCTTCGTCCAGGCCGTGCCGCCCATGCGGTTGAGCTCCGGCGGGCTGTCGCTGCTGGCCCGGTAGCGGCCGAGGCTGCCCAGCTGGTCGGCGGCCACCCGAAGCAACCCGTCGGCGTACTGCACCACCAGGTAGTCGCGGGCCTCGCCGCCGATGGCCAGCTTCTCCAGCTTCAGGAAGCGGCCGATGCCGTGGTTGCGGTGCACCACGAAGTCGCCGGGGAGCATCTTGTTGGGATCCACCGTGCGGCTGGCCGCCTTGCGGCGCCGGCGCACGTAGCCCCCGGCGGCCAGGCTGTGCTGGCCGAAGATCTCCCGGTCGGTGAACAGCACCAGCTTCCAGGCCGGCAGCTGGAACCCCTCCAGTTCGGCCGTGCCGCGCAGCTTGAGCGCCACCGGGGTGGCCTGCTCCACCAGCCGGTCGATGGCCGGAAAGTCGCGGGCGTTGGGCACGAAGCGGGTGACGCAGTCGTGCTCCTCCAGCAGGGCCACGGCACGGGAGGGCTGGGCGGAGACGATCCAGGGCCGGGCCTTGTCGCGCAGGTGCCCCTTGATCTGCTCCGCCAGGCGGCCGAACTGGTTCGGATGGGCCGGCACCGGCCGGCTGGCCAGATCGAGGTCGTTGGGGTGGCGGTCGCTCTCGTGCAGCTCCGCCAGGTCGAAGCCCGTGAACGCCTCCACCTCCGCCAGGGCCGCCGCGATCGGCCGGTGCAGCAGTCCCGGCATGGGCAGGGGGGGCTCGCCGTCGGCGGCCCTGACCACCTCACCGTGGTGCTCGACGGCATGGTCGAACCACTGCTGGCCATGGGCCAGGCACTGGCGCCGCTCATCGATCGCCACCAGGGTGCCGGCCGGCAGGTAGTCGAGCAGGGAGGCCGGCTGCTCCCAGGCCAGGCCCATCAGGCGCCGCATTCCCTCCGGGGTTCCGCCCTCCAGCAGCTGGTCGAGGGCGGCGGGCTCCGGCAGCCGCTCCAGGCCGTCCGGCATCCGCTCCCGCAGGGCCTCGGCGATCAGGGGGGCGTAGGTGGTGGGGGTGAGGCGCACCCGTTCGATCACATCGAGGGAGCGCTGGGTGGCCGGATCGAACTCCCGCAGCTTCTCGAGGTCTTCGCCGAACAGCTCCAGCCGCACCGGCAACTCGGCGCTGACCGGAAACACATCGACGATGTCGCCCCGGCGGCTCCAGGTGCCCTCCTGCTCGATCGTCGGCACCCGCTCGTAGCCCAGCCCGGCCAGGGTGAGGGCCAGCTGCTCCAGATCCAGCCCGTCGCCGCGGCGCAGGGTGAGGCAGCGGGCCGCCAGCAGCGGCGGCGGCGGCAGGTGGGGCTGCAGGGCCCGCTCGGTGGCCACCACGGCGAAGCGGCCGCCGCTGGCCCCTGCGGCGCCGGCCCCGTCGCCCACCAGTTCGGCAAGCACCTGCAGCTGGCCCCAGGTGATCTCGCTGGTGGGGTCGAAGGGCTCGTAGGGGGAACCCTCGCTGGTGGGATAGAGCTGGCAGAGGGGCCAGCCCATCAGCTCCAGCAGGGAGGCCCAGCGCCCCGCCTCCTCCAGGGTGGGCACGATCACCAGCAGCGGGGCCTCACCACAGCCCGCCAGGGCACTGGCCACCAGGGCCCTGGCCGCCCGTCCCGCCCCGCTCAGCCGCAGGCGCTCGGGCCGCTCGCAGCGTGCCCTCACCTCGGCGGTGAGGGTGGCGGCCTGCAGCTGGCGCACCAGGGCGTGGAGGGGCATCGCAAGGTCGGATCAAACCGATGGCGATCCTCGCAACCCGTTTGCGTTCATGCTGGGGGTCGGTTCGCCCTGCGATGGCCCGCTTCCGCTGTCCCACCTGCCGTGGTCTCCCCCTGAGGCTGCAGCAACCCTTCACGGGGGTCGCCCGCTGCAGGCGCTGCGGCGACCTGCTGGAGCCCAAACCTCGCCATGGCCGCGCCTGGAGCCTCGCCCTGGGCGTGGCGGCGCTGGTGCTGGGCGGGGCCGCCTTCCCCGGCTTGCTGGAGCAGGTGGGGAGTCTGCCCGAACAGGCCCCTGACGTCACCACGCGCCTGCTGGAAAGTTTCGAGCCGGCTCCGGATCCACGTCTGCGGCCGATGGCCCTGCTGGAGGGCGGACTGCTGGCGAACCTGCAGGAGGCCGACCGGCAGTGGATCCCCACTGCCGAACCCCTGGCGGGAGGAGGCACCCGCTTCCTCTATCGCCGGCGGGCCGGCGAGCCCGAGCTGTCGGTGCCCGAGCTGGAGGCCCTGATCGACTCTCCGCCGGACCACAGCGAGAAGCACCGGGCCATCGCTGAACTGCTCAGCGTGCTGGATCAGGTGGGGGTGCAGGTGCAGCTGGTGGAGCCCAGAAAGACAGGGGCCGCCGGCGAGTGGGATCACGCCGCCCGCACCCTGCGAATCAAGCCCGCCGTGGTGGCCAAGGGAACGGTGGACTTCGCCCAGGTGCTCAATCACGAGGCGATCCACGTGGCCCAGAGCTGTGCGGCCGGAGGCCTGCGTGCCGTCCCCAGAACCCTCGGGCTGGGCCAGGAGGTGCCGCCGGAACTGCGGCTGCATCTCGATGATCCCCTCTATGCCGGAGCCTCCGACTGGGAAAAGGCCCTGGAGCGGGAGGCTTACGCCAACCAGCGGCGGCTGGAACTCGGCACCACCCTGGTCCGCACCCACTGCCGGAGCCGCTCGACGGGTTGAGGGCCGGCCCCGGCCCTGGGACTCAGCGGGAGATGTGGGCGATGAGATCGAGGCACTTGCTGGAGTAGCCCCACTCGTTGTCGTACCAGGCCACCACCTTCACGAAGGTGTCGGTGAGGGCGATGCCGGCCGAGGCATCGAAGATCGAGGTGCAGGTCTCGCCGAGGAAATCGGTGGAGACCACCGCGTCTTCGGTGTACCCGAGGATGCCGGCCATCGGCCCCTCCGAGGCGGCCCGCATGGCGGCCTTGATGGCGTCGTAGCTGGCGCCCCGCTCCAGGTTCACGGTCAGATCCACCACCGAGACGTTGGGGGTGGGAACCCGGAAGGCCATGCCGGT
Organism: Bordetella parapertussis; assembly: GCA_943370335.1. Lineage (GTDB taxonomy): Bacteria > Cyanobacteriota > Cyanobacteriia > PCC-6307 > Cyanobiaceae > Cyanobium. The sequence continues at coordinate 12,186 of CALRQM020000006.1, read as the reverse complement.
GAGCTTGCCGCTCAGGGCCGGGATCACCTTGCCCACCGCCTTCGCCGCTCCGGTGGACGACGGAATGATGTTCTGGCCGGCACCGCGGCCACCGCGCCAGTCCTTGACCGACGGGCCATCGACGGTCTTCTGGGTGGCGGTGGTGGCATGCACGGTGGTCATCAGGCCGTCACGGATGCCGAAGTTGTCGTTGAGCACCTTGGCCATCGGCGCCAGGCAGTTGGTGGTGCAGGAGGCATTGGAAACGATGTCCTGCCCCGCATAGGCGGTGTGGTTCACCCCCATCACGAACATCGGCGTCTCGTCCTTGGAGGGAGCCGACATCACCACCTTGCCGGCGCCGGCGCTGATGTGGGCCCGGGCCCGCACGTCGTTCAGGAACAGGCCGGTGGATTCGAGCACCACATCGGCACCCACCTCGCCCCAGCGCAGGGCGGCGGGATCGCGCTCGGCGGAGATGCGGATGCGGCGGCCGTTCACCACCAGGGCGCCGTCGTCCACGCGCACCTCGCCGGCAAAGCGTCCGTGGGTGGAGTCGTAGCGAAGCATGTAGGCGATGTAGTCGACATCGATCAGGTCGTTGATGCCCACCACTTCGATGTCTTCGCGCCCGCAGGCGATGCGGAAGACCAGGCGTCCGATGCGTCCGAACCCATTGATGCCGATCCTGATGGTCACCTGCGCGTCTCCCGAGTCAGACCAGGGATTTCAGCGTCGCACGGGGCAGGTGGACGAAAGCCAAGCCCCCCAGGCCATTGTCGCCAGATGAAACGGGCTCAGTGCCCAGGAGCCTGCTGGGCCTGATTGAGGCGTTGCCGCAGCCTGCGGCTCCAGCCGAACGCGATGGCACCACCCAGCAAGGGCAGGGGCCCCGGCACGGGAACGCTGCGCAGAGCCGTGGGGTTGAAGGGCCTGCCGTTGATGACAGCATTGACGCGATTGCTGGGGTTGTCCGAACCAAACCTCAGGGCAGATCCGTTGTTGATGACGATCAGGGAGCCGGTGATGCTGGAAGGATTGCGATTGCCAGAGCGATTCAGCGTGGCCGTCCCGCCGCCCGTTAACAGGAAAGTGCCGAAGACATCGGAGCCGCTCAGACTCAGATTGGAGCCTGGGCGAGCAAAGTTGAAGATGATCTTTGCGGGATCTACATCCCCCTGCAGCGTCCAATCCTGGTTGGTGGTCAAGCTGGTGGGCATGTTGAAGATGAAGTAGTCGCGCCCGGATCCCACAAAATTCAGATCAACATTACTGCCAACGGTCTGGACGTTGTAGTAGTTGATACCTCCGGTGCCGGACATCGCACCGGTGAGCGTCAAGCTGCCTGAGAGGTTGACGGCACCGTTGAACTGGCAGGAGCTGAGCGCCACGGTGCAATTTGACGCAGTGATGCCGCCGATGTAGGTGGCCACAGCCAGGGCATCCGCTTCAGCCTGGACGGTCCAGGCATTGCTGACCACCGTGGTACCGGGGCCGTTGGTGACGGTGGCGGACTGGGATCGGAAGATCTGATTGGCCTGGATTGATCCGGCATTGAGCCGGGCATTGCCGCCCACCAGCGCCGCACCGTTGGAAGGTTGGGCAGGCGCCGCTGGAGCGACGCTGCAGCTCGCCGGCACCGATACCGTGCTTCCCCCATTGAGTTGGTTCGGCGAATTGGTGCTGGTGCCAAGGGTGGACTGCACGGTGCTCGAGGTGATGTTCACCAGGCCGAAGCCAGCGGCGCAGCCCAGGTTGAGACCATTGGCCTGGGCAACGTTGGCCCGGGCCGGCAGGATTGGATCCAGCAAAAGGACGGAGCAGATTCCCAGACCGCTGGCCAGGCCGGACAGGGTGGCCCGGCCAGGGGGACGACAGTGGCTAAACAACCCGTGAGTATCGGCACCACCAAAGGGTCCGCCAATGGCCTCGTTGTCGATGGGGCGTGATCGTGCGCTCACTGGAATCGCTCACTTGGTTCAGAGGATTTGACCTGAGGAGGAATGAAAACTTCCTTTTTATTCAGGCAGCGCTCTGCATTCTTAAAGAATGAATTGCTCCCTCGCAATCTAACACTTCCTGCCATGTTGTCAGGGACACCTGCGCCACTGACCGAAGGACCGCAGAGGCCCAAGGTCAGAGAAGTTGCAGCCGCAGGCCAACGAGTTTCTGCAGACATGCCCTCAGCATGGGCACAATGTTGGCGATTGGATCCCGCTGGGTCTGGCACCCTCTGATGAACCTGCATGACCCGGGACACGGCCTGCGCCGCGTCAACACCACCGATTTTCTGTCCCTGATCGCCCTGGCCCTTTTCGTCACCTACGGGGTGACGCTGCTGAACACGATTCTGCCGCTGGCCTTCCTGCAACCAGCCTGGCTTGTCACCCTGATCAGCGCCCTGCTCGACAGCGCCCCCCTCGCCCTGCTGGGCCTGGGTCTGGTGCATCTGGTGGCCTATCTGGCGCCTGACGACAGCCAGATCCAGGCCCGCCGCGATGCCATCGCCCGATGGGCGGTCGGGGCCGTCATCGGCTTCCTGCTGCTGTTCCCCCTTCAAATCGCTTCCGCCGTTCAGGGCCATGGGCTGGTGGCCCGCAGCCAGAGCAGCGCCATGCAGGTGGCGGCCGAACGCGCCCAGGAGTTTCAGCGCGCCATCGATGGCGCCACCTCGATTGAAGACCTGCAGCAGAGACTTGCGACCCTGCAGGGACCAGGGCTCCAGTTGACCGAGCAGCGCCAATCTCTGCCAGCGCTGAAATCGATGCTCTCCAAGCGACTGGAAGAGTCCATCAAGAGCTCATCGGATGTGATTCACTCGCCCTGGAATCCAAGTGTCTGGGCGATCATCCAGCGCACGTTGCGGGTGCTCCTTCTTGCCGCGGTCTATGCCTTGGCCTTCGCGGCCGGCAGCCAGCGTCGGGCCTGCGATCTCTCGCTGCTACGGGAGGCCCAGATGCACTGGGATCTCTCCAGGGCCAGGGTGGTTCGGCGGCGTCAACAGCGCCTCGAAGTCAGGCAGCGCCAGCAGCTGTTGCAGGAGGAACAAGCACTGGCAGCCCATGCGCTGAGAAGGCGACAAGCCGACGCCACGGTCCCCCCAGCACCGGCGGCCAAGGTGACGTCCTCACGGGCTCTCCCTGCCGACATGGCGTACTTCCACCAGCTCAGCGTGGACGGGGAGCAAAAGCAGGTGGGGGAACTCTCCTGAAGGCTGCGGGTGGGGGTCAGTCAGTAGGTCCAGAGTCCGCTGGCCCGTCGGCATTGGCCAGCAGGGTTTCCTCCTCCAGAAGCATGTTGAAACGCAGCAGGTCCGTGTCCTTGAGCTGCTGCCGGCTGCTCACGCCCAGATGCTTCTCGAGAAAACTGCGACCCATGGCGCCGTCCCAGCCCAGCTGCTGCAGCAACATGTTGCACTGGTCAAGGAGGTCGGCCCGGCGCAAAGGAACGGCCACCGTGGCGGGATCGCAGCCGGGCTCAAGGGCCTCGATCGCCTGCAGATAGGCGATCAGGTCGGCATAGATGGTGATGCGGTCGCGGCTGGGGTGGCCAAAGGAGCGCTGCAGATAAATGGCTTCACGCTCCCTGTCCCATCCCAGCCGCCGCATCTGCAGATCCAGGTGGGTCAGTTCGGCGCTCCAATCCTGGGGGTCCTCCTCCTGGCTCACCAGCGTGGGTGGCGATTCAGGAGATGGCGGCGGCTCCGGAGTGGGCGTCGGTGCCGGTGATGGCGTCGGGGCTGGTGTTGGCTTCGGGGCCTCGGCTGCTGGCGGTGACAGCGGCTTTGGGGCTGAAGCCTGCCGCGGCGGGTGCGGGGTGCCCGTGCTCCGCAGGCTGGCCAGCAGGCGGGCCCTGGCCCGGTCCTCCGCTTCCTCGGCGTCGTCCGCCTCCCCCAGGGCACTGCCCAGGAAATGCCCCCCCTCGTGGGCCGAGACCAGCACGACGCGGCGCCCGCCTTCGCAGCGCAGCAGTCGGACCTGAAGTTGCATGGGAGGGGTCAGGCGGGTCCGACAGTCTTTCTAGAGTGCTTCTTTGAAGGCGCCAGGGCCGCGCGAACGCCAGGAATGGAAGTGGAATCGGTGGAGAGCCTCACGCCCCTGCTGCAGCAGGCGGACCAGTGGGGCGAGGTGCTGCTGCTGCTGCCCCTGCTGGTGGGGCTCGAGGCGGTGCTCTCCGCCGACAACGCCATCGCCCTGGCCGCCATCTCCCGGCGGCTCCATGATCCGGCGCGGCAACGCCAGGCCCTGAACCTCGGTCTAGTGCTGGCCCTGGTCTTCCGCCTTGGCCTGATCGCCCTGGCCAGATTCGTGCTCAATTTCTGGCCGCTGCAGCTGCTGGCTTCGGCCTATCTGCTCTGGCTCTGCGGGCGCCATCTGCTGGGCCAGGACGACGACAAGGACGACGTCGCCGAGGGGGTGGGAATCGGCTTCTCCTCCCAGGCTCCGGGCTCCCACGACTCCGGCCACCCCCACCACCGCGCCTCCCTGGGATCGATCGTGGCGACCCTGGCCCTCACCGATCTGGCCTTTTCCCTCGACAGCGTCTCTGCGGCGGTGGCGGTCACCGACCGGCTTCCCCTGGTGATGGCCGGTGGGGTGATCGGCATCATCGCCCTGCGGCTCACGGCCGAACTGTTCCTGCGCTGGCTGGAGATCTTCCCCCATCTGGAAACCGCCGGCTACCTGGCGGTGGGACTGGTGGGCCTGCGGCTGCTGCTGCGCCTGCTGCTGCCGGCGGTGGAGGTGCCGGAATGGGCCCTGCTGCTCGTGGTGGCCGCGCTGTTCGCCTGGGGCTTCTCCCTGCGCACGGCCCCCTCGCCCCTGCCCGGGCAGGGCGGCGGCGACGCCTGAGGGAGGCCGGAAGGATGCGGATCGAACTGCGCCAGATCGACTCGGACCGGCTGATCACCAGCCTCGAGATCGAGAACCTCGGTGATGTCCCCCATCCCGGCCGCTGGCTGACCACGGGCGATCGCAGCTTTCTGGTGCTGCAGCGACGCCACCGTTACCGGCTGCGGCAGGGCCGCTACGAACTGGCGGCCGTGGCGCTGCAGGTCAAGTCCCAGCAGCAACCGGCCGATGCCCTCTGGTGGCAGGGGCGCTGGGTGATCGGCGACCCCGACTGCCGTTTCAACGCCCGCAGCCCCCTGCTGCGCTGCGCCGTGCTGCCCGAGGGACCCTGCGAGCGCTGCAGCCACCGCAGCCCCCGCTGAGGCGATGGCGCCACCGGCCGGTCCTAGGCTGGGGCCCAACTCCGTTTTCGCGCCCGATCACCGCCCCTTCCTCCAGGCCCCAGGCCAAGGTCATCCGCAGCCGAGCCAGCGGCAACGGGTCCGCCCCCACCCCTGAACCGCTCACCCCCAGCCATACCGCCACGGGCCTGAATCCGCCGGTGGCCGGCCTGGCGACGGACTTTGCCGTGCTGGGGCTGTCGGAGCCGATCCTCAAGGCTGTGGCCGCCAAGGGCTACAGCAGCCCCTCGCCGATCCAGCTGCAATGCATCCCGGCGGTGCTGGCGGGCCACGACGTGATGGCCGCCGCCCAGACAGGCACCGGCAAGACGGCCGGTTTCACCCTGCCGATGCTGGAGCGGCTGCGCCACGGCCCCCACGCCCGTGCCGGAGTGGTGCGGGCCCTGGTGCTGACCCCCACCCGGGAACTGGCCGCCCAGGTGGCCGAAAGCGTCACCGCCTATGGCCGCTACCTGGATCTGCGCTCCGATGTCGTCTTCGGCGGCGTGAGTGCCAATCCCCAGATGCAGCGACTGCGCAAGGGCGCCGACGTGCTGGTGGCCACCCCCGGCCGGCTGATGGACCTGCACCAGCAGAACGCCCTGCGGCTCGACCGGGTGGAGATCCTGGTGCTCGACGAGGCCGACCGGATGCTCGACATGGGCTTCATCCGCGACATCCGCCGGATCCTCTCCCTGATGCCGGCGAAGCGCCAGAACCTGCTGTTCTCCGCCACCTTCTCCAGCGACATCCGCCGTCTGGCCACCGGCCTGCTGCACCAGCCGGTGCAGCTGCAGGCCAGCCCGGAGAACCAGGCCACCCCCCTGGTCGACCAGGTGATCCATCCCTGCGACATGGAACGCAAGGGGGATCTGCTCAGCCATCTGATCCGCAGCAACGACTGGCGCCAGGTGCTGGTGTTCTCCCGCACGAAGCACGGCGCCAACCGGCTGGCGGAACGGCTCGAGAAGGAGGGGCTGGGGGCGGCGGCGATCCACGGCAACAAGAGCCAGGGGGCCCGCACCCGGGCGCTGGCGGAGTTCAAGAGCGGCGAGGTTCGGGTGCTGGTGGCCACCGACATCGCCGCCCGCGGCATCGACATCCACCAGCTGCCCCACGTGGTCAACCTCGACCTGCCCAACGTGGCCGAGGACTATGTGCACCGCATCGGCCGCACCGGTCGGGCGGGCCAGAACGGCCATGCCATTTCCCTGGTGGCGGCCGAAGAGCATGAGCTGCTGCGGGCCATCGAACGCCTGGTGGGCTCCCCCCTGCCCCGCCAGGAGGTGTCGGGCTTCGAGCCCACCGTGCTGTCCGCCCCACCGCTGGATCTGAGCGGCGGCCGGGGCCGCAGGAGCCAGGGGCCCCGCCAGGGCCAGGGCCATGAGAGGGGACGGCGCCGCACCGGATCCCGCTGAGCCAGGGCCCAGCGGGGGAATGGCAGTGGTTGTGACAACCTTCGCCGCCGCCCTACGGTGAACTGAGGATCTGCCTCCTTCCGACATGCCCTACGAACCCGGATCCACCCAGTGCCGCGTGCTGATCGACTGCAAGGCCCAGATCGAAGGCATGCTCCTTGCCCTGGAGCGCATCGACAACAGCCGCCACATCCGTGATCAGCTGGTAGCCGTGCACAACCAGCTGGAGGGGCTGCACGAGCTGCACCGTCGCCAGCCCGAAGAGCTCGCCTCCAGCAGCGGCACCGCAGGCTGAGCCTGCCCTTCTGGCCACTGGGGGTTGCCCCAGCCGTCTCATCCACCCCCTTTGGCCGTTTCCGCCTGGAAGCGGGGCTCCCATCCCTGGCAGGCCGCGTAGGCGCCGGCCAGGGTCGGGCGGACCGCCTGCTGGCCAGGCCTGAGCGCGTGGCTCACCACGTAGCACCCCAGCCGGTCGCGGAAGATCTGGCACCCCGAGCCGGTGCTGTTCACGAAGGAAAGGTCGCTGGCCATGGCATCCGCATCCGATCACTGGATTTGGTCTAGCCCCTCCAGCACCTGTCCAACACTGAGACAGCACGAAGGGAACAAAACGTCAACAGTTGTTGCCGAAAGGGGCCTTCAGGGGGTATTAACACCGATGCGCTGACCCGGAACCAGCCCCAGTTGCTGGATCAGCGCCTGCCCCTCGCTGACCCGCCGTCCCGGCAGCTGGGCCTGGCGCAACAGCACGGGGCAGCCGCCGCTGGCCAGCACCAGCCCCTCCCCTTCCACCAGCTCGAGCACGGTGCCTGGGGCCACCGCTGGCGGGGCCTCCCCGCCCAATCGGGCCGCCAGGGCGGCGCCCACGGAGGTGAGCTGGTCGGCGAGGCGGCTCACCAGGGGTTCGGTGGCGAGCAGCTTCAGCCGCTCGGCCCCCCAGGAGCAGGACGCCTGGGGATGGAGCCCCATCACCCGACGGTGAATGGCCAGGGCGGAGGCGTCCCATTCAACCAAGGTGTCCTCCTTGGTGAGCTGACGGGCATGGCTGGTGTCGCCGGCCTGGGGCCGCACCCCGAGACGGGCAAGGCGTTCCGCCTCCGCTCCGGGGCCAGCCGCCTGGATCCGCGGCAGGGCCTCCACCAGCAGCTCGGCGGTGAGCTGGGCCAGCCGCTCCCCCAGCTGGCCGGCGTTCTGCAACAGGGGGATGGGCAGGCGCCGCTCCAGCAGCACCGGGCCGGTGTCGAGGCCCTCTTCCATCGCCATGATGCCGACGCCGGTTTCGGTGTCCCCCTCCAGCAGTGCCCACTGGATCGGGGCCGCACCCCGCCAGCGGGGCAGCAGGGAGCCATGGCCGTTCCAGCAGCCAAAGGCGGGCTGGGCCAGGACAGCCGGCGGCAGGATCTGGCCGAAGGCCACCACCACCGAGACGTCGGCCCCCAGGGCCGCCAGCTCCTGCTGGCAAGCCAGATCCCGGCAGATACGCTCGGGGGTGAACACCGGCAGGCCCAGCTCCTGGGCCCGCTGCTTGACGGCCGAGGCCACCAGGGACTTGCCCCGGCCGCGGCGTCGGTCGGGCTGGCTGACCACGCCCACCAGCTCATGGCCGGCCTGCCGAAGGGCATCGAGGCTGGCCACGGCGTAGGCCGGGGTGCCCCAGAACAGGATCCTCAAGCGTCGCCGGTGATTGAGAGACCCTCCACCCAGACGTGGGGGCAGAGGCCATCGGGTGTCACCTTGGCGGGACCCTCGAAGCCGAGGATGGCCTTGAGCAGGGTGCGGATGTCCCCGGCGACGGTGGCCGCCTCGATGGAGCGGGGGACACCGTCCTGCACCAGCCAGCCATCGAAGGGGAGGGAGAAAGAGCCCTGGCTGGCCTTGACGCCGGCATGGAGGGCCGAGAGGGAATCGATCACCACCAGGCCACGGCTGTCGCCGCTGGCACCGGCCGCGAAGCGATCCAGGCCAGGGGCACCGCCGCTGCTGCCGGGGGTGGGGCCGATCTCAAACCAGTCGGGGCCCACCGAGACCTTGGCCCCGAGGCCCGCATGGCCGGTGGGGGACACCCCGAAGGCCCGGGCCGTGGCCTCCGAGTGGAGGAAATGGCGCAGCACCCCCCCCTCCAGCAGCGACAGGCGACGGGTGGGGGTGCCCTCCCCATCGAAGGCGGCCGCACCCACGTTGGCCGGGTGCAGGCCGTTGTCGTGCAGGGACAGGAAAGGGACGGCCAGCTGCTCGCCGAGGGACTCACGCCGGCTGAGGCTGACACCATCCAGCACGGCACGGGCATTGAACAGGCTGCTGAAGGCGCCGATCAGATCCAGGAACGCCTCCGGACTGAACACGCAGGTGTAGCGGCCGGTGGCGATGGGGGCGTAATCAAGGTGGGCGATGGTGCGCTCCGCTGCCTCCTGCACGCAGCCGGCCACATCGAGGTCGGCGGCGCCATAGGCCAGCCGCACCGCACCGCTGCTGCGGGGTTTGCGGCCCGCCTCTTCGGCCCGGGCATAGAGGTAGAGGGAGGCGGTGCTGAGTCGCTGCTGGCGGCAGGCGCCGTCACTGTTGATGTAGAGCCGGTCGCTGCTGCGCTGGGCCAGGCCGTTGTAGGGAACCGTGCCGATGGCCGAATGGCGGCCGAGCAGGTCGCGCTCGGCGTCCCGCAGGGTGTCGAGCAGGGTGAGGATGCTCAGCGGTGTGCTGAGGGGCTGCTCCAGCACCGGCAGCGGCGCCGTGGCCAGGGGGGAGAAATCAGGGATCTCATCGACGTTGCCGTAGGCACTGGCGTCGCGGGCACCGGCCAGGGCCCGGGCCAGGCCGGCGTCGGAGAGGTCGGAGGTGCTGGTGATGCCGACCAGCCCGTCGTCGTTCCAGACCCGCAGGGTGATGGCGCTGCGCTGGGCGCCTTTCATCTGCTTGGCCTCGCCCCGGTCGACCTGCACGGAGGTGTCGGTGCTGCAGGAGGCGCCAAGATCCCAGCGCCTGACGCCCTCGGCCTGGGCCAGGCCAGCGAGCCGTTGGCGCAGCACCTCGGCGTCAAGGCTGGCTGTGACCGATTCTGTGCTCTCCATGGTCAGCGTCCTCCCACGGTGATGGTGTCAACCTTGATGTGGGGCTGACCCACCGTGACAAAGATGCTGCCGCTGACCGAACCGCAGAAGCCGGCAGCCAGTTCCAGGTCGTTGGCGCACATCGAAATCCTGGGCATCACCTCCTTGGCATCACCGATCAGGGTGGCCCCCTTCACCGGACGGGTGAGGGATCCGTTCTCGATCAGGTAGCCCTCCTCAACGGCGAAGTTGAACTGGCCCGTGGGGCCGACACTGCCGCCGCCCATCGACTTGCAGTAGAGCCCCCGGTCGACGGAGGCGATCAACTCCTCCGGGGTGTGGGGGCCAGCGGCGATGAAGGTGTTGCGCATGCGACTGGCGGCGGCGAAGGCGTGGCTCTGGCGCCGACCGCTGCCGGTGCGGGGATGGCCGGTGCGGCGCTCCCCGGCCCGGTCGCTGAGGAAACACTGCAGGATGCCGTTCTCGATCAGCACGGTGCGCTGGGGCTCCATACCCTCGTCGTCCATGGACAGGGAGCCGTAGGCACCAGTGGTGAGGCCCTCGTCGATGGCGGTGAGGGAGGGGTGGGCAATGGGCTGGCCGACCATCTCGGCGAAGGGGGTGGTGGCCCGCTCCACCTGGGTGGTTTCCAGCAGGTGGCCGCAGGCCTCGTGGAAGATCACACCACCGAAGCGGTTGGCCAGCACGACGGGGAACTGGCCGGCCTCGACGTAATCGGCGTAGAGCATGGTGCCGGCGCTGCTGCAGACATCGACGGCGGCGGCTTCCGCATCCCAGCGGCGCAGATCGTCGGGGCTGTCGGAGGTGCCGTAGCGCCTGCCCAGGCTGGCCCGGTGGTCGCCGTCGGCGGCCAGCACGTTGAGACCCACCGACTGGTGCAGACGCACATCGCGGGCGAAGGTGCCGTCACTGGCGGCCACCAGGACCTCCTGCCAGTCGCGGGCATAGCTGCCCCGGCGCACCTGCAGGTGCTGGCCATGGGCCTGCAGCCGGTCGGTGCCCTCCAGCAGCCGGCCCGTGGCCTCGGCCAGGGAAGGACAGGAGTGCAGCCAACCCTCCTTGTTGGCGGCGAAATCCCGCAACTCCGGCAGGCCATCGAAGCGGCCACCGGCCTGCACCGGCAGCACCAGCCCCAGCATGCCGAGGGCCTGCTCCAGGGCGGTCCGCAGGCCGGCGGCGCTCAGGTCGTTGGTGGACACGAAGCCGTCGCGATCCCCCAGGAACACCCGCAGGCCCGCTCCGGCGCCGAAGGCGGGGCTGACGCTGGTGATGCTGTCCTGCTCGGCGAGCAGGCCGAGGTGGTCGGAGCGCTCCAGGAACACCTCGACAAGATCGGCCCCCGCCGATCGGCCACCGGCCAGAAGAGGTTCCAGGACAGTCCGCCAGGCCGGATCACCGAGAGCTGCCGGAGAGGCGGACCGCTCGGTGGCGGCAAGGGCTCCGGTGGGAGGGGAGACGACCAAGCGGCGAAAGAAGAACTGGGCCGATTCTGGCGGGTCGACTCAGCGCACGGCGGGCTGGAAGCGCTCGCTGCGGATCGGCGCCATCAGGAACAGGCGCGCCATCTGGACACCGTTGCCGACCCAGTGGGGCAGTTTGCGCAGGGCACGCACCGGAGCCGGGGCGCCGGAACGGTCGGCCCGATCGAGGGCGGCGTTGTTCTGCACCAGCTTCTCCAGCCGCTCGTAGAACTCGGGGTGCTCGACGTTGAGTACCACGGGGAACACCCGGGCGGAGGTTTCGTTGGTCTTGGCGATCACGTACTTGTCGTAGGTGCGGGCATCGAGCCCGAGGGCCTCGTAGAACTCCTTGCGGGCCACGTCACGCACGTACATGGTGGCGAACACGGCCAGCAGGAAGAAGCGGCACCAGAGGCGGGCCGTGAAGCCACGCACCGTGTCCGGCTGGGCCTTCATCAGGGCGTCGAAGAAGTCGCCGTGGCGGGTCTCGTCCTGGCACCCGTTCTCGAAGAAGTTGAAGATCGGGAAGATCTTGCTTTCGGGATGCTGCTCCAGATGGCGGTAAATGGCGATGTAGCGCCAGTAGCCGATCTTCTCGGAGAGGTAGGTGGCGTAGAAGATGAACTTGGGCTGGAAGTGGGTGTAGGCCTTGGTGGCTGTCAGGAAGCCCAGGTCGAGCTGCAGGCCGAAATCAGCCATGGACTTGTTGAGGAAGCCGGCATGGCGGGCCTCATCCCGGGCCATGTGGGCGAAGCATTCCGCCAGCAGGGGGTTGCGTTCCTTGATGCGGCGGCTGAGTTCCTTGTAGAGCAGGAAACCGGAGAACTCCGAGGTGCAGCTCTGCTCGAGGAACTCGACGAACACCCGGCGGGTTTCCGGATCGAGTTTGTCGGCGGCGCCTTCGAACTGGCCGTCGCGGACGAAGTGGTGGCGGTTGTAGTCCTTGCGGAACTCCTCGCAGATGGCCTCCAGCTCCACTTCGTTGGGCCGCAGATCCATCGCCGCCATGGCGTCGAAATCCGTGGTGTAGAAGC
>CALRQM020000005.1:0-79107 GCA_943370335.1 Bordetella parapertussis | reverse complement strand
ACAGGCCGATCGAGCCGGACAGACCCACCGTCAGCAGCACCGTGCCGGCCTCGATGGTGGCAGGCAGCGGGGTGAGGGCCCCAACCAGGGCCACCGTGCCGAGCCCCAGGGCACTGCCGATGACGCCACCGAGGCTGGCCAGCACCAGGGACTCCACCAGGAACTGCAGCAGCACGTCACTGCTGCGGGCGCCGAGGGCCTTGCGCAGGCCGATCTCCTCGGTGCGCTCGCTCACTGACACCAGCATGATGTTCATGATTCCGATTCCTCCCACCAGCAGGGACACCGCACCGATGGCCCCCAGCATCAGGGTGAGGCCGCCGGTGATCGTGCCGACGATGGTGAGGGCATCCTTCTGGGAGCGCACGGCAAAGTCGTCCTCCCGCAGCAGCCGGTGACGCTGGCGCAGCAGGTTGGTGATCTGGAACGCTGCCGCTCCGGTGCTGGCTTCGTCGCGGGCTTCCACGCTGATGAACGTGAGGCTGATGCCGAAGGTTGGATCACGCCCACTCAGCTGGCTCACCATGGTGGTGAGAGGGATGTAGGCGTTCTCGTCCTGGTTGGAGCCGAACACGGCGCCCTTCGGTGCCAGCACACCGATCACCTCAAACGACTTGTCGCGAATGCGCAGCTGGCGGCCCAGGGCTTCGCCGGTGGGCATCAGCTTCTCCTGCAGGTCAGGGCCGATCACCACCACGTTGCGGGCCCCCTGCACGTCACGCTTGTCGATGAAGCGGCCTCTGGCCACCTCAAAGCTGCGCACGGCGAGGAACTCGGGAGTCACCCCCGACACCGAGACCGAGGAGCTGAAGCCGCCGGCCTGGGCCACTTCATTGAGGGTGATCTGGGGGGCGACCCGACGCACACTGGGCACCTGCTCGGCAATGGCCTTGGCGTCCTCCAGCACCAGGGTGCGCGGCATCTCGATCCCCTGGCGCCGCGTGTCGTTGTTGCCGGGCACCACAAACAGCACGTTGGCGCCCAGGGTGCTGAGCTGGCTCTCGGCCAGGTTCTGGGCGCCACGGCCGACCCCCACCAGGGTGATCACCGAGGCGTTGCCGATGACGATGCCCAGCATGGTGAGCAGGCTGCGCAGGCGATTCGAGCGCAGCGTCAGCAACGCCATGGCCACCGTTTCGCTCAGGGGCAGCTTGGAGGCCATGGCGGCGCAGCCGGAGGGGCTTCGGTTCTAGAGGAACGACGGCACCGCCGAGGGGTGGGTGCTCTGGGCACCCCGATGCACCACCCCATCCTGAACTTCCAGGGTGACCACCTCCCCCATGCGCAGTTCGAGCGTGGCATTGGCAACGCCCACGATCACGGGCACGCCCAGCCGCTCGCCGATCACGGCCGCATGGCTCTGGCGACCCTCCTCCTCGGCGATCACCCCCCGGGCCTTGCGGATCGCCTCCAGGTAGGCGGCGCTCGTTTCGCGCACCACCAGGATTTCACCGGGCTCGAGGCGGGCCGCCTCCTCCGGGGTGCTGGCCAGGCGCACCTTGCCGCTGATCGTGCCGCTGCCGATGCCGACACCGCGGCCCATCACGGCCGAGACGATGCCCACCTTGACCAGGTCGGTGGAGCCACTCACCCCCTCCAGGGTGCCGGCGGTCTGAACCACCAGATCGCCGGCGCTCAGCAGACCCAGCTCCTTGGCGGCGGCCATGGCCACGCTGAAGGTGCGGCTGCTGCTCGGCTCGTCGTGGATCAGCAGCGGGTTGACCCCCCACACCAGCTGCAGCTGGCGGGCCACGGTGACGTCGGAGGTGATGGCCAGGATGGGCGTGCTGGGGCGGAACTTGCTGACGCTGCGTGCCGTGGAACCGGTCTTGGTGAGGGGGAGGATCGCCGCGGCGTTGAGCTGGCGGGCGATGCTGCTGACCGCCTGACAGATGGCGTTGGGGATGGTGGTGGCCATGTGGCTGTCCAGCACCCGCTGGGGGTAGTCGCGCTCGATGCGGCGGGTGATCTGATCCATTGTGGCCACGGCCTCCACGGGGTAATCGCCCACGGCGGTCTCGTTGGAGAGCATCACCGCATCGGTGCCGTCGAGGATGGCGTTGGCCACATCGCTCACCTCGGCCCGGGTAGGCCGCGGGCAGGAGGCCATCGAATCCAGCATCTGGGTGGCCGTGATGATCGGAATGCCGAGGCTGTTGGCCTTGCGGATCAGCTCCTTCTGCAGCAGGGGCACCTCCTCGGCGGGCATCTCCACGCCGAGGTCGCCCCGGGCCACCATCACCCCGTCACAGAGGGGAAGGATGGCGTCGATGGCGTCGATCGCCTCGAACTTCTCGATCTTGGCCACCACCGGGGTGCTGTGGCCGTGGCTGCGGATCAGTTCGCGGATCTCCAGCATGTCGGAGGGATTGCGCACGAAGCTGAGGGCCACCCAGTCGACCCCCTGCTGCAGGCCGAAGGCCAGGTCGCGGCGGTCCTTGGGGGTCAGGGCCCGGATCGACAGCTGCACGTCGGGGAAGTTGACCCCCTTGTTGTTGGAGAGCACCCCACCCACGGTGACCCTGCACTTCAGGGTCTGTTCGGGGCCGTCGACCTCCACCACCACCATTTCCACCCGGCCGTCGTCGAGCAGGATCCGACTGCCGTTGGTGACCTCATCCGCCAGCCGGTCGTAGGTGACGGTGGCGATCGTGTTGTCGCAGTTGACGGCGCGGGAGGTGAGCGCGAAGGGGTCCCCCTTGGCCAGGGTGATCGGACCGGCCTGGAAGCGTCCCAGACGGATCTTGGGCCCCTGGAGATCCTGAAGAATGCCGATGTGCACGCCCAGTTCGTGGGCCACCTGGCGGATGGTGGCGATCCGATCGGCGTGGTCGCTGTGGTCGCCGTGGGAAAAATTGAGACGGAAGGTGGTGGCACCGGCGGCGATCAGCTGCCGCAGCACCTCCGGCGACTCGGTGGCCGGACCGATCGTGGCCACGATCTTTGTGCGACGCATGAGATCGTGAGGGGCCATTGGACGACCTTGTACAAGGGCGGAAACTACCATCCGGACTTGCCCGGAGCGAGCTTGAAATGGACTTTCAGGACTACCAGCGACGCTCCCGTGAGACGGCGCGTTACCCGGACGTGGGCGCCAACATCCTCTACCCCACGCTGGGATTGTGCGGTGAGGCCGGCGAGGTGGCCGACAAGGTCAAGAAGGTGCTGCGGGATCGGGGCGGCGTCTTCGGCCCCGACGTCCGCGACGACCTGCGGCTGGAACTGGGCGATGTGCTTTGGTACGTGGCCCAGCTGGCCACGGAACTGGGACTGGATCTGGAGGAGGTGGCCGGCGCCAATCTGGCCAAGCTGGCCAGCCGCGCGGACCGTAACGTGATCGGAGGCAGCGGCGATCGGCGGTGAAGCAGCGAGGAATCGCCGGGACCACCCTGGTCCGACGGGTGGCAGGTCTGCTCCTGGGACTGCTGATCCTGTTCAGCGTCCCCTCCCTGGCGGCCGCCACCGATCTGACGGTGTCGGAGGTTGTGCTCGAGCCCTGCCCCGCCGACGACCTGGGCACCCAGCCGACCTTGGCCCGGCCCAGCGGTGCCACCTGCTGGGCCCTGCGGGGTGTGGTGCTGAACCCCGGAGCCAAGCCCGTCATGGACACCGATGTGTTCGGCCTGATCCTTGATGCGAGCGGTGAGCCGGTGCTGCCGAATCGCACCCGGGTGGGTTCGATCGGGGATGTGCCGCCCGGCAGCTCCAGCTTCGCCCTGCGCCTGGCGGTGCCGGCCGGCACGCCGGGCCCCCTCGGCACCCGCAGCGTCAAGGCGAGGGGCTTCAGCGCCCCGGTGCGCACCCGGCCCGGGGCGGACGATGAGCTTCTCCCCCTTGAAGAGGCCCTGGGCGCCTCCGACGCCCTGTCCGCTCAGTAGGGCAGGCCGCCCGAGAGGGTGGCGATCGAGGCCCCCAGCAGGCTCTGGGCCAGCTGCAGGGCGATGAAGGCCACCAGCGCCGACAGGTCGATGCCGCCCAGCGGGGGAATCAGGCCGCGGAAGGCGTTGAGGTAGGGGTCGGTGATGGCGCTGACGCTGGAGAGCAGCGGGTTGCTCCAATCGAGGTTGGGGAACCAGCTCAGCAGCACCCGGACCAGCAGCACCAGGAGGTAGATGCTGAGGGTCTGGGCCAGCACCTGGAGCAGGAAGACGAAGATGTTCATGGAAAGGGTCGAGGGGTGGGCTGCAACCGCCAGCCAACTCTATGGATCCGGTGCATCCTCGGGCGTCGGCGGACTCGCGTCTGTCTCGGCGGCCGCCAGGCGCGAGCCCAGGGCCGCCAGGTCGTCGGCCTTCAGGGAGAAGGTGCGATGGAACTTCTCACTCAGGCTGAGCCAGTAGGAACGGCCGTCGCTCTGGCGTCGGCGCTCGATGAAGTCCTGGGCCAGCAGTTCCTTGATGTGCTCGTAGGCCCCCGAGCCGCGCAGCTCCACCAGCTCCGACTGCAGCAGACGCTTCTTGAGGGCGATGGTGGCCAGGGTGCGCAGGGCGGCGATGGACAGATCCACCGGCAGCAGGTTCTGCACCAGATCCCCCAGGCCCGCCCGTAGCTGCAGCGCATAGCGCTGCCCCTCCTGATGAATCTCCAGGGCGGTGTCCCGGTGGGCGTAGTCGGCCATCAGGGTGATCAGGGCCAGCTCGGCCGCGTCCCGCTCGATGCCGGCGATGGCGGCCAGTTCCCCCAGCTCCAGCGGCCGCCCCTTGAGGTACAGGATCGCCTCCAGCCGGGCTGGCAGAGAAAGGCCGCAGAAGGGTTCGGGTTCAGCCATGGGGATGGGCGGCAGGGCGTGGCGGCAGGCTGTGGCCCACTTCCCCCAGGAACAGGCGGTAGGCCGGGTTGTGGGTCTCCTCCCAGTGCTGGTAGGGGAGATCGGCAAGGAAGGCCTGCCAGGCCTCCAGCTCCGCCGGCGGCACCTGCACCCCCACCACGATGCGCCCCACGTCGGCGCCGTGGTTGCGGTAGTGAAAGATGCTGATGTTCCAGTTGGGATGCAGGGCGTTCACGAACGCCATCAGGGCCCCGGGCCGTTCTGGGAACACGAAGCGGTAGAGCCGCTCCTCCCCCTGGTTCAGGGCCGCCCCGGCGCTGGCCGGCAGCCGTCCCCCCACCATGTGGCAGAGGTGCAGCTTGGCCAGCTCGTCGCCGCTCAGGTCGAGGCAGGGAAAGCCGTGGTCCTCCAGGGCCTCCATCAGCCGGCGGGTGTCCTGGTGGCCGCTGATCTGCACCCCCACGAAGATGTGGGCCAGCTGGGGGTCGGCCAGGCGGTAGCTGAACTCGGTGAGGCTGCGCTGGCCGAGGACGGCGCAGAACCGCGCCAGGCTGCCGGGTTGCTCCGGGATCTCCACCGCCAGCAGGGCTTCCCGTTCCTCGCCGAGCTCGGCCCGTTCCGCCACGAAGGCCAGCCGGTCGAAGTTCATGTTGGCGCCGCAGGCCACCGCCACCAGGGTCCGGTCCCGCAGCTGACGCTGCGCCACGTCCTTCTTCATGCCAGCCACCGAGAGGGCGCCCGCCGGCTCCAGGATCGAGCGGGTGTCCTCGAAGACGTCCTTGATGGCGGCGCAGATCTCATCGGTGTCCACCGTGACCATGCGATCGACGCAGCGCTGGGCCAGGGCGAAGGTGTGGACGCCCACCTGACGCACGGCCACGCCGTCGGCGAACAGGCCGACCTGGTCGAGCCGCACCCGCTGACCCGCTGCCAGGGAGCGGGTCATGGCATCGGCATCGCTCGGCTCGACGCCCACCACCTCCACCTGGGGCCAGAGGCTCTTGACGTAGGCGCCGATGCCGGCGATCAGCCCGCCACCGCCCACCGCGACATAGATGGCGTCGGGGGGGTCGGAGCACTGGCGCAGGATCTCCAGGCCGATCGTGCCCTGGCCGGCGATCACATCCGGGTCGTCGAAGGGATGGATGAAGGTGAGTCCCCGCTGTCGCTGCAGCCGGTGGGCCTCCTCGCAGGCCTCGTCGTAGGTGTCGCCATGCAGCACCACTTCGGCGCCGCGGGCCGCCACGGAGCGCACCTTCATCTCCGGCGTCGTGACCGGCATCACGATCACGGCGGTGCAGCCGAGCCGCTGGGCGGCCAGGGCCACCCCCTGGGCGTGGTTACCGGCACTGGCGGCGATCACCCCCCGGTCGAGCTCCGAGCGCTCCAGGCCGGCCATCTTGTTGTAAGCGCCGCGCAGCTTGAAGCTGAACACGGGCTGGAGATCCTCCCTTTTCAGCAGCACCTGGTTGAGGAGCCGGCGGGAGAGGTTGGGGGCGGGATCGAGGGGGGATTCGATCGCCACGTCGTACACCCGGGCCCGCAGGATCCGCTGCAGGTAAGCGGTTGCCTCGGGAAAGGCGTCGTCGTTGGCGGCCAAGGTCATGGCCCCAGTGTCGCAACCCGACCCTGGAACGGTGGCGGTCGCCGCCGTGGGTTGGAGCGAACCCCGTAGATTGGCCACCTGGAAGCAAGGAAGGGCATGCATCTGAGCGAGCTGAGCCATCCGAATCAGCTGCACGGCCTGAGCACCGCAGAACTCGAGGCCATGGCTCGCCAGATCCGCGAGAAGCACCTGGAGGTGGTGGCCACCAGTGGTGGGCACCTGGGTCCGGGGCTGGGGGTCGTGGAACTGACCCTCGCCCTTTACCAAACCCTCGACCTCGACCATGACCGGGTGGTGTGGGACGTGGGCCACCAGGCCTATCCCCACAAGCTGGTCACCGGCCGCTACAAGGATTTCCATACCCTGCGCCAGAAGGGCGGTGTGGCGGGCTATCTCAAGCGCAGCGAGAGCCGCTTCGACCACTTCGGCGCCGGCCACGCCTCCACCAGCATCTCCGCCGCCCTGGGCATGGCCCTGGCCCGCGACCGCCGCGGCGAAGACTTCAAATGTGTCGCCGTGATCGGCGATGGGGCCCTCACCGGCGGCATGGCCCTGGAGGCCATCAACCATGCGGGCCACTTGCCGCACACCAAGCTGCTGGTGGTGCTGAACGACAACGACATGTCGATCTCAGCGCCGGTGGGGGCCCTCTCCACCCACCTCAACCGCATGCGGCTCAGCAAGCCGGTGCAGTTTCTCTCCGGCAGCGCCGAGGAGGCGGTGAAGCACCTCCCCTTCCTGCACGGGGAACTGCCCACCGAGCTCAAGACACTCAAAGAGAGCATGAAACGGCTCGCGGTTCCCAAGGTGGGGGCCGTGTTTGAAGAGCTGGGCTTCACCTACGTCGGACCGATCGACGGCCACGACATCCCCGAGATGGTGCGCACCTTCCAGGCGGCGCACCGCTGCGATGGTCCGGTGCTGGTGCATGTGGCCACCACCAAGGGCAAGGGCTACCCCTACGCCGAAGCCGATCAGGTGGGTTACCACGCCCAGTCCGCCTTCGACCTGGCCACCGGCAAGGCCTACCCCTCCAGCAAGCCCAAACCGCCCAGCTGGAGCAAGGTCTTCGGCCAGACCCTGGTGAAGATCTGCGAACAGGATCCCAGGGTGGTGGGCATCACCGCCGCCATGGCCACCGGCACCGGGCTGGATCTGCTGGAGAAGGCGTTGCCCCAGCAGTATTTCGATGTGGGCATCGCCGAGCAGCACGCCGTCACGATGGCGGCGGGTATGGCCTGCGAAGGCCTCCGGCCGGTGGTGGCCATCTACAGCACCTTCCTGCAGCGCGCCTTCGACCAGCTCATCCATGACGTCGGCATTCAGAAGTTGCCGGTCACCTTCGTGCTTGATCGGGCCGGCATCGTCGGCGCCGACGGCCCCACCCACCAGGGCCAGTACGACATCAGCTACCTGAGGGCCGTGCCGAACTTCACGGTGATGGCCCCGAAGGACGAGGCCGAACTGCAACGCATGCTCGTCACCGCGATCGCCCACGACGGCCCCTGTGCCATCCGCATTCCACGGGGGGAAGGGGAAGGGGTGCCGCTGATGGACGAGGGCTGGCAGCCCCTGGAGATCGGCCGCGGTGAGCTGCTCACCGACGGCGATGACGTGCTGATCGTGGCCTACGGCGCCATGGTGGCGCCGGCCATGGCCACCGCCGGCCTGCTCCAGGAGAAGGGGCTGCGGGCCGCTGTGGTGAATGCCCGGTTCCTTCGGCCCCTCGATGAGGCCCTGATCCTGCCGTTGGCGCGGCGGATCGGCAGGGTCGTGACGATGGAGGAAGGCGCCCTGCCCGGTGGCTTCGGGGCGGCGGTGGTGGAAACCCTCAACGATCACGAGCTGGCCGTCCCGGTGCTGCGCATCGGAATCCCGGATGTCCTGGTCGACCACGCCAGCCCCGACCAGAGCAAGGAACGTCTGGGCCTCACCCCTGCCCAGATGGCCGATCGCATCCACGAGCGTTTCGGCCCTGTGTTCCGCGCCACCGTCCCCAGCGCCCTTGCCGTCTGAGTCGTCTGAGTCGTCCCTGTGCTGCCAGGTGCTGGTGGTGGGGGCCGGTCCGGCCGGCGGAGACCTGGCACGGCGTCTGGCCCTTCAAGGGGTGGATGTCGTCCTTGTGGATCGTCTTCCTGACCTGAGCCGCTCCGCCTTCAGCAGCGCCGCCCTGCCGGTGGCGTCCATGGAGGACTTCGGCCTGCCGGCGGAGGTGGTGGGCAGCCGCTGGCGCCAGTGGCAGCTGATCGGTCCCGGCCGGGCCACCCGCACCTGGGCCTCGCCCCAACCCCTCGGTGTGGTGCTCGATTTCGGTGCTCTGCGCCGCTGGCAGGCCGACCAGTGTCTGCGCTGGGGCGGCCGGGTGCAGCTGGGGCTCCAGGCCTGCTCCAGCCATCAGCAGGGCGAGCGGATGGTCACCGTGCTGCGCCGCTCCGATGGGACCACGCTGCGCGTCAGCAGCGACTGGACCGTGGATGCCACTGGCCAGGCGCGGTCCCTGCTGGGGGATCCGCCGCCGGCCCAGCGCCCGCGTGAAGGGCTGGTGCGTGCCGCCGGCCTGGAGTGGCTGCTGCGGGTGTCCCCCACCTGCTGGGAGCGCTGGGCCGACCGGCTCAGTTTCTGCCTCGGCAGCGACTGGGTGCCCCAGGGCTACGGCTGGATCTTTCCAATGCAGCCGGGCGTGCTGAAGCTCGGGGTGTGCCGGCTGGTGGATCCCCAGCGTCAGCAGCCGCCCCTGGGGGGATTGATCACGGAGGTGGGCCGGCGCTTGCTGGCTGACGGAATGGCTGAGGAGGCCTTCAAGGTCCTGGACCGCCATGGCGGGCTGGTGCGCAGCAAGATCAGCCGCCGGGAACCCCATCAGCGGGGCCGGCTGGTGGGCCTGGGCGATGCGGTCAGCACCGCCAACCTGCTGGGCGGTGAAGGCATCCGCCACGCCCTCACCAGCAGCGCCGTGCTGGCTCCCCTGCTGCAGCAGGCCCTTGGAGCATCAAGGGTTTCAGCCTCGGCCCAGCGGGCCATGCGGGACTATGCGCCCCAACTGAGGCGAGCCCTGGGCTGGCGCTGGTCCCTCAGCGGTCGGCTGGCGCGGCGCACCTGGCTGAGCCTGCACGAACCGAAGGCCGATGGCCGTCTCGACCAGGTGCTGCGGGGGCTGGAAGGTTGCAGGGCGGAGGATCTCTCGGCCCTGCTGTTCGGCTATCGCTTCGAGCGCTACGGCCTCAGGGCCATGCCGTACCTGCTCGGCTGGCGCTGAGGCCTCAGAGGACGCCGCGGGAGGCCAGACCCAGGATCGCGCCCATGCCGAGGATGTGCCCCAGGCTGGTCGTGCCGAGCATGGCACCGTGGCTGAAGCCGCCGAAGAAGGAGTTGTTGGGCAGCTGCAGACCCACGTTCTGCTGCTGGATCGTGGCCTTGCCGATGGCGATGGCGATGACGTTGCACACGATCATGACCAGGGCCACCTTGGGAGACCAGCTGATCGACGCGGGAGCCATGGCCAGGAGGGGAGCGATCATGATGCACTTGCTGACGCCCCATCTTCCGGGTCAGGGGGAGCTGCGCCCCGCCCCCTTAAGACTTGTTCATCTGGGAGCGGCGCGTCTTGCCGGGGCCGAAATCCCAGCAGCACCACCAGGTTGCTGAGGGTCAGGAAGGCTTCGGCGCCGCCGTGGAGGGGGTCCACGTCCGCCAGCTGACGGCCGTAGGCCAGCTGGGCCACCAGAGCGGCGCCGATCGTGACCGCCACGAACAGCAACGTCAGCTGGAAGCCGCGTAAGGCCAGGCGCGGAAAGGCCCGGATCTTCTGCGCCCACCACAGAAAGGCCAGGTAGGGCAGGAGCGAGAGCACGAAGAACGGTGCCGGATCCACGCCGCCGAGGCGCTGAAACCAGTCGGCCAGGGGCAGGCTCACGGGGTTCCGTCCTCCGGCGCCAGCCGCTGCAGACGCAGCAGGTTCCAGGCGGCCAGGGCCAGGGCGCCGTTGCCCAGGGCGGTGAGACCGGCCTGCAACACCACCAGCCCCTTGAGGGCCTCGCTGTTGTCGAACAGATGCCAGGTGCAGGCCGCCATGGCGCTCACCAGGGCCGGCACCATGGCCAGGGCCAGCCAGCG
Source organism: Bordetella parapertussis (assembly GCA_943370335.1). Taxonomy (GTDB): domain Bacteria; phylum Cyanobacteriota; class Cyanobacteriia; order PCC-6307; family Cyanobiaceae; genus Cyanobium. The sequence continues at coordinate 68,620 of CALRQM020000005.1, read as the reverse complement.
CCAGCCCCCTTCCCGCCGCAACCGCCCGTAGGCCTGCACGGCCAGGATCGCCAGACCCCACTCGAGCACCGAGGTGATGTGGATCCACCAGGTGGGCAGCGACAGCGCGTGCATGGGCAAGGCCTGGTGTGATCCGTAATGTACGGAGCCGGAATCACCGCTGTGTCGGATGCGTGCTCTGATCTGCGGCTACTACGGCGAGCACAACCTCGGCGATGACGCCCTGCTGCAGGTGTTGCTGGGCCAGTTGCCGGCCGGTTGCGTTCCGCTGGTCACGGCCCACGACCAGGATCTGGTGCGCGACCGTTTCGGGGTGGAGACCACCGACCGCCGCCGGCTGGGCGGGGTGCTCGCCGCCCTCGGCCGCTGTCAGGCCCTGGTGCTCGGCGGCGGCAGCCTGCTGCAGGACAGCACCAGCTTTCAGAGCCTCCTTTACTACGGCGCCCTGATGCTGGCGGCCCGGGCCCAGGGAAAGCCCGTGATCCTCTGGGGCCAGGGACTGGGTCCCCTGCGCCGCCGCCGCAGCCGGGCCCTGGTGCGGCGCTTGCTGCCCCTGGCGACGGCGATCAGCTGGCGGGACGCCGCGTCCGCTCGCCAGGCGCGGGCCTGGGGTGTGGAGGCGTCCGTCGGCAGCGATCCGGTCTGGGCCCTGCCGGCCCAGCCCTGGAAGGGCCGCGGTGGCCCGATCGTGCTCTGCTTCCGGCCGGTGCAGCAGCTGAGCGGTGCGGCCTGGATCCCCTACCTGCAGGCCCTCGAGCGGCTGACGGTGGCGGCCGATCGGGAGGTGCTCTGGCTACCCTTCCATCAGGACCAGGACCGGGGCCTGCTGGCGCGTCTGATCCAGCAGGATCTGCTGGGTGAGGCGCTCGCCTGCCGCAGCCGGGAACTGACGGTGCAGACCCCCGAAGACGCCATGGACGCCTTCCGTCAGGCTGGTCTGGTGGTGGCCATGCGCCTGCATGGGCTGATCCTGGCCGCCCTGGCCGGCAGCCCCTGCACCGCCCTCAGCTACGACCCCAAGGTGGCCGCTGCGGCGGCGGGGATCGGTTGTCCCTGCCAGGAGCTCGGAGCCCCCACGGATGGCCATCTCCAGGCCATCTGGGCCGCTGTGCTCGACACACCGCCGCCGGTCGCCGGCATCGTGACCCTGCAACGGACCAGCCAGGTGCACCGGGAGGTGCTGGCGGCCCTGCAGGGCTGAGACCCGCCCGGCGGAGGGTGCATCAGTCGGGCCGCAACAGCTCGGCCTGGTCGATGCGCCGCCCCTGGCTGTCCCAGGCGTCGATGCGCAGGCGGTCGGCGGTGGCGCTCAGCTCGGTGAAGCCGTAGGTGCTCAGGGCCCGGGCGGTGTTGGCGTTGGGAAGCACGGCCCGCAGCTGGGCGCCGCCGTTGCCCACCGTGAGGTAAGTGGTGCCATCGATCGGGCGGGTGCGCTCGTAGTGGTGGTCGTGGCCATTGATGTAGAGCTGCACGCCGTAGCGGCGGAACAGGGGCGTGAGCCTGGCGATGGCGGCAGGATCATCGCCGTAGAAACCGGACGAGCGGATCGGGTGGTGTCCCACCACCACCTTCCAGGGGGCCGTGCTGGCGGCCAGGGCCTGTTGCAGCCAGGGTCGTTGATGCTGCCAGGGGGCGTTGACGTTGGTGTCCAGCAGGAAGAACTGCACCGGTCCGCGCCGCAGGGTGTACCAGCGGCCCTTCATGCCGAAGGGCGCGTAAGCGATCTGCCGGGTGCCGTTGGCGGTGCGGATGTCGTGGTTGCCGAGCACCGCATGGAAGGGCACCCCGCTCTGCAGCAGGGCGCCGTAGGGACGGCGGAAGGTGCTCTCCACCAGGGCCAGGTCGCCGGAGGGGTAGATGTTGTCGCCGGCCATCAGCACCAGGTCCACCGGCGCGCGCCGATGGACGTCGCCCATGCGCTGGCCCACGGCCCGCTGGTGGGCATTGCCGCTGCCGCTGTCGCCGGTGGCCAGGAATCGCAGGCGCTCCGGTGAGGGGTTGCCATGGCCCGGTGAGGCCAGCAGCGGCAGCCCCAGGGCCAGGGCGAACACCAGACCCAGGCCGTGCCGACGCCGGATCACAGGGAGGTCTCCGCCTGCAAGCGGGACAGCTCCGCCAGCACCTCCTGGCTGTGACCGGAGGGGCGTACCGCCACCCAGCTGGCCCGCAGCACTCCCTGGGGGTCGATCAGGAAGGTGTGGCGCGCTGAGAAGGGGGCCAGCCAGGAGCCATAGCGCCGGCTGGCCACACCGCCGGGATCGGAGAGCAGCGGGTAGGCCAGTCCTTCGCTGCCACAAAACGACAGGTGGGCCTCGGCGTCATCGGCGCTGACGCCCACCACCTCGGCGTTCTGGGCGTGGAAGCTGGCCAGATCGCGCTGGAAACCGCGGGCCTCAAGGGTGCAGCCGCTGGTGAAATCCTTGGGATAGAAGTAAAGGGCCAGCCAGCGTCCGCGGAAATCGGACGACTTGAGGCGGGTCTCGCGCACCGTGCCATCCGCCCCAGGAGCGACACCGCCCAGGTCGAAGGGAGGGGATGGCTGGCCGATGTCCGGCAAGGAACCACCCATGGCTGCGGCCCGCTCTGGACGGACAAGAAGCCCAATGGCGGCAAGAACAATTCCGCCAAGAAAGGCGCGACGCTCCACGAGCCTCCGTGCTTTGGGGTGGACCCTAGCGATGGAGCAGGCCCACCCCGGGGCGGGGTATCAAGGGCGACTCAGATCTTGGCCAGGTTGACGCCCAGTTCCTTGGCGTAGGCACCGAGGCCTTTTTTCTGGATGGTTTTCAGGGCCTTGGTGGACACCCGCAGCTTGATGAACCGCTTGCCCTCAGCCCACCACAGCCGCCGCTCCTGCAGATTCACCTGCTGCAGCTTCTTGGTGCGCACGTGGGAATGGCTGACGGCCATGCCGTTGTTGGCGCGCTTGCCGGTGAGCTGACAGACCCGGGACATGACGTTGTGACGACGGTGAACAATGCAGGCCTGAGCCAGCCTGAGAGTTTAACAAATGGGGCCCGACTGCAACGGCTGGCCCATCAGGGGGCGAGCCTGGCACCGCTGCCTGGATCGAACCAGAGTTCATCCTGCCGCTGCCAGCTCAGGCGCGGTTCCGGGGGTGTCGGCGCCTCCGGGGCGGTGAGCACCCGCAGAGTGCCCCACTGGGTTTCGAGCCAGAGGAGTTGCTGGTGGCCCCACCACTCCCGGCGCAGCAGACGGGCCGCCACAGCACCGTCGTCGTCCAGGCGAATGTGCTCGGGTCGCAGGCCGAGCTGTCGCCCGGGCTCGATCGCCAGCAGGTTGATCGCCGGACGCCCCAGGAAGGAGGCGACGAATCGGTTGGCGGGGTTGGTGTAGAGCTCCCTGGGGCTGCCCACCTGCTGCAGCCGGCCGGCTTCGAGCAGGGCGATGCGGTCGGCCATGCCCACGGCCTCCTGCTGGTCGTGGGTCACGTAGATCACGGGCTGCTCTCGGCCACACAGGAGCCGCCGCAGTTCCGGCCGCAGGTCCTCCCGCAGCTGGGCATCGAGATTGCTCATCGGCTCATCCAGCAGCACGATCCGCGGTTGGCGCAGCAACGCCCGGGCCAGGGCCACCCGCTGGCGCTGGCCGCCGGAGAGCTGGGCGGGCCGGCGCTGGCGCAGCTCGCCCAGCTGGAGCAGGTCGAGGGTGGCGTCGATGCGCCGCTGGCGCTCGCGGGGGGCCAGGCCACGCACCTTCAGGCCCAGGTCCAGGTTGCCCTCCACGCTCAGATGGGGGTAGAGGGCGTAGCTCTGGAAGACCATCGCCACCTGCCGTTCACCCGGACTTCGGCCGGTGAGATCCACGCCATCCAGCAGCACCTGTCCCCCACTGGCCGGATCGAGCCCCGCCACCAGGCGCAGGGTGGTGGATTTACCGCAGCCGCTGGGTCCCAGCAGGGCGACGCATTCGCCAGGGGCGATCTGCAGATCGAGCCGATCCAGCAGGGACCGATCCCCCACCTCCCGGCACAGCCGCCGCAGTTCGAGACCGGCGCCGGGGCTGGGGCTCATCCCTTCACCGCCCCGCGGGTCAGTCCGGAAACGATCGACCTCTGGGCCAGCAGCACCAGCAGCAGCAGGGGCAGGCTGCCCAGCACGGTGGCAGCGGCGAAGGCTCCGTAGGGGATGGTGAACACCGAGCCGCCCCCGATCCGGGCGATGGCGATCGGCAGGGTGAGCAGATCACTGCGGCTGATCCAGGTAAGGGCGATGGCGTACTCGTTCCAGCTGGCCAGGAACACCAGGATGGCCGTGCTGGCCAGGGCCGGCCCCAGCAGGGGCAGAAGCACGAATCGGAGCCGCTGCCCCAGGCCCAGGCCCTCCAGCCGAGCCGCATCCTCCAGCTCCACCGGAAGATCGGCGAAGGCGGCCCGCAGCAGCAGCACCGCCAGGGGCAGGGACAGGGCCGTGTAGGGCAGGCTGAGGCCGAGCAGGTTGTTGGCCAGGCCGAAGCTTCTGGCAATCTCCAGCAGGGCCAGGAACAGAAGCACGGTGGGGAACATGGCCGCCGCCACCAGAGCCAGGCCCGCCCCCCAGCGCATCGGGCCGCGCAGCGTCTGCAGGCCATAGGCGCAGGGCACCGCCAGCAACAGGGTGAGCAGGGTGGTGGCCAGACCCACCAGGGTGCTGTTGGACAGGTACTGCCAGAAGGGGGGGTCGCCGGAGAGCACCAGCTGGTAGTTGGCCAGCGTCCAGGGGTTGCCTTCGAGCAGCGGCGCCACCAGGGCCTCCGGGCGCAGCAGGGAGGTGCGCAGCTGCCAGAGCAGGGGACCCAGGCTCCAGAGCAGCAGGAGCAGCCTCATGCCGCCGGCTCCGTGGTGCTCCCCAGGCCGTGGCGTCGCAGCAGCAGCCAGCCGCCGCCGAGGGACACCAGCAGCAGCAGGAAGGTGGCGAGCATGACGGTGCTGGCGTAGCCGAAGTCGAGGAAACGCATCGCGTTGAGGTAGGCATAGAGGGCCAGGCTCTCGGTGCTGCCGGCGGGCCCGCCGCCCGTGAGCACCTGGATCAGGTCGAACACTCCCAGGGCCTGGGCGAGCCGGAACAGCAGCGCCAGGGTGAGGTAGGGCACCAAGAGGGGCAGGGTGAGACGCCGCAGGATCTGCAGGCGGTTGGCCCCCTCCAGGCGCAGGGCCTCCTCCAGATCCACCGGAATGGTCTGCAACCCCGCCAGCAGCAGCAGGGCCACGAACGGCATGGTCTTCCAGACATCCGCCAGCACCACGAAGGACCAGGTGGTGGCCGGGGTGGAGAGGAAGCCGTAGCTGCTGCTGCCCAGGGAGCGGATGGCGGCGTTGATCGGGCCATGGGGATCGTTGAGGATCCAGCGCCATCCCAGGGCCATCACCGTGGTGGGCAGGGCCCAGGGCAGCAGGGTCAGGGCCCGCAGGGGCCCCCGACCCCGCAGGGGACGATGCAGCAGCAGGGCGACGGCGAGGCCACCCAGCAGTTCCAGGGACACCGAGCAGAGGGCGAAGCGCAGGGTCTGGCCCGCATCCGTCCAGAAACGGGCGTCGTCGAGCAGCCGCCCCCAGTTGGCGCCGCCATTCGGCACGGGCACGAGGCCGGTGAGCACCGAGCTGGCCTGCAGGCTCAGCCAGCCGTAGCGCAGCAGGGGGTACAGAAACACCGCCGCCAGCAGCAGCAAGGCCGGCAGCATCAACAGCAGGGTGACCGTGCGAGATGTCATGGGTCTGCCGATCCGCTCCCCGGGGGACCGGCCAGTGAGCGCAGCACCTGCAGGCTCTGGCGCTGGGCGGTGGCCATGGCCTGCTCAGGCCCCCCCTGGCCGGTGAGCATGCCGTTCACCTGACGGGCCAGCAGGTCGCTGAGCTGGGCGTAGGCCGGCGTGGGAGGCCGCAGCTGGGGATGTTGCAGGGCCTGCCGCTGCACCGCCAGCATCGGGGCGCGGCGCTGCAGGTCCGGGTCGTCATAGAGCCGGCTCCAGGTGGGGGCGTAGCCCTGCTCCAGGGCCAGCTGGCGCTGCACCACCGGGCCGGTGAGCCAGCGGATCACCGCCACCGCCTCCTCGGGATGGGGGCTGCCCTTGATCAGGGACAGGCCCCAGGTGCCCAGGGTGCCACCTCCCTGCTCCCCCGGGGCGCCCACCATCGCGGTGACACCCACCTTGCCCTTCACCGGTCCCTCGCCCTTCTCGATCTCCCGCCAGGCGTAGGGCCAGTTGCGCAGAAAGGCGGCCTCACCGGCGGAAAACGACTGCAGGGCATCGTTCTCGGCGTAATTGGCCACCGCCCTGGGGCTCACCCCGTCGCGCAGCAGGTCAGCCAGCCAGTCGGCCGCCGCCACGGCTTCGGGACTGTCCAGCTCGGTCCGTTCCGTGGTGTCATTCCACCAGCGGGCGCCGAACCCCTGGAGCATCTCCACCATCACGCAGCTCAGCCCTTCGTACTGGCGCCCCTGCCAGAGGTAGCCCCAGCGCACCCTGCCGCGGCGCTGCAGGTCGCGGGAGATGGCCACCAACTCCGCCGTGTCCCTGGGCGGGCGTGGCATCAGATCGGTGCGCCAGTAGAGCAGGCCCGTGTCTCCGGTGAGGGGCATGCGCCAGAGGTGGTCGCCCAGGCCATTGCCCAGGCGGGCGCCGGGTTCCATGGCCGCCAGAAGCTCCGGGCCGAACCAGTGCTCCAACGGCACGAACCAGCCGGCGGCCACGTACTTCGGCAGCCAGCTGACATCCACCAGCAGCAGATCGAAGGGGGCCTCCCCCAGCAGCAGGCTGCTGATGGCCAGGTCGGAGATGGTCTCCGTGTCCAGGGGGCCTCGGATCACCTCCACCTCCACCCCGGAGCCGCTGGCATTGAAGCGAGCCACCGGCCCCGCCACCGCATCGGCCAGGGGGGCGGGCATCAGCACCCGGATCGACACCGGCTCCGCCGCGACCGCCTGGAATGTCCTCAGGCCGGAGCCGGACAGCAGCACCAGCAACAGGACAGCCAGCAGACCCACAACGGCGGGCTGTCGCCGCAAGCTGGAGAAGGGGGAGCGGGCCGCCATCGGCCAACGTTACGCGGCCCGTTCCGATCCCCCGGGGGCCGCCCCTCTCCGCCGCTGGGCTTCAGAGGCCCCGCTGCATCAGTTGGCCCATCAGGTCGGAGCTGCGCTGCTGGAAGCCGGCCAGCTGGTTCGGCTCCAGACCCCCGACGGCCAGGCGGGCCACCTCATAGATGTGGCGGCTGAGATCCTCCGCCAGCTGGCGGCTGGGGGAGGTGGTGTCGGACCCGGTGATGACGGCGCCGGCGGAGAGCTTGAGCAGACCCTCCACCAGGGGATGGCGGCGGTTCACCAGCAGCACGTGGTGGTCGGGCAGGCCCGGCAGCCGTTGCTCCATCAGGGCTCCCATGTCGTTGAGACGGCGCATCTGCTCCGGCAGCAGGATCAGTGCCGCTGGGGAGCCCTCCCCCTTCAGCGACTGCACCTGGATGGTGATCCTGTTGTCGTCGAGGGCGGCCTTGAACAGGTCGCGCAGCTTCTCACCGCTGTCCTTGCCTTCGGCGTCGGCCAGCTCGCTCTCGGGCTCATGCAGGCTGGCGTCGAGCTCGGCGTCGACCCGCTGGAAACGCAGGTCGCCGTGGCGGGCTTCCAGCCAGGGGATGAACTGGGAATCGATCAGGGTGTCCGCGAGCAGCACCTCCGCCCCCTGTCCCTTCCACAGGGCCAGGGCCCCGGCCTGTCCGGCCTCATCGGTGCAGTAGAGGATCCGATCGGCGTTGTCGCCGGCCAGGCGGCCCCGGTAGCCCGCCAGGGTGGTGTAGGTGCGGCCATCGGTGGCGACCGGGTCGAGGCCGGTGGTCTGCTCGCCGTCCTCGACCGGCTGGGCGGCCGCCGCGGTGGTGCCGTAGAGGATCAGCTCCGCCACCTGCTCGGCGAACTTCTCGTCCTCCATGGCGCCGATCTTGATGAACGGGGCCAGCGAATCCCAGATCGCGGCGTAGCGGGCCGGTTCGTCGCGGTGCAGCTCCTTGAGCCGGTCACCCACCTTCTTGGCCACGAAGCCGCCGATCGAGCGCACCCGGCGGTCGGTCTGCAGGGCACTGCGGCTGACGTTCAGCGGGATATCGGGCGAATCGATCACGCCCCGCAGGGGCAGCAGGTAGCGGGGCACCACCTCCTTGATCGAATCACTGACGAACACCTGGTTGCAGTAGAGGCGGATCTCGCCCTTCTCCCAGTCGGCGCGGCCGGTGATCCTGGGGAAATAGAGAATGCCCTGCAGGTTGTAGGGATAGTCGGTGTTGAGGTGCACCCAGAGCAGGGGATCGCCCTGGAAGGGGTACAGATAGCGGTAGAGGCTGATGTAATCGTCGTCGCTGAGGTCGCGGGGGCTCTTGCGCCAGGGGGCCTCCCGCTTGTTGACGGTCTCGCCATCGAGCTGCACCGCCACTGGCAGGAAGTCGCAGTAGGTGGTGATCAGGGTGCGGATTCTGGAGGGCTCGATGTACTCCAGCTCCTCCTCCATCAGGTGCAGGATCACATCGGTGCCGGGCTCGGAGCGCTCAGCCCCCTCAAGGCTGAAATTGGGGGAGCCGTCGCAGCTCCAGCGCACCGCTTCGGCGCCGGGCCTGGCACTCAGGCTGACCAGCTCCACCCGGGAAGCCACCATGAAACTGGAATAGAAGCCCAAGCCGAAGTGGCCGATGATGGCGTCGCTCTCGCTCTTGTACTTCTCGAGGAAGTCCTCGGCGCTGGAGAAGGCCACCTGGTTGATGTAGCGCTTCACCTCATCGGCGGTCATGCCGATGCCGTTGTCACTGATGGTGAGCGTTTTCGCTTCCCGGTCGATGCGGATGGAGATCGTTCCTTCGGACCCCTCGCTGCAGTCACCGGCCATGGCGGCCATGCGCCGCTTGCTGATGGCATCCACCCCATTGCTCACCAGCTCCCGCAGGAACACCTCATGGCCGGAATAAACGGCCTTCTTGATGATCGGGAAGATGTTCTCGGTGTGGATCTGAATCTGGCCCTGTTCCAGCACCGTCATGGCGAATGAGAAGAATCGCCTTGAACCTAGGTGGGGCGTGCGCGGCGGCTCAAGACCAGCGAGGGTGGGGTCCCCGAACCAGGGGACGTCAGCCGCCGGGCTTCTGCAGGTCGGGCCGCTCCTCGGGCAGGATCGCCCCCTCCACCGGACACACCTGCAGGCAGATGCCGCAGTCGATGCAGGTGTCGAAATCAATCCAATAGAAAGCCGTTCCCTTGCTGTTCGCCCCCGCTCCGGGGTGGATGCAGGCCACCGGACAGGCGTCGACGCAGTCGGCCACGCCCTCGCAGACGTTGGTGACGATCGAGTGGGCCATCGATGGGGAGACGTAGCGGCGGGATCCTAGGCAGCCAGCCAGACCGCCCCACGGCAGCCCCGCTCCGCCGCCAGCTGCTCGGCTGACGCCCGATCGGCGCAGGGCTGGGTGCAGAGCTCGGCGGCCTCCCCCCCCCGATGCAGGTCTGCCATGCGGCTGAGGGCCTGAGCCAGGCCAGCGGCGGTGGCGCTGGCCACCAGCCAGGGACCCGGGGCCTGGGCCTGGGCCGCAGCAGCAGCTCCCTCCGATTCGAGCAGGTCGCGGATGGCTTCGACGTCGAAACCGAAGCCGGTGCCGGCCGCCACGGAGCTGCCGGCGCAGAAGCGTCCCACCAGGGCGTCGTAGCGGCCGCCGCTGGCGATGGCCACCGGAGCATCGGCCCCCTGGCAGACGAGCTTGAACACCAGGCCGTCATAAAGATCGAAGTGGGGCTGGAAGGTGGGATCCAGCTGCACCCGCACGCCAAGGCCGGCGGCCGGCCGGTTCACGCTGGCCAGGGTGGCGGCCAGGGACTCCAGCAACGGCACCGGTCCGAGCCATTGCTCCAGTTGATAAAGCACCCGCACCGGCTCCCCCCGCAGGCCGATCAGGGCCATCAGCCGCTGCCGCTGGCTGTCGGGCAGGGCTAGGGCCGCGAGGGCCAGGGGGTCGAAGTCGGTGAGGGCATGGCGCGCCAGGGAGCGCTGCTCCTCGGGCACCTGGCTCAACAGGGCGCTGAGCAGTCCGTGGTGCCCCACCAGCAGGGTGGGCTGGTGCTGGGGCGGTAGGCCCAGGCTGGCCACGGCCGCCAGCAGCAGGTGCAGCAGCTCGGTGTCGGCGGCGGATGAGGGTTCCCCCAGCAGCTCCACGCCGCTCTGCAGCTGTTCGCTGATGCGCTGGCCGCCGCCATCGCCGGTGAAGCTGCGGAAGGTGGTGCCACTGGCCCAGAGCCGCAGGGGCCGGGGTCGGCCCAGCATCCGGGTGCTGGCGGCCCGGGCGATCGGAGCGGTGAGTTCCGGCCGGAGCCCGAGGGGCTCATCGGCCACCAGTCGCACCAGCTCCCGTTCGGCGATGGCCCCGCCGGCCTCCAGGGTGTCGAGCCGCTCGATGGTGGGGGGCGACACCTCCTGGTAGCCCCAGAGGCGATACACGTTGGCCAGCAGGTCGCACAGGCGCCGGTTGCTGTCCACCTGACCCGGGTTCAGGTCCCGCGCACCGGCGGCAGGTTGGAGGGCCATGGAGGGGAGTGTTCGGGCGGTGGGGTGGGGTGGGGCGGATCCTATGGAGCGTCGGCCGCGCCGCCGGCGAGGGCATCCAGCTCCGGGGCGCCGAAGCTGGCACCGCTGAGCGGGCGGCAGAGGGCCAGCCCATCAATCAGGGGCTGGCGCAGGGCGGGAGTGCAGGCGATCACCCGGCCGTCGGCCAGGTCGAGGCGGCCGCCGTCGTAGGCGCAGACCTGCCCGCCGGCCTCCTCCACCAGCACCACGCCGGCCACCAGATCCCAGGGCGAAAGACCCCGCTCCCAGTAGCCGTCGACCCGGCCAGCGGCGACGAAGGCCAGATCCACGGCGGCAGCCCCAGCACGGCGCACGCCGTGGCTGCGGTGGGTGAACCAGGCGAACTCGGCGTAGTTGTTGTCGAGGCGTCGTACCCGGTCGTAGGAGAAGCCGGTGACGAGCAGGGAGTCGGCCAGGGAACCGCAGTCGCTCACCCGCAGCCGGCGCTCGTTGCACCAGGCGCCCCGGCCCGGGGCGGCCCAGTACTGCTCCTCAAGCGCCGGCACCTCCAGGGCACCGAGCAGCGGCAGCCCCTGCCAGCTGAGCCCCACGGAGGTGCCGAAGAACGGATAGCCATGGGCGTAGTTGGTGGTGCCATCGAGGGGGTCGACGCACCAGAGCAGGTCGCCCTGGCCAGCGAGCTGGCCGCTTTCCTCGGCCAGCACGGCGACGGTGGGGGTGCCGGCCGCCAGGACCGCCAGCACGGCGGCTTCGGCCGCCAGGTCGGCCTCGGTGACCAGATTGCCGGCCATGCCCTTCTCCTTCACCTGCTCCAGCCGGCCGAAGTGGCGCCGAAGCTCACGGCCCCCGGCCACAGCAGCCTCGCGGGCCACCTGCAGCAGCCTCTCCAGTTCGGCGGCATCAAGGCCGGAGCCCGCCAGGGCTTGTTGACAGAGGGAGGTCATTCGTCGTCCAGGGGCAGACCGGGACGCACCAGACCGCGGCCGAAGAAGCGGCCGAACTGGCGGTCGTAGACCTCGTCCTCGTCCTGCGTCTCCACCTCCAGCGGACCGGTGGCCCGGGCGACGCAGAGAAGCCCGTAGCCCTGCTGGCGCAGGTCCTTCGACAGGCCGAGGGCCTCCCGCTGATCGATGCTTCCCTCCAGCACCCGCACGGCGCACGCGGTGCAGCAGCCGTTGCGGCAGCTGAAGGGGAGCGGCTCGCCCTGGGCTTCGAAGCTGCGCAGGATGTACTCCCCCTCCGGCACATCGAGTCGGATGACGCGGTTGGCCTGTCGCCAGTGGACCGTGATCGGGTGGGTGCGGGTCATGGGGACGTGGGCGGAGGGGAGGTGCCGTTGGGGCGCGGAGGCCAGGAGCAGCCCCTGCTACATTGCCATCTGCCCCATTTCGCCGCTGGAGAGGTGGCCGAGTGGTCGAAGGCGCAGCACTGGAAATGCTGTATAGGGGCAACTCTATCGAGGGTTCGAATCCCTCCCTCTCCGCTTTTGAAGTCGGTCCTCTGGGCCGGCTTTTTTTTCGTTTGCAGGCGCCTGAAAACCCTCCCAGTGCAGGCACTGAAAGGGTTCTGGTTGCAGTGTTTCTTTTGACGAACCCAAGGCTCGGAGTCAGCCGAAGCGTCCGCTGACGTAGTCGAGTGTTGACTGCTGGCTGGGGGAGTTGAAGATGTTTTCGGTCTCGTTGAATTCCACCAGATAGCCCACTTTCCCTGAACCCCCTTCGACGGCCTCGGCATTGAAGAAGGCCGTCATGTCAGCGACGCGCACCGCCTGCTGCATGTTGTGGGTCACGATCATGATCGTGTAGCTGCGCTTCAGCTCGTGCATGGTCTCCTCGATCTTGAGGGTCGAGATCGGATCCAGGGCCGAGCAGGGCTCGTCCATCAGGATCACCTCGGGTTCGGTGGCGATGGCCCGGGCGATGCAGAGCCGTTGCTGCTGGCCGCCGGAGAGGGAGAATCCGCTCTCCTTGAGCTTGTCCTTGCATTCATCCCACACGGCCGCCTTGCGCAGGGAGCGCTCGACCAGCTCATCCATGTCGCCCTTGTAGCCGTTGATCCGGGCACCGAAGGCGATGTTCTCGTAGATCGATTTGGGGAAGGGATTGGGCTTCTGGAACACCATGCCGATGCGGCGCCTGACCTCCACCGGGTCGACCCGTTTGTCGTAGAGGTCGTGCTGATCGAAGATCACCCTCCCCTTGAGGCTGCAGCCGGGGATCAGGTCGTTCATGCGGTTGAGGGCCCGCAGCACCGTGCTCTTGCCGCAGCCCGAGGGGCCGATGAAGGCGGTGACCTTGCCCCTGGGCAGATCCATATAGACGTTCTTGACCGCTTCGAAGCTGCCGTAGGAGATCGTCACGTCCTGGAGGGACATGCAGACGTCGCTGGCCACGGTAGAGGGAGAAGAAGCAGTCATGTCAGGGATGGGGTGAATCGAAGCCGGAGGGAATGGACAGGGACGGGGTCAGGACCGGGACGCACTGCTGATCCAGCGGGCCAGCAGGTTGGCTCCGAGAATCATGATCACGAGGACAAAGGAGGCGGCCCAGGCCAACTCGTTCTGCGCCTCGTAGGGCATGATCGCGAAGTTGAAGATCAGCACCGACATGGTGGCGATCGGGTTGAACAGTCCTTCCGGCCAGAAGGGGGAGAACAGGGCCGTGAAGATCAGTGGCGCCGTTTCTCCGGCGGCCCTGGCAATCCCCAGAACAACCCCGGTGGCGATCGGGGTGAAGGCGGCGGGCAGGGTGATCTGGGTGATGGTGACGAACCGGGAGGCCCCGACGCCGTAGGCCCCCATGCGCATCTCCTGGGGCACCAGCAGCAAGCCCTCGTAGGTGGTCTTGATGACGGTGGGCAGCATCAGCACCGAGAGAGCGATGCCGCCGGCCATGGCGCTGAAGCTCTGGTCGAAGAAAATCCGCGTGGTCACGATCAGGGAATAGATGAAAACCCCGCAGATGATCGAGGGAACCCCGGCGAGCACATCGTTGCCGAAGCGCACGAACTTCGAAAACCAGCCGTCCTGGGCGTATTCCGAGAGGTAGACGCCACCACCCACACCCACCGGGATGGCGATCAGGGAGGCGATCAGGGTCACGACGATGGTGCCGAGGATCGCGTTACCGATACCGCCGCCTTCGAGGCCGGGGGCCGGGGGCAGTTCGGTGAGCAGCCGCAGGCTGAGCAGCCGGCCCCCCTGGATGAGGACATAGATCAGCACGAGGAACAGGGGGACCACCGCCATGGCCGCAAAAAGGGCGGCAATGGCGTTGGCCACCTGGTTGAAGCGATTGCGCTTCAGGGCCGGGTCGTAGTGAAGGGTGAGCCGCTCCGTGAAGTGACTGGTCGTTGGTGGTGTCGAGAAGGACATGGCCAGGGAACGGCGTGGGCGGTGAGTGGAGGGGGAAGCGTGGTCGGGTTCAGTAGCGCAGGCTGAGACGCCGGACGATCCACTGGGCCAGCACGTTGACGACGAAGGTGAGGATCATCAGCACGACGGCCGCATACATCAGCGCTGACACCTGGATGCCATCGGCTTCACCGAACTGGTTGGCGAGCATCGAGGCGATGGTGTTGCCAGGGGCCAGAAGGGACACACTGAAGTTGAGCGAGTTGCCGATGATCATCGTGACGGCCATGGTTTCGCCCATCGCCCGGCCCAGGGAGAGCATCACTCCCCCCATGATTGAGGACACCGCCGCCGGCAGGATCACGTTGAAAATGGCTCCCCAGCGGGTGGTGCCGACCCCATAGGCCCCCTGGCGCAACTCGATCGGCACCTGGTTGAGGGCATCCCGGGAGATGGCGGTGATGATCGGCAGCACCATCACCACAAGAATCAGGATCGCCGGTGCCGTGCCGGGGCCCTGGGGTGCGGTGGCGAAGAACGGGGTCCAGCCCAGGGTGGTATGCAGCAGCGACAGAAAGGGGCGGATGGCCGGCTCCATCACGAAGATCGCCCAGAGGCCCAGCACCACCGAAGGAATGGCGGCCAGAAGTTCCACCAGCAGGCCGATCAGATCCCTCACGCGCCGGGGCAGCAGATCCTCGGTGATGAAGATGGCCGTGCCCAGGCCGATGGGCACGGCCAGGAGCAGCGACAGAATGGCGGTGACGAGGGTGCCGTAAATCGCGATCAGGGCCCCGTACTCCTCGTTGACCGGATCCCAGGCGGAGGTGGTCAGGAACTTGAGGCCGAAGGTGGCCATGGCCTCCCTGGCGCCACTGAACACCGTGACGAAGATCGCCAGCAGCACGATCCCCACGGAGGCCGCCAGCACCAGGGTCAGCTGGCGGAAACCGATGTCGACCAGTTTTTCCTGGGGCGGGCGTCGCCTCAGGGTGAACGCATCGATGGGTGGGGCGCTCCTCATGCAGGGATGGTGCCGTTCGGCATGGACGTTCCACCTGATCTGAGCACGAGTTTCAGCCTCCGCGTTTAAGCTGGGTTTAACGGCCGTCAGGCTCCGGTAGCGTTGGGCCGCCATCAGGACTTCCATGGGGCGCATCGTCGGCATCGATCTGGGCACCACCAACTCGGTGGTGGCCGTGCTCGAAGGCGGCAGGCCCCAGGTCATTGCCAATGCCGAGGGGGGCCGCACCACCCCTTCGGTGGTGGGTTTCAGCCGGGATCAGGAGCTGCTGGTGGGCCAGCTGGCCCGGCGCCAACTGGTGCTCAATCCCCGCAACACCTTCGCCAACCTGAAGCGGTTCGTCGGTCGCAGCTGGGACGAGCTGGACGAGGGCAGCCTGGGGGTGCCCTACAGCGTGCGCGCCAACGACCAGGGCAACGTGCGCGTGATCGCGCCGGCCACCGAGCGGGAGTACGCCCCTGAGGAACTGGTGGCCTCCATCCTGCGCAAGCTGGTGGATGACGCCACCACCTACCTCGGCGAGGAGGTCGAGGCGGCCGTGATCACGGTGCCGGCCTATTTCAACGACGCCCAGCGCCAGGCCACCCGCGATGCGGGACGGTTGGCGGGGATCGCCGTGGAACGGATCCTCAACGAGCCCACTGCCGCTGCTCTGGCCTACGGCTTCGATCGCAGCACGGTCAAGCGGGTGCTGGTGTTCGACCTCGGCGGCGGCACCTTCGACGTGTCGGTGCTGCGCATCGCCAACGGGGTCTTCGACGTGATGGCCACCAGTGGCGACACCCAGCTGGGGGGCAACGACTGGGATCGCCGCATCGTCGACTGGGTGGCCGAAGCCTTCCTGCAGCAGCACGGCCTCGACCTGCGCCGCGACCGCCAGGCCCTGCAGCGACTCACCGAGGCCGCCGAGAAGGCCAAGGAGGAGCTGTCCGGGGTGCAGAGCACGCCGCTGTCGCTGCCCTTCATCGCCACCGGACCCGACGGCCCCCTGCACATCGAAACGACCCTGGAGCGGGGCACCTTCGAGGGCCTCTGTCCCGACCTGCTCGACCGGCTGCTGCGTCCCGTCCAGCGCGCTTTGCGGGATTCGGGCCTGACGGCTGACGCCATCGATGACCTGGTGCTGGTGGGGGGCTCCACCCGCATGCCGATGGTGCAGGAGATGGTGCGCACCCTCATCCCCCGCGAGCCCTGCCAGTCGGTCAACCCCGACGAAGTGGTCGCCATCGGGGCGGCCGTGCAGGCCGGCATCCTCACCGGCGAGCTTCGCGACCTGATGCTCAACGACGTCACCCCCCTCTCCCTCGGGCTGGAGACGATCGGAGGGCTCATGAAGGTGCTGATCCCGCGCAACACCTCCATTCCCGTGCGCAAGTCGGATCTGTTCAGCACCTCGGAGGCCAACCAGTCGTCGGTGGAGATCCACGTGCTGCAGGGCGAGCGCCAGATGGCCGAGGGCAACAAGTCACTCGGTCGCTTCCGGCTCTCCGGTATTCCACCGGCCCCACGCGGGGTGCCCCAGGTGCAGGTGTCCTTCGACATCGATGCCAACGGTCTGCTGCAGGTGTCCGCCACCGACCGCACCACCGGACGCCAGCAGAGCGTCTCGATCCAGGGGGGATCGAACCTCAGCGAGGAGGAGATCAACCGCTTGCTGGAGGAGGCGGAGCGCAAGTCGGTCGAGGATCGCCGCAAGCGGGCCGTCATCGACCGCCGCAACCGCGCCCAGACCCTGGTGGCCCAGGCCGAACGGCGCCTGCGGGATGCCGCCCTGGAGCTGGGGCCCGCCGGGGCCGAACGCCAGCAGCGCGCCGTGGAGCTGGCCCTGCGGGATGTGCAGGATGTACTGGCCCAGGACGACCCTGCCGACCTTGACCTGACCGTCAGCCAGCTTCAGGAGGCCCTGTTCGGCCTCAACCGGCGCCTGCTGGGGGAACGGCGCTCGGAGAGCGGCCCGCTCAAGGGCCTCAAGAACACCCTGGGTTCCCTCAAGGACGAACTCTTCTCCGACGACGACTGGGACGACTGGGGCGGATCGGGCCGCTCCGATCCCTGGTCCAGCCCGCCGCGGTTGCCCCAGCGGGATCCCTACCCCCTCGGCCGCTACGCCGAGCGGGAGGGTGGCTATGACGACGACCTTTCGTCCCGCCGCTGGGACAATGGCCGTTCCTGGGATCGGCAGGAGTCCTTCGATCGGGATCCGGCCCCCGACCGTCACCGGCCGCGTCGTGGCGGCAGGGCCGATCAGGATGATCCCTGGGCCGACGGCTGAGGGTCGTGAGCCAATCCACCCGCTCGGATTCGGTGGCGACGGCCGCCCGCGACCACTGGGAGGTGCTCGGTCTGGCTCCGGGTGCCGATGCGGCGAGCATCAAGCGGGCCTTCCGCCAGCAGGCCCGCCTCTGGCATCCCGACCTCAACGGCAACGATCCGGTGGCCGAGGCCCGCTTCAAGCGGGTCAACGAGGCCTATGCGGTGCTCTCGGATCCGATCCGGCGGCGTGCCTGGGAGGCCGGCGAGGGCCAGGACAGCGCCGGCCTCGACACCGATCCCTTTGCCAGTGGCTTTCCCCATTTCGAGGACTACCTGGCCCAGCTCTTCGGCCAGGAACGCCGCAGCACCCAGAGCTGGGACGACGAACCCGAGCCGGAGGACCCCCCTGAGGCCGGCAGCGTCACCACCGCACCGGCCTCGCCGCCACCGGTGATGGCCGCCACCGACGAGGAAACCCTGGTGAGCCTCACCCCGGAGCAGGCGCTCGTCGGTCAGCGTCTGGAACTGGAGTTGCGCGACGGCACCGTGGTGGAGGTCTGGTCGCCCCCCCTGGCGGGGGATGGCTGGCGCCTCCGGTTGGCCGGTGTGGCGGCCGGCGGCGCCGATCACTTCCTGCAGCTGCGGGTGCGAACCGAGGAGGGCCTGCGCATCGATGGCCTGCGGGTGCTTTACCAACTCGATCTTCACCCCGCCGACGCGGCCCTTGGCTGCCAGGCGGTGGTGCCCACCCTGGAGGGACCCGTGCGGCTGCGGGTGCCTCCAGGGTCCTCCAGCGGCCGGCTGCTGCGGCTGCGGCAGCGGGGCCAGAGCCAGGGGGAGCAGCGGGGCGACCAGCTGGTGGAAGTGAGGATCGTGGTCCCGGCCACGCCCACGGAAGCCGAGGAGGCCCTGTTCCGGCGCCTGCGGGAGCTCGACCGGGAGCAGAACGGTGCCACCACCGACGCCTGAACGGCACATCGGCAGCCGACGGATGAGACACTGGCCTGCGCCCCATCCATGACGATGTGACTGCCAGCGGTTCCCCCCACAAGCCGGTGCATGTCCTGCTGTTCGATCCGGGCAGTGAACAGGAGGGCATCCATTCCCTCGAACTCGGGGGCCGCACGGTGGTGCTGCTGTTCGAGGACCCCGACGATGCCGAGCGCTATGCCGGCCTGCTCGAGGCCCAGGATTTTCCGGTGCCCTGTGTCGAGGCCCTGGATCGGGAGGAGCTGGAGAATTTCTGCGCCGAAGCGGGCTATGAGGCCCGCTTCGTTCCGGCCGGTTTCCTGCCCAAGAGCGAGGAGGAGCGGCTGCTGATCGCACCACCCGAACGCAACATGGACGTCACCACCTGGAAGGAGGAACAGGAAGCGGCTGGACAGACGGGCGCCGGGGAGCCCGACGACGGCGGCGGCAGCGATCCGGAGCTCGAGGCCTTCCGTCGCCGCCTCGAAGGGTTGCTTTGAGCGAGTCCAGCGGCGACAGGGGCCATCTGCTCACCGAGCGGCCCAACCCGGCCAGCGAAGAGCTCGACCGGCTGCCGACGGCGTCCCTGGTGGCGTTGTTCTGCGCCAACGACCTTCTGCCCCAGCAGGCGGTGGCGGCCGCCGCGCCGGCCCTGACGGCCGCCATCGACGCGATCGCCGCACGCCTGGCGGGGGGCGGTCGCCTGTTCTACCTGGGGGCGGGCACCTCCGGCCGGCTCGGGGTGCTGGATGCGGCGGAGTGTCCACCGACGTTCTGCAGCCCCCCTGAGCTGGTGCAGGGGGTGCTGGCGGGCGGAGCGGCGGCCCTGCTGCGCAGCTCCGAGGGTCTGGAGGACCTGCGGGAGGCGGGTCGGGACGACCTCACCCAGCGGGGCTTCGGCCCGGCGGATGCCCTGGTGGGCATCGCCGCCGGCGGCACCACCCCCTATGTGCTCGGTGGGCTGGCCCACGGCCGCGCCATCGGGGCCCTCACCGTGGCCATGGCCTGTGTGCCCGCCGAACAGGTGCCGATGCCCTGCGACATCGACATCCGCCTGCTGACCGGCCCCGAGCTGCTGACCGGCTCCACCCGGCTGAAGGCGGGCACGGCCACCAAGATGGCCCTCAACATCCTCTCCACCGGCGTGATGGTCCGCCTCGGGAAGGTCTTCGGCAACCGCATGGTGGATGTGGCGGTCACCAACAGCAAGCTGGAGGACCGGGCCCTACGCATCCTGCGGGACCTGGCCGGGGTTCCCCGGGAGGGGGCCCTCGACCTGCTACGGCAGGCCGGGGGATCGGTGCGGCTGGCCCTGCTGATGGCGGCCTCCGGCCTGGGGGCCGAGGCGGCGCGGACGGCCCTGGATCAGCACGGCCCCGGCCTGCGCCAATGCCTGGAGGCCCGTGGGATCAGCCTGCCGCCGCCGTCGTGACCTCACCCTCGCTGAACGGGCCCCAGTAGGGGGCGGTGAACAGGTCAGTGCGGCGGCGGGTGGCCGGCGGCACCTGGGCGGCCGGGGTCATCAGGGCGTCCTTCAGGGCCTGGTGGGCCTGGCTGGGGGGCCGCAGGGCCTGCACCCGTTCGGCCGCCAGTCGCACGATCTGCTGGGCCAGGGCCGCATTGGCGCGCAGGTTGTCGATCACCAGCTCGACGGTCACCGCGTCGTGCATCGCATGCCAGCAGTCGTAGTCGGTGACCATCGCCAGGGTGGCATAGGCCATTTCCGCCTCCCGGGCCAGTCGCGCCTCGGTGTGGTTGGTCATGCCGATCACCGCGCAGCCCCAGGAGCGGTAGAGCTCGGATTCGGCCCGGGTGGAAAAGGCCGGCCCCTCCATGCAGAGGTAGGTGCCGCCACGGTGCAGTTGGCGCCCCTCCGGCATCAGGCTGTCGCCCACGTCGCCGAGCATCCGGGAGAGAACGGAGCAATAGGGATCGGCGTTGCCCACGTGGGCCACCAGCCCCTCACCGAAGAAGGTGAGCGGCCGCTGCATGGTGCGATCAATGAACTGATCGGGCACCAGCATGTCCAGGGGGCGCACGCTCTCCTGGAGCGAGCCGACGGCGGAGACCGACAGGATCCAGCGCACGCCCAGGGAGCGCAGGGCCCAGAGGTTGGCCCGGTAGGGAACCTCACTGGGGGTGAAGGTGTGGTGCCGGCCGTGCCGGGCCAGGAACACCACCTCGAGATCGCCGATGCGTCCGATCCGCAGGCTGTCGGAAGGGGGGCCGTAGGGGGTCTCGACGGTCAGTTCCCGGACGTCCTCCAGCCCCTCCATGGCATAGAGGCCGCTGCCACCGAGCACCCCCAGGCGGGCGCGGGCAAGGTCGAGGCTCGCCGGACCGCCGGCCTGGGGGAAGGGGGATGGGGGCTCAAGGGTGGCCATGGAAGCAGGGTGCCCTGGACGGATACAGTCGAAGTTTGCCTCCTCGACCGTGACCAAGGCCCTGATGGACACCGACGCCGGGCTGATCACCATTGATCTGTTCGACACCGAGGCCCCCGGCACCGTCGCGAACTTCGTCAAGCTCTCCAAGGACGGCTTCTACGACGGCCTCGCCTTTCACCGGGTGATCAATGGCTTCATGGCCCAGGGGGGCTGTCCCAACAGCCGTGAAGGCGCCCGTGGCACGGCCGGCACCGGCGGCCCCGGCTACACGATCCCCTGCGAGATCAACGCCCAGAAGCACAAGGCCGGCAGCCTGTCGATGGCCCATGCGGGCCGCAACACCGGCGGCAGCCAGTTCTTCCTGTGCCACGGCCCCCAGCCCCACCTGGATGGGCAGCACACCGTCTTCGGCCACACCGAAAACATCGATGTGGTGCTGGCGCTCAAGAACGGCAGCCGCATCCGCACCGTGACGATCGAGGACTAGGACCAGACGATGAAGGCGCCGGGGGTGAGGTTCAGCAGGGGGCAGGTGAGCGTCCTGGCCGGCTCCCCGTCCCCGGCATCGCCCTCCCCTGAGGCGACCGTTGCCGACGGCGGCACGAGGTCGGCCAGTTGGCGACGCTCCGGCTCCAGGTCGATGCTGGGGTGACCCTTGCGCCGGGCATCCGGTGCCAGCAGCAGCTTCACCCCGGAGGTGCCCTGCCAGCGGGCCATCTCCATCAGCGGACCGGCCAGGTCGGCGGCGGTGAGCTGGCGCCCCTGCTGGGCAGCCAGCAGCAGCGTCAGACCAGGTCGATGCAGCAGGGCCAGCAGGCGGGGATCCTCCTCGCGCTCCAGCAGCAGGCCCTTACGCCGGGCCCAGTCCCGCAGCACCTCAAGACGACTGGCCCCCAGTAGGAGATCCTCGGGGCCATGCCAGCCGAGCACGGCCGTAAGTCCATGGGACTCCACATCCATCAGGTGCCCCATCTTGGTGCGCTTCACCCGCAGGTAGGCGGCGTTGTGGACGCCCGGGTCCATCACCAGGGGGACCCGGTCGACCACCTGCAGGCCGTAGCCGCCCAGCCCGGCGATCTTGCGGGGGTTGTTGGTGATCAGCCGCAGCCGCCGCACCCCCAGGTCGCTGAGGATCTGGGCCCCGACGCCGTAGTTGCGAAGGTCGGCAGCGAAGCCCAGCCGTTCGTTGGCTTCCACCGTGTCCAGACCGCCATCCTGGAGGCTGTAGGCCTTGAGTTTGTTGACCAGGCCGATGCCACGGCCCTCCTGGCGCAGGTAGACCACCACACCTTCGCCGGCGGACTCGATCATGCGCAGGGCCGCCTCCAGCTGGGGGCGGCAGTCGCAGCGGAGGGAGCCGAAGGCATCCCCGGTGAGGCACTCGGAGTGCACGCGCACCAGCACCGGACCGGTGCCGCGCTCCGGGTAACCCTTCACGATCGCCACATGCTCGCTGCCATCGAGCTCGTTGCGGTAGCCAATGGCCCGAAACTGGCCGAAGCTGCTGGGCAGGCTGGCCTCCGCCTGGCGGGCCACGAAGCGCTCGGTGTCGAGGCGATAGCGGATCAGGTCGGCAATGCTGATCAGCCGCAGCCCATGCTGCCGGGCGTACTCGGCGAGCTGGGCCAGGCGGGCCATGGAGCCATCGGCGTTCTGGATCTCGCAGATCACGCCGGCGGGATAGAGCCCGGCCAGTCGGGCCAGGTCGACAGCCGCCTCGGTGTGGCCGGCCCGTTGCAGCACCCCACCCTGGCGGGCCCGCAGCGGGAAGACGTGGCCGGGCCGGCGCAGGTCGGCGGGTCGGGAGTCCGGGTGGATCGCCACCTGGATCGTCCTGGCCCGGTCCTCGGCCGAGATGCCCGTGCTCACCCCCCGCTCCGGCCCCGCATCCACGCTCACGGTGAAGGCGGTCTGGTTGCTGTCGGTGTTGCGGTCCACCATCAGGGGCAGATCGAGGGCGTCGAGCCGTTCCCCCTCCATGGCCAGGCAGATCAGCCCCCGGGCATCGGTGGCCATGAAGTTGATCTGCTGGGGTGTGGCGAACTGGGCCGCACAGATCAGATCACCTTCGTTCTCGCGGTTCTCGTCATCGACCACCACGATCGATTCCCCATTGCGGATCGCCGCCAGGGCATCCGCGATGGCATCGAAGTGAATGCCCGTTGATTGACGGGGGCCGGACAGGACGGTCAAGGGAAGGAAAGGGAAAGGAAGACCTGCACCCACATGGGCGACGGACGTGGCGCTGGACGTGGCCGATCCCTGAAAGGATCGAACCTTATTTATAGGGTGCCGGTACGATCCAGCGTTCTTCTGCGTTCCGCATGGCTGGCAAGCGCGTTGCGGTGATCGGTGCCAGCGGCTACGGGGGACTGCAGACCCTGCGGCTGCTGCAGGGCCATCCCCATTTCACGGTGAGCTTTCTGGGCGGAGAGCGCAGCACGGGCAAGCGCTGGAGCGAACTGGTGCCCTTCCTGCCCCTGGAGGACGACCTGGTGGTGCGCTCGCCGGACCCGGACGCCATCGCCGCCGCCGCCGATCTGGCCGTGCTGAGCCTGCCGAATGGCCTGGCGGCCGGTCTGGTGCCGGATCTGCTGCAGCGGGGTGTGAAGGTGGTGGATCTCTCGGCCGATTACCGCTACCGCTCCCTGGACCGCTGGGAGGAGGTGTATGCCGCCGAAGCCCGCCAGGTGTCCCGCCAGGACGGCGACCTTTGCCAGGAGGCGGTCTATGGGCTGGTGGAGGTGGCCGAAGCGCGCATCCGCGAGGCCCGCCTGGTGGCGGCCCCCGGCTGTTTCCCCACGGCCAGCCTGCTGGCCCTGTTGCCGTTCTTGGAGCAGGGTCTGATCGAGACGGGCGGCATCATCATCGATGCCAAGACGGGCACCTCCGGAGGAGGCCGGGCTGCCAAGGAAAACCTGCTGCTGGCCGAGGCCGCCGAAGCCGTCGCCCCCTACGGGGTGGTTGGCCACCGCCACACCAGTGAGATCGAGCAGCTGGCGGCCCAGGCGGCGGGCCAGCTGATCCAGCTGCAGTTCACCCCCCACCTGATGCCGATGGTGCGCGGCCTGCTGGCCACGGTCTACGGACGGCTGCGGGACCCCGGACTCACGGCCGAGGACTGCACGACCCTGCTGAAGGCGTCCTACCGCCACAGCCCCACCGTGCAGGTGCTGCCGGTGGGGACCTACCCCTCCACCAAGTGGGTGCGCAACACCAACCGCTGCCTGCTGTCGGTGCAGGTCGACCAACGCACCGGCCAGCTGATCGTGATGAGCGCCATCGACAACCTGGTCAAGGGCCAGGCCGGGCAGGGGGTGCAGTGCCTCAACCTGCTCAGCGGCCTCGAGGCGGGAACCGGACTGCCGCTGCTGCCCTTCTACCCCTGAGCCAGCCGCTGGGCGGCCAGGGTGACGGCCAGCGGCAGGATGCGGTGCTCCTGCTGCTGGATGCGGGCGTGGAGCCGCTGCCGGTCGTCACCCACCAGCACCGGGACGGCCGCCTGCACGAGGATCGTGCCGGCATCCACTTCGGCGCTCACCAGGTGGGCCGTGCAGCCCGCCAGGGTGACCCCGGCGGCCAGGGCCTCCCCCACCCCATCGGCGCCGCGGAAGCTGGGCAGCAGGGAGGGGTGGATGTTCACCAGTCGATCCGGAAAGGCGTCGATCAGCACGGGGGTGACGATCCGCATCCAACCCGCCATCACCACCAGATCGACCCGGTGCGCCCGGAACAGGGCGATCAGGGCTTCGTCGAGGGCCTGCCGCGACGGCTGCAGGCGGTGGTCGATCACCTGGCTGGGGATGCCAAGCCGTTCGGCCCGGCGTTGGGCGCCGCAGCCCTCCCGGTTCACCGCCAGGACGACCACCTGGCCCTGCAGCTGCCCCTCCTCGCAGGCCTCCACCAGGGACTCGAAGTTGCTTCCTTCACCGGACGCCATCACCGCCAGTCGCAGTGGGGCCTCCCTGGCAGGAACCGGCTGTGGCAATGGCCACTGGAGAGACCCGCTGGGATCGCTATGGTCAGCGGAATCGGGCATTGCGTCCATGTCCCATCTCTCCATCCTGCCCACCGTGCTGCGGGATGCCGATGTCCTGGCGGACACCCTCTCCTCCCTCAACCTCCCCTGGCGCCGTGGTGGTGAACTCGTCGGCTTCGGCGGCGAACGCCTGGCGGTGACACTGCAGCTGCAGCTGAAGGATGGGCAGGGCCTGGGATGGACCCGGCAGTCGGATGGATCCCTGGCCGTGGTGGGCGATCTTCAGCGCCTGAGCCGCAACACCGGCCTGCAACGGCTGCTGGGCAGGATCACCCGGGCCTATGCCGCCAGAGCGGCCCTCCAGGACGCCAGCCTGGCCCTCCCCACGGCGTCGATCGAGCTCCGTGTCTGACGACCCCCTTCGAGATCCGGCCGCCGGGCCAACCGTTCAGCTCGATCTGCGTGAACCCCACCGCCACCTGGTCAGGGTCACGCTCCATGTGACGCCCCGTTGCCTGCAGCCAGAGCTGCGCCTGCCCGCCTGGACGCCGGGCTCCTACCTGATCCGCGACTACGTCCGCCATCTGGAAGCCCTCGAGGTGCACCAGGGCGGAATCCCATTGGCCAGCGTGCGAGCGGCGGAGGCCTGCTGGCGTCTGGAGCTCACCAGCCTGGCGCCCCTGGTGATTCGCTACCGCCTCCAGGCCACGGAGCTGAGCGTGCGCACCTGCCACCTCAGCGCCGACCACGGCTTTCTGGCCCTGGCCGGGGTGGTCCTGCAGGTGAGCGGCGAACGCTGGCACCCCCATCGACTCGAGCTGGCGTTGCCCGAGGGATGGCAGGCCTTCGTTCCCCTCCCCATTGGTGGCGAGAACGCCTGGATCGCCGCCGACTTCGACCGGCTGATCGACAGTCCCGTCGAGGCCGGCCCCCACCCGTGCCACCGCTTCAGCGTCGCCGGGGTCCCGCACCGCTGGGTCACCTGGGGCGCCGACCTGCCCGCCCTTGATCCCCTCTGGCTCGCCGATGTGGAGCGGGTCGCCCTCGCCTGCTGCCGACTGATCGGGGAGCCGTCCCCCGCCAGCGACAACTATCTGTTCGTGCTGCATCATCAGGGCGAGGCCTATGGCGGCCTTGAGCACGACCACGGCTGCGTGCTGCAGTTCGGACGCCGGGCCCTGGCCGCTCCAGGGGGTCGTCGCAAGCTGCTGCAACTGGTGGCCCACGAATACCTGCACCAGTGGAATGTGCGCCGCCTCAGGCCCGCCGAGCTCACCCCGATCGACTACGACCGGGTCACGATCGTGCCCTGTCTGTGGTTCGCCGAAGGCGTCACCTCCTACCTCGACCTGCTGCTGCCCCTGTCGGCCGGCATCGGCACGGAAGCCGAACTGCTGGAGGACCTGGGGGCCGACCTCAGCCGGTACCTGCTCACCCCCGGGCGCCGGGTGCAGGGCTTGCGGCAGAGCGCCGAAGAAGCCTGGGTGAAGCTGTACCGGCAGGACGCCTCCTCCGCCGACAGCCAGATCAGCTACTACCTCAAGGGGGCCGTGGTGGCCCTGATGCTCGACCTGCATCTGCGGCGACAGGGGTCGTGCCTGGCCATGGTGCTGCGGGCGCTCTGGCGCAGCCATGGGGCCTGGGGCCGGGGCTACCAAAACGACGACCTGGTGAGGGCCTTTGCCGAGCAGGCCGCGGACCTGGCCGAGCTCCTGCCCGACTGGCTGGAGAGCACCGAAGACCCCGACCTCAGCGGCTACCTGGCAGACGTGGGCCTGGCCCTGGTGCCGAAGCCGGCGACGGAGCCCTTCCTCGGCTGGCTGCTGGAGGATGCCGCGGACAGGCCGATGCAGCTGAAGCGGGTGCACCGGGACGGGCCGGCGGAACGGGCCTGCCTGCAGCCCGGCGATGAATTGCTCGCCCTCGATGGTGTACGGCTGCGGCGGCCGGACGACCTCACCCTGGCCATCGGTCCCACCACGGCCCAGACAGAGCGGGAGTTGCTCTATTGCCGTGACGGCCGGGTGCGCAGCACCGTTCTCCTGCCCGAGCCCCCTGCGGTGTCCAGCTGGCAGCTGGTGATCGATCCCTTGCTGGTGAGTGACCAGACGGGGCTGAACCGACGGCGCTGGCTGTCGCTGCAGCCATGAGTGCCTCCCTGCGACCCCTGGTACTGGCGGTGGCCGGCGCCGGTGTGCTGAGCATCGGCGGACTCACCTGGCTGGGCCGCGACCTGTTCGGCGCCCCGGGCAATGCCGGGGGCCGCGCCTCCCTGCTCGATCTGCTGGAGGAGGTGCGCCAGTCCCCGGGCGCCGGCGGCCAGCGGCAGCCGTCCGCACCGGTCAAGGCCCTGCCACCGCCCCATGCGGCCTGGCGCGCTCCCCTGGGGGGCGTCTGCCAGGCGGATCCCTCGCTGCGCGGCCGCTTGCTCGCCCTGGCGGAACGCCTCCGTTACGAGACCATCCGGCTGCGCATCGACCCTAGCAACTACGGCGAGCGGTTTCGTCAGGATGTCTTCGGCCAGCCGCTGGATCCCACCCCCCGGGTCGTCGTGCTGCACGAGACCGTTTACGGCATCAACTCGGCGATCAACACGTTCATGACCCCCCATCCCCGCGACGAGGACCAGGTGAGCTACCACACCCTCATCGGTCTGGACGGCCGGGTGGTGGAGGCGCTCGATCCCTCCAAGCGGGCCTTCGGGTCCGGCAATTCCGCCTTCAACGGCCGCTGGGTGGTGACCAATCCGGAGGTGGGGGGGTCGATCAACAACTTCTCCCTGCACCTGAGCCTGGAGACCCCCATCGACGGGGAGGACCAGGACCCCGCCCACAGCGGCTACACCGCCGCCCAGTACGACGCCCTGGCGATCGTTCTGGGCCGCTGGATGCGTCGCTTCAGCATTCCGGCCAACAACATCACCACCCACCAGCACGTGGATCTGGGCGGGGAACGCATGGATCCCCGCAGTTTTGACTGGCGCGAGTTGCAGATGCGCCTGGCCGCGATCGGCGTTCTCTGCTGATGGCTTGGGCGTCAGACCCTCCCGAGAGCGGGGTCAGATCAGCGGGCTGGTGATCAGCTGGCGGCTGCCGTAGAGGAGAGCGTGCAGTTCGGGGTCCTGCATGTAGCGGAGCACCCGCGCGGGGTAATCGAGTTTGCCGTTGTGCAGGTAGGCCAGCGTGGCCATCGCCTTGGCGTCGGCGGGGGAGGTGCTGGCCATCAGCAGGGCCCGGTCGGACAGGCCCAGGGCCTGCTTCAGGCGAACGAACTTGCCCACCAGCAGCCGCACGTTGCGATCGGGATCGAGCAGCTCCATGCGCGCCTCCTCGATCTGCTCCTGGGTGGCATTGGCCGGCAACAGGCCCTGCTTGACCAGTTCGCCGAGGCTGAGCTGGGCAGGCCCATGGGTGCTGAACAGGCCGCTGCGGGCCGCCAGGGGATGGTCCTCGCCGGGCTTGGCGTGCTGCAGTTCATCGAACAGAACGGCGGTCACCAGCATCGGGTTGATGTGGTGCCGGCGGCTTTCGTTGAGGATCACCGGCCTGAGTTCCTCGAGGCGTCCGAGGGTGTGGGTGCGCAGGGGCTGGAGCTGGTCGATGCCCTCGGTGAAGAGCTGGGCCAGACGGGGCTGGGGGCCGTGCACGCCGAAGCGGCGGTTGAGCTCGCGAAGTTCCTCGGGGCTGAAATCGATCGGGTCCGGCCGGAGGCCTTCGCTGGTGGAGGGACTGATCAGGGGGAAGGCGTCAATGCCACGCTCCCCGTCGATGCGCACGAAGGGGCTGCGGACCTGGAGCTGGGGCTCGCGGAGCAAGGGGACCAGGCACAGTCCGAGCGCACCCATCAGCGACGTCCCCTGCAGGACACGCAGAAGACGCCTGCGCTGGTGGGCGGAGCCAGGCGCGTTAGTTCCTGCGGGGCGGGACAGCAAGCAAAAATCTGTTCTGTAGACCAACTGTAACGAACACATTCGGGTTTATCTCCATTCAGGGGCGATCCCACTGCTGGACTCTGTGGCGGAAGACCCGCATCCGCCGATCCGCTTGCCGAACGTGGAGGCTGATGGATACGGTTCGGGGGCCCGTCACGGCGTCCCAGGAGCCATGTCCCCGCTGCCGCCGTTGAACGGCCACGATTCCGTCGCCCTCTGGGAGCGCTTCCGCCAGTTGCTCTGGCACGATCCCGACCTCTGCCTCTGGCTCGACGTCAGCCGCATGGCCCTCGAGGACGGGGATCTGGAGGCCTTTCAGGCTCCATTCGCCCGTGCCTTCGCCGCCATGGAGGCCCTGGAGGCCGGTGCCATGGCCAACGCCGACGAGGGGCGCCAGGTTGGGCATTACTGGTTACGGGCCCCGGAGCTGGCCCCCGAGCCGGCGGTGGCGGCCGCCATCGCCGCCGAGGTGGATCGCCTCGAAGCCTTCGGCAAGGATGTGCTCACGGGCACGATCACGGCGCCCGGCGGAGGGCCCTTCACCGACGTCCTCTGGATCGGCATCGGCGGCTCCGGCCTGGGCCCCCTGCTGATGCTCAGGGCCCTGCAGCGCCACGGCATGGGCCTGCCGTTCCACTTCTTCGACAATGTCGACCCCGACGGGATGGCCCGCACCCTGGCCGCCCTGGGGGAGCGGCTCACCACCACCTTGGTGATTGTGGTCAGCAAGTCGGGGGGAACCCCCGAACCCCACCTCGGCATGGTGCAGGCCCGGGCCAG
Source organism: Bordetella parapertussis (assembly GCA_943370335.1). GTDB lineage: Bacteria > Cyanobacteriota > Cyanobacteriia > PCC-6307 > Cyanobiaceae > Cyanobium. The sequence continues at coordinate 39,397 of CALRQM020000005.1, read as the reverse complement.
GGTGGTGGCGGCCGGAGGCGACTGGAGCGCCCAGGCCGTGGCCATCACCATGGGCGGCAGCCATCTGGATCAGGAGGCGAAGGCGGCCGGTTGGCTGCGGCGCTTCGACATGTTCGACTGGGTGGGCGGACGCACCAGCATCACCAGTGCCGTCGGCCTGCTGCCCGCCGCCCTGATCGGCGCCGACCTGCGTAGCTTCCTGGAGGGGGCCGCCGCGATGGATCGGCTCACGCGGGTGCCCGATCTGCGCGCCAATCCGGCGGCCCTGCTGGCGGCCTCCTGGCATGTGGCCGGTGGCGGCCGCGGTCGTCGCGACATGGTGGTGCTCCCCTACCGCGACCGGCTGGAGGTGTTCAGCCGCTACCTGCAGCAGCTGGTGATGGAGTCCCTGGGCAAGCGACTCGACCGGGACGGTGAGGTGGTGCACCAGGGCCTCGCCGTCTACGGCAACAAGGGCTCCACCGATCAGCACGCCTATGTGCAGCAACTGCGCGATGGACTCGACAACTTCTTTGTGACCTTCATCGAGGTGCTGGAGGACCCGGCGGAGATCCCCACGATCGATGGCGAATGCCCCGCCGATTTCCTCGAAGGCTTCCTGCAGGGCACCCGGGCGGCCCTGGCCGAGCAGGACCGCCAGAGCATCACCATCACCCTGGGTCGCTTTGATGAGCGGGGTCTAGGGGCCCTGATCGGCCTGTTCGAGCGGGCGGTGGGGCTCTACGGAGAACTGGTCAACGTCAATGCCTACCACCAGCCGGGGGTGGAGGCGGGCAAGCTGGCGGCCGCCGGGATTCTGTCCGTGCAGGGCCGGGTCGAGGGGCTGCTCGCCGATGGCCAACCCCGTTCCCTTGCCGCCATCCAGGCGGAACTGGAGCTGGAGGCGGTGGAGCCGGTGTTCTGGCTGCTGCGTCACCTCTGCGCCAACGATCGCGGCTATGGGGCGAAAGGCGACTGGGGGCAGCCCGACGGGCTGGTCTTCCAGCACACTTGAGGGGCCTTCCCCCTTAGCCATGGTCCGATCCCGCGCCGCGGTCGCCTGGGCCGCCGGTCAGCCCCTGGAGGTCACCGAGATCGACGTGGAGGGGCCCCGGGCCGGCGAGGTGCTGCTGCGGGTGGTGGCGACAGGGGTGTGCCACACCGATGCCTTCACCCTCTCCGGTGCCGACCCCGAGGGGATCTTCCCCGCGGTGCTCGGCCACGAGGGCGGCGCCGTGGTGGAGGAGGTGGGGGCCGGGGTGACGTCCCTGGCGGTGGGAGACCACGTGATCCCGCTCTACACGCCCGAATGCCGCGCCTGCCGCTTCTGCCTTTCCGGCAAGACCAACCTTTGCCAGGCGATCCGCGGCACCCAGGGCAAGGGCCTGATGCCCGACGGCAGCAGCCGCTTCTCCCGGAACGGCGAACGGATCTTCCACTACATGGGCACCTCCACCTTCTCCGAATACACGGTGGTGCCTGAGATCGCCGTGGCGAAGATCGCCCCGGAGGCCCCTCTCGAGAAGGTGTGCCTGCTGGGCTGCGGCGTCACCACTGGTATCGGCGCCGTGCTCAATACCGCCAAGGTGGAACCGGGCAGCAGCGTGGCCGTCTTCGGTCTTGGCGGCATCGGCCTGGCGGTGATCATCGGGGCGGTCATGGCCGGGGCGGAGCGGATCATCGGCATCGACACCAACCCCGACAAGTTCGCCATCGCCGGCCAGCTCGGCGCCACCGAGTGCCTCGATCCCAGGGCCTTCGACGCCCCCATCCAGGAGGTGGTGATCGACCGCACCGACGGCGGGGTCGACTACTCGTTCGAGTGCATCGGCAATGTCCAGGTGATGCGCGCCGCCCTGGAGTGCTGCCACAAGGGCTGGGGCGAATCCACGATCATCGGTGTGGCCGGAGCGGGCCAGGAGATCGCCACACGGCCGTTCCAGCTGGTGACCGGGCGGGTGTGGCGGGGTTCCGCCTTCGGCGGGGTGCGGGGCCGCAGCGAGCTGCCCGGCTACGTCGAGCGGTTCCAGCAGGGGGAGATTCCCCTCGACACTTTCATCACCCACACGATGGGGCTGGAGGACATCAACCGGGCCTTCGATCTGATGCACGCCGGCCAGAGCATCCGCTCCGTGATCCACTTCTGACCGCCGCAGACGGCACCCCCCCCATGCTCGAGCTGCTCAGTGAGAACCGCAGCTTCGGCGGTCTGCACCGCCGTTATCGGCACCCCTCGTCGGAGCTGAACACTCCGGCGACCCTGGCGGTCTTCCTGCCCCCCCAGGCCTTCGCCGGGGAGCGGGTGCCGGCCCTCTACTGGCTGTCGGGCCTCACCTGCACCGATGAGAATGTGATGCAGAAGGGCGGGGCCCATCGCCTCGCTGCCGAGCTCGGCCTGGCCCTGGTGGCACCCGACACGAGCCCCAGGGGCCCCGAGGTGCCCACGGATCCGGAGGGCGGCTGGGATCTGGGCCAGGGGGCCGGCTTCTACGTCGATGCCACCCAGTCCCCCTGGGACCGGAACTACCGGATGCACAGCTATGTGGTGGAGGAGCTGCCCGCCCTGCTGGAGGCCCAGCTGCCCCTGAGCCAGGCGCGCAGCATCAGCGGCCATTCGATGGGGGGCCACGGCGCCCTGGTCGCGGCCCTGCGGCACCCGGGCCGCTACCGCTCCGTGTCCGCCTTCGCCCCGATCGGCCACCCCTCGGCCTGTCCGTGGGGCCAGAAGGCCTTCGGGGCCTACCTGGGCCCCGATCCACGGGCCTGGGACGCCTGGGACGCCACCCTTCTGCTCGCCTCAGCGGCGGAGCGGCTGCCCCTGCTGGTGGATCAGGGCCTCGCCGATCCCTTCCTCCACAGCCAGCTGCGGCCTGCCGACCTGGCGGCGGCGGCCAAGGCGGCTGGGCACCCCCTGCAGCTGCGTTACCAGGAGGGTTACGACCACAGCTACTTCTTCATCGCCAGCTTCATCGACGACCACCTGCGCCACCACGCGGCCGCCCTCAGGGCACCAGGTTGACCAGCTTGCCGGGCACCACGATCACCCGCCGGGGGGGCTGACCCTCCAGCCAGCGCTGGGCCACCTCGCTCTCCAGGGCCAGGCGCTCCAGGGTGGCCGCATCGGCGTCGGCGGGAACCTCCAGGCTGCCGCGCATCTTGCCCTTGACCTGGATCACCAGGGGGATGGTGTCGCGCACCAGGGCGGCCGGATCCACGGCGGGCCAGCGCTGGCAATGGACACTCGCCGCCGCCTCCACGCTCGCCCCATCCCCGTGCCCGTTGAGCTTCTGCCAGAGCTCCTCGGCCAGGTGGGGCGCGAAGGGGGCCAGCAGGATCAGCAGGGTGGCGAGGGCTTCGGTGGCCACCGCCGGGCGGGCCCCCTCCAGGTGGGCGGCCAAGGCATTGCTGAGTTTCATCAGCTCCGAGACAGCGGTGTTGAGCTGGAGCTCCCCCTCCAGGTCTTCACTGATGGCGGCGATGGCCGTGTGCACGGCCCGGCGAAGCCCCCGTTCCCCGTCGCTGAGGGCGGCGGGATCGAGCTCCTGCGTCGACGGAACCCCAGGCCCCGCAAGGCGCAGCCCGCGGCTATGGGCCCCCTCCACCAGGCGCCAGAGGCGCTGCAGGAAGCGGTACTGGCCTTCCACATCGGCGTCATCCCACTCCAGATCCTTCTCGGGCGGCGCCTTGAACAGGATGAACATGCGGGCCGTGTCGGCGCCGTAGCGGTCGATCACCACCGCCGGATCGACGCCGTTGTGCTTCGACTTGGACATCTTTTCGTAAAACACCTCGAGCACCTGGCCGCTGATCGGATCGCGGGGGTCGCTGGGGTCGGCCACCTGGGCCGGCGCCACGTACTGACCGGTGTGGGCGTTGCGGTAGGTGATGGCCTGCACCATGCCCTGGGTGAGCAGGCGGGTGAAGGGTTCGGAAAAACCCAGCAGGCCCCGGTCCCGCAGCACCTTGGTGAAGAAGCGGGAATAGAGCAGGTGCAGGATGGCGTGCTCGATGCCGCCCACGTACTGATCCACGGGCAACCAGCGGTCGACGGCGTCGCGCCCGAAGGGTCGCTGGTCGTTGTGGGGGTCGCTGTAGCGCAGGTAGTACCAGGACGAGCACATGAAGGTGTCCATGGTGTCGGTCTCCCGCTGGGCGGGGGCGCCGCAGCGGGGGCAGGGCACGTTCACCCAAGACTCCAGCCTGGCCAGGGGGGTGCCACCCTTGCCGCTCAGGGGAATGTCCCGGGGCAGTTCCACCGGCAGCTGGTCCTCGGGGACCGGCACCACGCCGCAGCTGTCGCAGTGGATCACGGGGATCGGGCAGCCCCAGTAGCGCTGTCGCGAGATCAGCCAGTCGCGCAGTCGGTACTGCACCCGCCCCTGGCCCCAGCCCTGGGCTTCGGCACTGGTGACGATGCTCGACTTCGCCTCGGCGGTGGTCAGGCCGTCGAAGGGACCGGAGGCGATCAGCACGCCGGCTTCTGTCCAGGCCTGGCCCTCGTAGGCGTGGGGGTCGGAACCCTCGGGGATCACCACCCGCCGCACCGGCAGTTCGTACTGGCGGGCAAAGGTGAAGTCGCGCAGGTCGTGGGCCGGAACCCCCATCACGGCACCGGTGCCGTAGTCGGCCAGCACGTAGTCGGCGATCCAGACGGGAATCCTCTCGCCGCTGGCGGGGTTGCGCACCCAGGCGCCGATCGGCACCCCCCGCTTGGGCCGGTCCTCGGCTGTCCGCTCCTGCTCACTCTGGCGGCTGACCAGATCGCAGAAAGCGGCGACGGAAAGGCGGCTGTCGTCGGTGGTCAGCGAGGCCACCAGGGGATGCTCCGGTGCCAGCACCACGTAGGAGGCCCCGTAGATCGTGTCGGGCCTGGTGGTGAAGACGGTGATGGCCTCGCCGGTTTCGGCCGTGAATGTCAGCTCGGCGCCGAGGGAGCGGCCGATCCAGTTGGCCTGCATCGTGCGCACCCGCTCCGGCCAGCCCTCCAGGGAGGGGAGATCATCGAGCAGGGCATCGGCATAGGCGGTGATCTTCAGGAACCACTGGCGCAGCCGGCGCTTCTCCACCTGGGCGCCGGAGCGCCAGGACCGCCCTTCGGCGTCCACCTGCTCATTGGCGAGCACCGTCTGGTCGATCGGGTCCCAGTTGACCGTTGCCTCCTTGCGGTAGGCCAGGCCGGCATCAAGGAACTGCAGGAACAGCCACTGGGTCCAGCGGTAGTAATCGGCGTGGCAGGTGGCCACTTCCCGGTCCCAGTCGATCGACAGACCCAGGCGCTTGAGTTGCTCGCGCATCTGGGCGATGTTGCGGTCGGTCCAGTCCCCCGGGTCGACACCCCGCTCGATGGCGGCGTTCTCGGCTGGCAGACCGAAGGCGTCCCAGCCCATGGGGTGGAGCACCTGACGGCCCCGCAGCCGAGCCGCGCGGGCGATCACGTCGGTGATCACGTAATTGCGCACGTGGCCCATGTGCAGGCTCCCCGAGGGATAGGGGAACATCGACAGGGCGTAGTAGGCCTCGCCGCTGTCGCCGCTGAGGTCAGGAGTGGCGTGCAGTCCCAGCTGCTCCCACTGCAGCTGCCAGCGCTGCTCGATCGTCTCGGGACGGTAGCGGGAGGGTTCTGTCACGGGCCCTATGGGGTGGATGTGATCGTGTCACAGCCCATGGGTGGCTCAGCTGAGGGCGCGCAGCGAGGCGATGGCCGCCAGGCTGATCAGCAGCAACGGGGTGCCGGGTTCGGTGCTCATGGCCAGAAAATGGCTGTCCTGCCAGCGGATGACACCGTCACACTCCTGACCGGACAACAGCACGACATTCACCGGGGTGCGGATGCGGATCAGCTCCTGGACATGGCGCACGCTGGGGAGGGTCGTGTCGAGCCTGGGCCCCCGTCGCTCAAAGAAACTCTGCATAGGATCGACCCCAACCTCCAGGACTTACGGAACGGTGCGCCACGTGCTCCAATTCAGCAAATACCAGGGTCTTGGGAATGACTTCTTGCTGCTTGACGGCCGCAGCTTAGAGGATCCTGAAGGCGTGTTCAGACTGACCCCCGAGCGGGTCAGCCGGCTCTGCGACCGTCGCTTCGGGGTCGGCGGTGATGGGGTGATCCTGGCACTGCCGCCGAGGGAGGGAGGCGAACTGCGGATGCGCATCTTCAATGCCGATGGCACGGAGCCGGAGATGTGCGGCAACGGCATCCGCTGTCTGGCCCGTTTCCTGGCCGACAGTGACGGTGACGTCGCCCCCCGGCGCTGGGAGGTCGAGACCCTGGCCGGTCGCATCGTGCCGGCCCTGGCCGAAGACGGCCGCATCCGTGTCGACATGGGCGCCCCGTTTCTGACCCCGGACACCATCCCCACCGCCCTCAGCGTCGGGGAGGAGGGGCTGCCGGTGGGCCTGCTGGAGGTGCTGGGCCAGCCCCTGGCCGTGGCGGCCGCCGGCATGGGCAATCCCCATGCCGTGGTGCCGGTGGACGACGTGGCGGCGATCGATCTGGAGACCCTGGGTGCCGCCCTGGAGGTGCACGAGGCCTTTCCGGCGCGCACCAACGTCCATTTCGTTGAGGTGATCGCTCCCGACCATCTGGTGATGCGGGTGTGGGAGCGGGGGGCCGGGCCCACCCTGGCCTGTGGCACCGGCGCCTGCGCCACCCTGGTGGCCTGCCACCTGCTGGGTCTGGCCGATCGCCAGGCCCGGCTCGATCTGCCCGGCGGCCCCCTGGAGATCCACTGGGACGAGGCCAGCGGCCACGTGTTCATGACCGGCCCGGCCGAGGCGGTGTTCGACGGGGTGGTGGCCCCCTCCCTGCTCGGGGACGGCGCTGAAGCTCCTGTTGCCTTGGCGGCGACCCCACCGGCCCTTGTCGAGACCGACCCGTCCCCAGCCGAGCCCAGCCTTGATTGCGCGACGTTGTGCGTCAACGGCTGCCTCCGCCCTGAGGCCTGCGCCAGCGCCGACGCCCGCGCCCGGGTCACGGCCCTGCTGGAGGGTCGCTCCCTCGATGATCTGGTGGCCCTGGCCGGCGAGTCCCTGGAATCCCGCACCCGGGGCCGCCTCTGCCGCGATGAACCCGCCAACCCCTGAGGTCTACCTCGATGCCTGCGCCACCAGCCCGCCGGCGCCGGAGGTGCTCGAGGCCATGGCCCAGGCCCATCGGCAGGCCTGGGCCAATCCCTCCAGCCTGCATGGCTTCGGCCTGGCGGCGGCGGACCGGCTGGAGCGGGACCGCCTGGCCATTGCGGAGCAGCTGGGCTGCGGCCGGGAGGAGCTGGTGCTCCTGTCGGGGGGGAGCGAAGCGATTCACACCGCCCTGATCGGCTGCGCCGACACCCTGGAACCCGGGCGGGTGCTGCTCTCGGCGGTGGAGCATCCCGCCAGCTACGCGGCCGCCGCCGCCATGGTGAGGCGCGGTTGGCAGCGCCAGCTTCTGCCGGTGGATCGCCGCGGTGTGGTGGATCTGGCGGCCCTCCAGGGGTTGCTGGTGCCGCCGACCCGACTGGTGTCGATCCTCTGGGGACAGAGTGAGGTGGGCACGCTGCAACCGATCGCCAGTATCGGCCGGCTCTGCCGCCAGGCCGGCGTGCTGCTGCATGTGGACGCGGTGCAGGTGGTGGGCCACCAACCCGTTGACTTCAGCCAGCTGCCTGTCGATCTGCTCAGCTGCGCGGCCCACAAGCTGCAGGGTCCCCGCGGTGTCGGCGCCCTGCTGGTGCGGCGCGGCCTGCGGTTGGAGCCCCTGATCGGCGGCGTGCAGGAGGAAGGCCGTCGCGGGGGCACCGAATCCGTGGCCCTGGTGGCAGGGTTTGCGGCTGCCCTCGAACGGGCCGGGCAGCGGCTGACGTCCCACGGCGGGCGGGATCCCATCGAGCCCCTCAGAGATCAACTTCTGGAAACCCTGTTGCCGCTCGAAGGGGTGCGCCTCAGCGGGCCGGCCCCCCACGATCCCTGCGGGCGCCTGCCCCATCACATCAGCCTGCTGGTGGCGGATCCTGACGGCCGATCGCTGCCCGGCCGCCGGCTGGTGAGGGAGTTGGCCCGACGGGGCTATGCCGCCAGCAGCGGATCGGCCTGCACCAGTGGCGGAGCCTCGGGCGCCAGTGCCGTGCTGCTGGCCATGGGCTATAGCCCCGAGGAGGCCGCCAGCGGCCTGCGCCTCAGCCTGGGACCGTGGCTCACCCCGGCGGATCTGGCCGGCCTGCCGGCGGCCCTGGAGGAGGCACGCCGCAGCGTCTCCCCAGCGCCTGGGTAGGGTCCGCCCAGCCCTGCCGTCCGTTGATGCTGCCCGCCGATCTGCGCACCGCCGAAGCCGAAGCCCTGGAGGCCCTTCAGGCGGCCCTTGCGGCCGGATCCAACGGTCGCTGGACCGTCGAGTTCCGCTTTGAAGGGTTGCGGCTGCTGCCGGTGGTGCTGCGCTTGCTGGAGAGGCTGGTGGGCGAGCGGCCCGACCTGCGACTGCTGTTCCCGGATGCCGGTGCCACGGCCCTGGCCCGCCGTGATGCTCCGGCCCTGGCGGATCGCATCGGCAGCTTCTCCGACCAGCGCCGGCTGCAGCAGGAGGCCCCCTCCGCGGGGGTGCTGCTGCTGGCGGGGGCCAGCCAGGCGGAATACGAGCTGGTGGAAGCGGTGTGCGGCGGCCACACCGGCACCGTGGTGCTGCTCAATCCTTCGCTGGAGGATGCCGCCATCGGCATCGGCAGCGTGGCGCGCCAGCGCCGCAAGGGCTTCCTGGCCGGCTGGCGGGCCGCCTATGCCCTGCTGCCCCAGGCCGAAAGTGCCCTGCGCTGCGCCTACCCGGGCGAGTGGGAGCTCTACCGGCTCGACTCTGACGGCTACCGGCTGGCTGGCCGCTTCGAGCAGAAACCCGATGCCGAGCAACAGGACCTGGCCCTCAGTGGTCGCGAGGAGGCGGGTCTGGGGAGCAACCTGCGGGCCCTCGGCCAGATGATCGAAGACCTGCAGAACTGACTGGGCTGGCTGGCTGGTGCATCCCGGAAAGGCTGCGTACACTTCGCGCTGGCTTTCAGGTGCCCATGCCCAGCGATTCGCCCCGATCCCGTTCCTGGAGCCTCGTCGACCTCGGCGCTGCCGCTGCGGCGCTGTTGGCGATCGGGGGCGTGATCTGGAGTCCCCGCCTCAGCGGTGCGGTGGCCCAGGCCACCGGCGCCCTCGAGCCCGTCACCGTGATGGTGGATGTGCGTGGTGCCCCCGCGGCGGACCCGCTGGAGCTGCTGCAACAGGCCCGCGCCGAGGGCAAGGTGGCGATCGTGATCCGCAACCAGCCCCACGGCAGCGTGGCCGTGAAGCAGATCCTTCCGTTCGATCGGATCATCTCCACCCTCACCCCCGACGGGAAAGTGGTGAGCGCCCCCGATCCCAACCAGAAGACCTTCAGCACCTTTGATGGGCGTTTCGTTCTCGAAGGCCAGGGGCGACGCACCGCCGGGGGGGTTGTCTTCGGCAACCAGACGATCAAGATCGGTGCCCCGGTGGAACTGGAGGGAACCAACTACCGGTTCAACGGCACCGTCACCGACCTGAAACTCGGAGCTTCCTGAGATGACCTCGCCCCTCCGCCTTCTCCCCGTGTTGCATCGCCCCAGCCGCCCGCTGCGGGCGGTGGCGGTGCTGCTGGTGGCCGCGAGCACCAGCCCCGTGGGCACGGCGGCCTGGGCCCAGAACGCACCGGCACTGCCCTCACCCCGGGCCCTGCGCTCCCTGCCGATGGCCGCCCTGCCGGTGGCGCCGCCACCGGTGGGCATGCCGCGTCTGGCCGGGGAGGTCAGCTGCCCGCTGCTGCAACGCCAGGTCGCCCAGGTCCTGGGGGATGAACAGGCCCGCTGGAGCGTCAGCGTCGCCGATGGCACTGGCCGGCTGCTGGCCGATGTCAACGGGCGGCAGCCGAGGGTGCCGGCCTCCAACCAGAAGCTGATCAGCACCGCCTTCGCCCTCGACCGACTCGGCCCCGACTACCGGCTCACCACCCAGCTGTGGCGCCTGCAGGACGGCACCCTGCGCATGGTCGGCCAGGGCGATCCCGACCTGGCCCTGCCCCAGCTGCAACGCTTTGCCCAGCTGGCCATGGCGGCCGGAACCCCCGTGCGGCTGGAACTGGCGGAGGAAGCCCCCCAGAACTGGTGGCCGAGTGGCTGGCACATGGGCGATCGCGCCTATGCCTACGGAGCACCGATCACCCGGTTGGCCATCACCAGCAACGCCATCGACGATGCGGTGAGCAATCCCGCCTCCCGCCTGCAGACCCTGCTGCGCCGCTCGATGGCCCAGAACGGCGGTCCGCAGGTGCAGCTGGCCCTGGTGTCAGCCCGCCAGCCCCTCCCCAGCGATGCCGTGCTGATGCATGAGGAGCCCTCCACCTCCATGCACGGCCTGCTCAGCCTGGCCAACACCGAAAGCCACAACTTCACCGCTGAAGTGTTGCTGCGTCAGGCCGCCGGCACCTGGGACCTGGCCGAAGCCAGTCGTCGCACGTTTCTCTGGCTGAACGACCAGGGCCTGCCGATGGAGGGTGTTCGGATCGCCGACGGCAGTGGCCTCGACCGCGCCAACCGGGTCACCAGCCGTTTCCTGGTGGCCCTGCTGCTGCGCATGGATCACCATCCCTATTCCAGGGATTACCTCAGTTCCATGGCCATCGCCGGGCGGCGGGGCACCCTGCGCAACCTGTACAAGGGCACCAGCCTGGATGGACAGCTCTTCGCCAAGACCGGCACCCTGACCGGCGTGCGCTCCATCAGCGGCGTCCTCCAGACGACGGATGGCCCCCGTTACGTGAGTGCGGTGTCCGCCGGGGCGGGAGCGCCGAACACCACCATCGGCCGCGTGCTCCGCCAGGTTCAGACGGTGGGGGCCTGCCAACCGGCGTTCTGAGCCCCCCTGTATCCCAGGCCCAGGCCTGCGCTCAGCTGGCCAGGCCCCGGCTGGCGGCACGCTTGAGGCGGCCGGCGGCACGGCGGGCCCGGTCGACCGCGGCGTTCTCCAGGGGGATCGGAGCTTCTGGGGAGCGGCTGGCGGCCGCCGTCTCCTGACTCTGCAGCCGCACCAGCTCGCGCCGGCCCCCGAGCACCACCTGGCTGAGCTCCTTGAGGCGCACCTCCAGCTCCCCGAGCACCTGCTCGGCGTAGCGGTTGGCGCCCTCCTGGATGGTGGACGACTCCTGGCGGCTGCGGGCGATCAGGGCATCGCACTGCTGCTGGGTCTGCTGGCGGAACTGCAGGGCGTCGGCATGGAGGCGCTCGGCTTCGACCTGGCTCTCCCGCTGAACGCGCAGACCTTCCTGGCGGATGCCTTCGAGATCCTGCAGGGCCTGGGCCCGGCCGCGTTCGTGCTGCTCGAGGAGTTGGCGGTTACGTTCCGCCGCCTCCTGCTCCAGCTGCTGGCGGCGCTGCTGGGCTTCCTGCTCCAGCTGCTGGCGGCGGCCGGCGAACTGCTGCTCAAACTGGGCCATCCGGGCCTGGTGTTCCTGCTCGGTCTGGGCCACCTGCTGGCGCGCCTGCAGCACCATCTGCTCACACTGCTGGCGGGCCAGTTCCCGCTGTTCCGTGACCTGGCGCTCGGCCTCCTGGCGGATGGCGGCGGCATTGATGAGCTGCTCCCGCTCGCGCCGTGCCTGGGTGACGATCTCCTCGGCCTGCAGCCTGGCCTTCTCAATGAAGCCCTCCCGCTGCCGGATCAGGTCCTCGGCCTGGGAAATCTGCCCCGGCAGAGCCTCCCGCAGCGAATCCATCATCTCGATGGCGTCCTGCTCGTTGACCAGCCGTCCACCGCTGAAGGGGATCCGGCTGCCTTCAAGGACGATGTCCTCCAGCTGGTCCAGCTGGTCGAGAACGGAGAAACGGACTTCAGCCATATGGGGATTCGGGCGCTGCCTGTCGATTAAAGAGCCTCTCCAGGTCGATCGCCACTCCCGGCGGGACCATGTGGCCGACATCCCCGCCGAAGCGCGCCACCTCCTTCACCACCGAGCTGCTCAGAAAGCTGTGGTGCGCTGACGTGGCCATGAACAGGGTCTCGACCCGGGGGGCCAGGGTCCGGTTGGTGTGAGCGATCTGCAACTCGAATTCGAAGTCGCTCATGGCCCGCAGCCCCCGCAGGATCACCTGGGCGCCGCAGCTCTGGGCATAGTTCACGGTGAGGCCGTCGAAATGGCCCACCTCGATGCCGGCCATCCCCTCGGTGGCTGTGCGGATCTGCTCCAGCCGGCGCTCAAGGGGAAAACTGGGCTGCTTGGACGGGTTCATCAGCACCGCCACCACGACACCGTCGAAGAGGTGCGCCGCCCGCTCGATCAGGTCGAGGTGGCCGAGGGTGAGGGGGTCGAAACTGCCTGGATAGAGGGCTCGCATGCGCCCAGCCTATGGAGAGGGGCCCGGCCAGGTTCCTAGAGTCGCTGGATCCCTGCCGCCCAAGCCATGACCGACGTTGTTCTGGACGCGGCCGCCAAGAAGACGCTGCTGCGCAAGATCCCCCACGGCGTGTTCATCTGCGGCGTGGCTGAAGGCGAGGAGGTGAACGGCTTCACCGCCAGCTGGGTCACCCAGGGCTCCTTTGAGCCTCCCCTGGTGGTGATGGCGGTGCGCTCCGACTCCACCAGCAACGGCATGATCCAGCGCAGTGGGCGTTTCTGTCTCAACGTGCTGGCTGCCGATCAGAAGGACCTGGCCGCCGTGTTCTTCAAGCCCCAGAAGGGGGTGGGCGGACGCTTCGACGCCGCGCCCTTCAGCCTGGGCCCCCTCGGCCTGCCGGTGCTCGACGATGCCCTCGGCGCCGTGGAGTGCACCCTGGTGGGCCAGGTGGCCCATGGCGACCACACCGTCTTCGTGGGGGAGGTGAAGACGGCCACCCTGCACCGCGACGCCCCCGCCCTGGAGCTGTCCGCCACGGGCTGGCAGTACGGCGGTTGAGGCCCCGCCATGGCTGAACCGGGCGGCACTCCGGGCGGCACTCCGGGCGGCGACGTCATCGGGCCGCTGCTGCTCCAGCGCGAGCGACTGTCGGCCCGGCTGCGGGAGCTGCCGGCGGAGCCGGGCTGTTACCTGATGCGGGATGCGAGCGACCGCATCCTCTACATCGGCAAGTCAAAGAGCCTGCGGGCGCGGGTACGCAGCTACTTCCGCAACTCCCACGACATCAGTCCGCGCATCGCCCTGATGGTGCGCCAGGTCTGTGAGATCGAGTTCATCGTCACCGACAGCGAAGCGGAGGCGCTGGCGCTGGAATCGAACCTGATCAAGAACCACCAGCCCCACTTCAACGTTCTGCTCAAGGACGACAAGAAGTACCCCTACCTCTGCATCACCTGGAGCGAGGCCTACCCGCGCATCTTCATCACCCGCCGCCGCCGCCTGCGCAGCCCCCTGGATCGCTTCTACGGCCCCTATGTGGATGTGGGCCTGCTGCGCCGCACCCTGGCCGTGGTCAAGCGGGTGTTCCCCCTGCGCCAGCGTCCCCAGCCCCTCTACCGCGACCGCACCTGCCTCAACTTCGACATCGGCCGCTGTCCGGGGGTCTGCCAGGAAAAGATCGGCTCCGACGACTACCACCACATCCTGCGCAAGGTGGCGATGGTGTTCCAGGGCCGCAATGACGAGCTGCTCGATCTGCTGCGGCAGCAGATGGACCGCTATGCCGAGCGGCTCGATTTCGAGGCCGCCGCCCGGGTGCGGGATCAGCTGCAGGGCCTCGACCTGCTCACCGCCGACCAGAAGATGAGCCTGGGGGACAGCTCCGTCAACCGGGATGTGATCGCCCTGGCGGCCGATGAGCGCGTGGCGGCGGTCCAGATCTTCCAGATGCGCGCCGGCAAGCTGGTGGGGCGGCTGGGCTACACCGCCGATGCGGCGATCGCCACGCCGGCGGAGGTGCTGCAACGGGTGGTCGAGGAGCACTACAGCCAGGTGGAGCCGGTGGAGATTCCACCGGAGCTGGTGTTGCAGCACCCGCTGCCGGCCCAGGAGCTGATCGGCGAGTGGCTGGCGGAGCGGCGGGGGCGCAAGGTGCGGCTGGCCGTGCCCCAGCGACGCCAGAAGGCCGATCTGATCGAGCTGGTGGAGCGCAACGCCGGCTTCGAACTGGCCCGGGCCCAGCGGGGGGCGGAGCAGCAGCTGCTGGCCACCGAGGACCTGGCCCAGCTGCTGGAGCTGTCGGTGCCGCCCCGGCGGATCGAGGGCTACGACATCAGCCACATCCAGGGCAGCGACGCCGTGGCCTCCCAGGTGGTGTTCATCGACGGTCTGCCGGCCAAGCAGCACTACCGCAAGTACCGGATCCGGAGCAGCAGCATCCGTGCCGGCCACTCCGACGACTTCATGGCCATGGCGGAGATCATGCGGCGTCGTTTCCGCCGCTGGTCCCAGGCCAAGGCCGAAGGGGCCGACCTGGCCGGCCTGCGTCGCGCCGGTGCCTCGGCCCTGCACACCGACGGTCTCAGCGACTGGCCGGACGTGGTGATGATCGACGGCGGCAAGGGCCAGCTGTCAGCGGTGATGGAGGCTCTGCGGGAACTGGACCTGCACGAGGACCTGACCGTCTGCTCCCTGGCCAAACAGCGGGAGGAGGTGTTCCTGCCTGGCGCCAGCCAGCCCCTCGACACCGAGGCCGACCAGCTGGGGGTGGTGCTGCTGCGCCGCCTGCGGGACGAGGCCCACCGCTTCGCCGTGAGCTTCCACCGCCAGCAGCGGGGGGAGCGGATGAAGCGTTCCCGCCTCAGCGACATCGCCGGCCTTGGCCCCAAGCGGGTCAAGGATCTGCTGGCACACTTCCGCTCGATCGACGCCATCCAGCTGGCCACTCCCGAGCAGATCGCCGTCGTCCCCGGGATCGGACCGGCCATGGCGCGGCAGGTGTGGGAGCACTTCCATCCCCCCATGGAGGAGCCCGATGCTGCTGGCGAAGGCGAGAACGCCCCCATGGAGCTGGCCGGATGAGAGCCGCTGGGAGGTGGGGTGCCGCGGGGCTGCTCTCCAGGCGGCTGTGGGCCGGACTTCTGGGCCTGTGGCTGCTGCTCCCCTCTGCATGGGGGGCGGCGCTGGCCGCTCCGGGCCTCTGCGTCGGGCCGGTCTGCGGCGACGAGATCAGCCGCAGTGCCCAGTACCACTGGCAGCTCAGGCTCCGGGTGAGCGATCAGGAGCACCACCGGGAGCGGATCCTTGTGGACTGCCGCAACGGGGGCATCAGTCCGCAGCTGGGGCCCGTGGATCGGGCCTATGCCGCCGCCGTGGCCCGCCGCTACTGCCGACTAACTTGGCGTTCCGACGTGATCTCCGGTTCCCCCAGGTCCTGACATGACGCTGCCGTTGACCCTGGCCGTGAGCTTTCCCCCAGAGGCCTACCTCTGGTTCAAGACCCTGCACATCGTGGGGGTGGTGGTGTGGTTCGCCGGGCTGTTCTACCTGGTGCGCCTGTTCATCTATCACGTGGAGGCCGCCGAGCTGGAGCCCCCGCTGCGGCAGGCCTTCGAGGCCCAGTACGCCCTGATGGAGCGCCGTCTGGCCAACATCATCACCACCCCGGGAATGGTGGTGGCCGTGGCCATGGCGGTGGGTCTGCTGCTGGTGGAGCCGGCCTGGCTCAAGCAGACCTGGATGCACGCCAAGCTGGCCGTCGTGGTGGGCCTGCTCGCCTACCACCACTTCTGCTACCGCCTGATGGGCCAGCTGCAGCGGGCTGAGTGCCAGTGGAGTGGCCGCCAGCTGCGGGCCCTCAACGAACTGCCCACCCTGTTGCTGGTGCTGGTGGTGATGCTGGTGGTGTTCAAGAACCAGTTCCCCACCGGCGCGGCCACCTGGTTCCTGGTGGCCCTGGTGGTGTTCATGGCCGCCTCGATCCAGTTCTATGCCCGCTGGCGCCGGCTCCGAGCCGAACGGGTGGCCCTGCAGGAGAACGGTGGTGCTGCGGCCTGAAGCTCTCGCCCATCCCCTCACGCCGGTGCTGCGACAGGTGCGGGCCGACAGCTGCCCCCAGCGGCTCAATTTCCACTGCCACACCATCTGCAGCGACGGCAGCCTCCACCCCCACGATCTGGCGGCTGAGGCCATGGCCATCGGCCTGGAGCACCTGGCCGTCACCGACCACCACGCCCTGGCGGCCCACGGGGCCATTGCCTCCGCCTTTGAGGCTCACAGGCGGCGGGGCGAGCCGGCTCCCACCCTCTGGCGCGGCGTGGAGATCAGCTGCCTGCTGGAGGGATGTCTGGTCCACGTCCTGGGTCTGGGCTTCGCCGCGGAGCACCCCACCCTCCATCCCTACCTGCAGGGCACCTCGGTGGTGGGTCCTGCCCTGCGGGCCGAGGCGGTGGTGGCGGCGATCCAGGCCGCCGGGGGTCTGGCGCTGCTGGCCCACCCCGCCCGCTACCGCCTGCCCCACCAGCGCCTGATCGCGGCGGCGGCGGACCTGGGCTTCGACGGGGCCGAAGTCTGGTACGACTACGCCATGCGCCCCCGCTGGCAACCCACCGAACTGGTCTGCGAGGCGATCGCGGCGGATCTGGAACGGCGGGGCCTTCTGATGAGTTGTGGTACGGATACCCATGGGCTGGTGCTCCACGGCCGCTAGGGTTTGCTGACACGTTTCTCCTTGCGTCGATGGGCCTGCTCGATCGTCTGTTCGGTTCCCGTGCCGCCTCGGTGACCAAGCCTGAGGCCGCCGCCAAGGCCAAACCCAAGGCCGAGACCTTCTTTCTCGATCCCGAGGCTTCCACCAGCCTGGGCGATGTCCAGTTCATGAAGCGGTCGAACACGATCCGCCACACCTTCCCCGGCAACGCCGACAGCCCCGGCGACAAGGAGATGGTGGCCGAGGTGGCGTCCATGGAGGCCCGGGTCGAGAAAATGACCCCAGGTCTGGCCGGGATCCAGCCCACGGAGAAGGCCGTGAACCTCACCGGTGGCATCCCCAAGCCCGTCAAGAAGACCTTCGCCCAGCAGATGAGCGCCGCTGAGCTGGGCCAGCGCATGAAGGGGGCCGCCGTCACTCCCACCAACGTCCCCGGGGGTGCGGCGGCAGCGAAACAACAGAAGGAGGCCGACGCCCAGAGCCAGCCGAAGATCACCCAGCAGCCCGGCAAGCCCGGCAACACCGACCCCTTCCGCTCCATGGCGCGGGACCTCGACCTCTGATCCCCAGCAGGGACAGGAGGGCATGGTTCAGCGTTGCTCCACCAGGCCCTCGCTCTCCAGCACCAGGGCCTGCAGCCCTTCCAGCCGCTGGGGTTCGGCCCCTTCCCAAAGCCCCCGGTGGTGGGCCTCCAACAGGCGCTCGGCCATGTCGCGCAGGGCCCAGGGATTGGAGCGGCTCAGGAACTCCCGCACCGTCCCGTCCTCCAGCCAGGCCGCACTGATGGCGCCATAGCCCCAGTCGGGGACACGGCCCGTGCTGGCGTCGTAGGCGAACAGGTAGTCGAGGCTGGCGGCCATCTCGAAGCCGCCCTTGTAGCCGTGTTCCTGCATGGCCTCGATCCAGCGGGGATTGAGCAGCCTGGAGCGCAGGACCTTGTCGAACTCCCTCTCGAGGCGGTGCAGACGGGGCCGCTCGCTGCGGGAGTGGTCACCGAACCAGAGGGCCGGGGCCCGGCCCTGGAGCCGCTCGGCGGCGGCGCTGAGGCCCCCCTGGAACTGGTAGTAGTCGTCGGAATCCAGCAGGTCGTGCTCCCTGTTGTCCTGGTTGTGCAACACCACCTGCACCTGGGCGAGGCGCCGTTCAAGCCCGCTCCGGTCGGCCGTGGCGGCGATGGCGCCGCCGCTGGCCCCATCGCCGGGGTCGCCGTCGTAGCGCCAGGCGCTCCAGTTGAGGAAGGCCTCACCCAGGTCACCACGCTCCTCCCAGTGGCCGCTGTCGATCAGGCCCTGCAGACCGGCCCCGTAGGCCCCGGGCGCCGAGCCGTAGATGCGTCCCCCGTGCCCTTCCAGCCGGGCGGAGGCCGCCAGGGGGTTGTCTTCGGGATCTTCCCGCAGGGCTGCCACCAGGCGGGTGGCCCGGTTGAACCAGCCCACCAGCTGGGGGAAGGCATCGCGGAACAGGCCCGAGATCCGCAGGGTCACATCCACCCGGGGGCGCCCGAGCAGGCGCAGGGGGATCACCTCCACATCCACCAGCCGGCGGGTGGGGCCATCCCAGACGGGCCGCACCCCCATCAGGGCCAGGGCCTGGCCGATGTCCTCGCCGCCATTGCGCATGGTGGCGGTCCCCCACACCGACAGGGCCAGGGTGCGCAGGTCGTCGCCCTCCTCCTGCAGATGGAGCTGCAGCAGCAGCTCGGCGCTGCGCCGCCCCAGGTCCCAGGCGGCCTCCGTCGGCAGGCCGCGGAGATCGACGCTGTAGAAGTTGCGCCCCGTCGGCAGCAGGTCCGGGCGCCCGCGGGTGGGTGCTCCCGAGGGCCCGGCGGCGATGCGGCCGCCGGCCAGCCCGGTGAGCAGGGCCCGGCGCTCCGCCTCTCCGCAGGCCAGCAACGGCGGCAGCAGGTCCTGGCGCAGGTGCTGCAGGGCCCGTTCGGTCGCGGCCCCCAGCGGCAGCGGCGGTGCCTCGAGCCGTCCGGCCAGCTCCGCCTGAACCAGGGTCAGGGCGATCCTTTCCAGCACGGCGACCCCATCGCCCGCATGGCGCAGGAGGCTGCCCGGCTGGGCATGGTCAGCCAGCCGGGTGCGGTCGGCGGCGGCGAGGGGGGCCTCGTCCGGGTCGGCCCAGGGGTCGAGATCCAGCCCCAGGTCATGGGCCAGGGCCTGGGTCAGGCCCGGCACTCCCGCCTGGGGTGCCCGGGCCAGGCACAGCAGCAGTTCGGCCAGCTTCGCTGGCGCCGGCAGGGTGCCGAAGGTGTGCAGACCGAGGCGGATCTGGGCCTCCTTGAGTTCGCAGAGGTAGCCGTCGGCGGCCTCCAGCCGGGCTTCCAGATCCGCCTGGGCCATGGCGGGCAACTGGAGCTGCTCCAGCAGGGTGCCCAGGCGTTCCCGCAGCAGCGGCGCCCGGGCGCTGCCGAGCTGGCGCGCCTCCCAGTACTCATCGAGCAGGGCCTCCAGGCCCTGCAGGTCGCCGTGCAGGCCGGCCCGGCCCAGGGGCGGGGTCAGGTGGTCGAGGATCACCGCCTGGGCCCGGCGCTTGGCCTGGCTGCCCTCACCCGGGTCGTTGACGATGAAGGGGTAGAGGTGGGGCAGGGGCCCCAGGCCCCATTCGGGGAAGCAGTCCTGCGACAGCCCCAGCCCCTTGCCCGGCAGCCATTCGAGATTGCCGTGCTTGCCCACGTGCACCACGACCTGGGCGCCGAAACTCTGGCGCAGCCAGAGGTACTGGGCCAGGTAGGCGTGGGTCGGGGGTAGATCGGGGCTGTGGTAGCTGAGGCTCGGATCCCGGTCGTAGCCGCGCTCGGGCTGGATCAGCAGCAGCACCCGGCCGAAGCGCAGCCCCCGCACCGGGAAGGCCGGCACCGTTCCCCCATCCGCCAGCGCCGCCGTCTCCAGGCCAGCGTCGGCGGCGGGCGGCCCCCAGAGCGCCTCCAGCCGCTGGCGGCCCTCCAAAGGGAGGGTGTCGTACCAGCCCTGGTAGGCGGACAGGGGCAGGTGGGCCAGGGGAGGGCGATGGCCGCTCTCCGGGTCGTTGCTGCGGCCCTCCAGGAGGCGGTGGATGAGGGCATCGCCATCGGCCGGCAGATCGGCGGGCGCCCCCAGGTCGTAGCCGGCCTCCGCCAGCCAGCCGAGCATCAGGGCGGCGCTGGCGGGGGTGTCCAGGCCGACACCATTGGCCAGGCGACTGTTGCGGTTGGGGTAGTTGGCCAGCACCAGGGCGACGCGGCGCTCGGGGGCCGGTGTCAACCGCAGGTCGGTCCAGGCGGCGGTGAGCTGGGCGATCCAGTCGAGCCGCTCACGGTCCGGTTCGTAGCGGTGCAGGGCGGTGGCGAGGGTGTCGCTGGTGGAGCTGCGTTCCTTGAAGGCACCCACCCGGGTGGTGAGGCGCCCATCCAGTTCCGGCAGGGCCACCTGCAGGCTGAGGTCGAGCGGAGCCAGGCCGATGCTGCTCTCCTGCCAGGCCCCGCGACTGCGGCCGCTGCAGAGCACCTGCAGCACCGGCACCCCCAGCTGCTCCCACAGGGGGGCCCCCAGGCCCGCCTCCTCAAACGACACCGAAGCAAAGCCCGTGCCGCAGAGCACCGCCTGCACCCGCTCCCGGCCCAGCAGATCCGCCACGCCCCGCTGCACGGCCCCGTCCCGCAGGCTGCTGACCCACAGGCCCCTAGGGGAGAGCCCGCGCTGGCGCAGGGCCGCCAGGAGCGCCTCCATGAGGGCCAGATCGCCTGCCTGCCAGAGGGCCCGGTAGAGGATCACCCCCACCCGCGAGCCGGGCTCCTCCCGCCAGTCGTGGGGCAGGGGATCGGCCGCTGGGATGGGGCACGGCGGTGCGGGTCGCTCACCGGCCAGCAGGGCCGCCAGCGTCTGGAGCAGCAGGCGCAGATTGGCCGCGCCCCCCTCCCGCAGGCAGGCGGCACAGGCCGTGGCCAGGGGGCCATCGAGGCTGCCGAGGCTGGCCAGGGCCTGCTCCTCTTCGGCGGTGCCGGCCAGCACCAGCAGCTGGCGGCCCTCGCCGCCCTCCGCCCAGTGGCGCAGGCACTCCAGGCCGTAGCTCCAATGACCGCGGCCCCCCAGCAACCGCACAACCACCAGTCGGGTGCTGGCCAGGGTGGTGGCAACGTAGTGGTCGATCACCGCCGGATGCTGCAGGGACGAGAGGTTGAGGGCCCTCAGGTCGGCCGGCAGCAGCGCCGGCTCGGCCTCGAGCAGCTGGGACACCGCCAGCAGATCCGTGTCGGCGCTGCTGAGCAGCACCACCGGCGCCGGTGGCTGTTCCACGAAGAGGGCCCCGTCGTCCTCCGTCCTGTCCCCGGGTATGGACGCGAGTCGATGCATGCCCCCATCCTGCCGAACGCGGTGAGAAGATCGCATCGTCGCCACCGCCTTCCATGCACCAGTTCCTGCCCTATGCCTGGTTCGGCGGACAGTGCGTCCCCTTTGCTGAAGCCACCCTGTCGGTGGCCACCCACGCGCTGCACTACGGCACGGGCGCCTTCGGCGGCATGCGGGCCCTGCCCAATCCGGCCGACAAAAACGAGATCCTGCTGTTCCGCGCCGATCGCCACGCCCGCCGCCTCAGCCAGAGCGCCCGGCTGTTGCTGACCGAGCTGGCGGAGGAAACGATCCACAGCGCCATCACGGCCTTTCTGCAGGCCAACCGACCCACCTGCCCGATCTACCTGCGGCCTTTCGTCTACACCAGCGACCTCGGCATCGCGCCGCGGCTGCACAACATCCAGACCGATTTCCTCATCTACGGCATCGAGATGGGCGACTATCTCTCCCCCGAGGGGGTCAGCTGCCGGATCAGCAGCTGGTGTCGCCAGGAGGACCGCTCCCTTCCCCTGAGGGGCAAGATCAGTGGGGCCTACATCACCAGTTCGCTGGCCAAGACGGAAGCCGTCAAGAGCGGCTTCGACGAGGCCCTGCTGCTCAACAGCCGCGGCAAGGTGAGCGAGGCCAGCGGCATGAATCTGTTCATCGTCCGGGACGGTGTCCTGATCACCCCCGGCGTCGATCAGGACATCCTCGAGGGCATCACCCGGGCCAGCATCATGGAGCTGGCGCGATCGATGGACATCCCCGTGCTCGAGCGGGCGGTCGACAAGACCGAACTGATGATCGCCGATGAGGTGTTCCTCAGTGGCACCGCCGCCAGGGTCACACCGGTGCGGCGGATCGAATCCACCGATCTCTCCAGCCACCGGCCCGTGATGGACCGTCTTCGCGACCGCCTCACGGCGATCACGGAGGGCCGGGATCCTTCCTATGACCACTGGGTCACCCGTATACGCCTCGACGCCTGATGGTCGTCTCCGCCGCCATCCACTGCCCCACCGATCGCATCAGCTTCCTCGACTGGCTGCACGGTCCGGAACGTCCCGTGCTCGTCTTCGACGGCGCCACCGGCACCTCCCTGCAGGAGATGGACCTCACGGCGGAGGACTTCGGTGGTGCTGCCCTTGAGGGCTGCAACGAGAACCTCGTCTTCACCCGGCCCGATGCGGTCCAGGCGGTCCATCGCCTCTTCCTGGAGGCGGGCTGCGATGTGATCGAAACGGACACCTTCGGGGCCGCCTCGATCGTGCTGGCCGAGTACGGACTGGAGGACCAGGCCTTTGCCATCAACCGCCGGGCGGGGGAACTGGCCCGTGAGATGGCCGCCGCCTTCAGCACCCCGACGAAGCCCCGATTCGTGGCGGGATCGATGGGTCCCACCACCAAGCTGCCCACCCTGGGTCACATCGACTTCGACACGATGAAGGCCTCGTTCCGGGAGCAGGCCGCCGGCCTGATCGCCGGAGACGTCGACCTGTTCATCGTCGAGACCTGCCAGGACGTGCTGCAGATCAAGGCGGCCCTGCAGGGGATCGAGGAGGCCTTCGCCGCTGCCGGTGAACGGCGCCCCCTGATGGTCTCCGTCACGATGGAAACCACCGGCACCATGCTGGTCGGCTCCGACATCGCCGCCGTGGTGGCGATCCTGGAGCCCTTCCCGATCGACGTGCTCGGCCTCAACTGCGCCACGGGGCCCGAGCAGATGAAGGAGCACATCCGCTACCTGAGCCAGCACAGTCCCTTCGTGGTGAGCTGCATTCCCAACGCGGGACTGCCTGAGAACATCGGCGGTGTGGCCCACTACCGGCTCACCCCCACCGAGATGCGCATGCAGATGATGCATTTCGTCGAGGATCTCGGCGTTCAGGTGATCGGTGGCTGCTGCGGTACCACCCCGGCCCACATCGGTGCCCTGGCGGAGCTCGCCGCCGGTCTGCAACCGGCCCAGCGCCAGGTGCGCCTCCCCCAGCAACGCCTGGAGAGGCCGCCGCTCCACTACGAGCCGGCGGTGGCTTCGATCTATGGCGTCACCCCCTACTTCCAGGACAACTCCTTCCTGATCATCGGCGAACGGCTCAACGCCAGCGGATCGAAGAAGGTGCGCGAGCTGCTCAATGACGAGGACTGGGATGGCCTGGTGGCGGTGGCCCGGGGCCAGGTGAAGGAGAACGCCCATGTCCTCGATGTGAACGTCGACTACGTGGGGCGGGATGGGGTCAAGGACATGCATGATCTGGTGAGCCGACTGGTCACCAACGTCAACCTGCCGTTGATGCTCGATTCCACCGAGTGGCAGAAGATGGAGGCTGGCCTCAAGGTGGCTGGTGGCAAGTGCATTCTCAACTCCACCAACTACGAAGACGGCGATGAGCGCTTCTTCAAGGTGCTCGAACTGGCCCGTGACTACGGCGCCGGGGTGGTGGTGGGCACGATCGACGAGGAGGGCATGGCCCGCACCGCCGAGCGCAAATTCGCCATCGCCCAGCGGGCCTACCGCGATGCGCTCGAGTTTGGCCTTCCAGCCCACGAAATCTTTTACGACCCCCTCGCTCTGCCGATCTCCACGGGTATCGAGGAGGACCGGGCCAATGCGGCGGCCACGATCGAGGCGATCCGACGCATCCGCAGCGAACTTCCCGGTGTGCACGTGGTGCTGGGGGTCAGCAACGTCAGCTTCGGGCTGTCTCCAGCTGCCCGCATCGTGCTCAACTCGGTGTTCCTGCACGACTGCTGCCAGGCCGGGATGGACGCCGCCATCGTCAGTCCGGCCAAGATCCTGCCGCTGGCGAAGATCAGCGAGGAACATCAGCAGATCTGTCGCGATCTGATCCACGACCGGCGCCGTTTTGAGGACGGGATCTGCGTCCATGATCCCCTCACCCTGTTGACCACCGAGTTCGAGGGGGTGAGCGCCAAGGAGGCCCGGGCTTCTGGCCCTTCGCTGGCCGATCTGCCGCTCGAAGAGCGGCTCAAGCAGCACATCATCGACGGCGAACGCATCGGCCTGGAGGCCGCCCTCCAGCAGGCCCTGGTGGAGCATCCACCGCTGAAGATCATCAACACCTTCCTGCTGGATGGCATGAAGGTGGTGGGTGAACTGTTCGGCTCCGGACAGATGCAGTTGCCCTTCGTTCTGCAGAGCGCCGAAACGATGAAATCGGCCGTGGCCTTTCTCGAGCCACACATGGAGCGCAAGGAGGGCGAATCGAACAGCAAGGGCAAGTTCCTGATCGCCACCGTCAAGGGCGACGTGCACGACATCGGCAAGAACCTGGTGGACATCATCCTCACCAACAATGGCTATGAGGTGATCAACCTGGGCATCAAGCAGAGCGTCGACGCGATCGTCGAGGCCCAGCGGCAACACGGGGCCGACTGCATCGCCATGAGCGGCCTGCTGGTGAAATCCACCGCCTTCATGAAGGACAACCTGGAAACCTTCAATGCGGTCGGAATCTCTGTGCCCGTGATCCTCGGCGGTGCGGCCCTGACCCCCCGGTTCGTCCATGGCGACTGCCGCCAGGCCTACCGGGGCCAGGTGATCTACGGCCGTGACGCCTTTGCCGACCTGCGCTTCATGGACGCCCTGATGGACGCCAAGACCGGCGGCCGCTGGGACGACCACGAAGGCTTCCTCGACGGCGCCCCCGAGGGCCTGGGTCTCGGCGACCCCGCCGCCCCGGCAGCCGCCGCCGAGGAGGGCCCACAGGAGGCCGCCTCGGCGAGATCGATCGCCGAGGCGGCAGAAGCCCCACCGGCCGCCAGCGAGGAGCGTTCCGCGGCCGTGCCGGCCGAAGCGGCCATCGCCCCGCCGTTCTGGGGTACCCAGGTGCTCACGGAGGCGGCCATCGACCTTGACGAGGTCTTCGCCTACCTCGATCGCAACGCCCTGTTCGCCGGCCAGTGGCAGCTGCGCAAGACCCAGCAGCAGAGCCGGCAGGAGTACGAGGCGATGCTGGCCGAGAAGGCGGAGCCGGTGCTGCAGGAGTGGCTCGGCCGCTGCAGCACCGAAGGCCTGCTCACCCCCCGGGTGGCCTACGGCTACTTCCCCTGCGGCCGCGACGGCAATGGCCTGGTGGTGTTCGACCCCGAGGGGATGGCGGCCGGGGCGCCACCGGCGACCGCCGGGCAGGAGCTGGGGCGCTTTGTGCTGCCGCGCCAGCGGGGCGGCAACCGCTACTGCATTGCCGATTTCTACCGCGACGGCGTCACGGCCGCTGACGGCTCCTTGCGGCCCTCGGATGTGCTGCCGATGCAGGCCGTCACCATGGGGGAAGGCGCCACCAGCTTCGCCCAGCAGCTGTTCCGGGCCGATCGCTACACCGACTACCTCTACTTCCACGGCCTGGCGGTCCAGATGGCCGAGGCCCTGGCCGAATGGACCCATGCCCGCATCCGGCGGGAGATGGGATTCTCCGCAGACGAGCCCACAGCCCTGCGGGACGTGCTGGCCCAGCGCTACCGGGGCAGCCGCTACTCCTTCGGTTACCCCGCCTGTCCGAACGTGGCCGATTCCCGCCAGCAGCTCGCCTGGCTGCACACCGATCGCATCGGCCTGACGATGGATGAGAGCGACCAGCTGGAGCCGGAGCAGAGCACCACGGCCCTGGTGGCCCTGCACAGCCAGGCCCGGTACTTCAGCGCCTGAGGCTCACCTGGCCATGGCAGGCTTTGGGGACCCTTTGCCTCCCTTGCCATGGCCATCGCAGGACCCGGCGGTGTCGATGACGCCATTGCGGCCGGTGTCGACCTTGACGGCACGCCGATTCCGGCAGCGATGCTCGCCCTCTACGGCGAAGTGATGGAGCTGGAGGGCCGCCGGGCCCGCAGCGGGGTCCAGAAGTCGATGCGCAACCGCATCGTGCGCACCGGCGCCAAGCACCTGGACCGTCTCACCCTCGATCAACGCCTGCGGGAGGCGGGCTGGGAGGGGCTCAAGGACAAGGAAATCGCCTTCTTCTACGGCTGAGCCCTGGGGGGCCTTCGGGCGCCTTCAGCTGCACAGCTCTTCGAGACTCTCGATCACCTCCTGCTGGAACGTGTCGAGGGCATCGGAATCGCTCAGATCGATGCCCTCACCGGCCGCGTTCTGGGTGAGTTCCTGGAAGTGGAAGGCACCTTCGCCATGGGCCAGAAACTCCATGGCGGAGGGCTCACCGCTTTCCTTGTAGGCGTCGCAGAGGGCCAGGAAGGCCGCATCCTCGGTGAAATCCCAGCTCATGAAGGGGGTCGTGCTGAAAGACCTTTAACGCCTCCCCCCCGGAATTCGTCAACCTCCTGGCCGCTATTTGTGCCAGTCCTCCGTCAGACTCTGCCCGTACCGCCACCTCCCGGGTCTTGGCCGCTTCCTCCCTGCAGCCCCCATCCGAACCCCGCAACGTCCTGGGTGAACCGTTGCAGGAGTGCGGTTGTGCTCCCCTCACCGGCTGGTTCCGGGACGGCTACTGCCACGACGATCCCGCCGATTTCGGCCGCCACACGGTCTGCTGCGTGGTCAACGACGCCTTCCTGAATTACAGCCGCGCCCAGGGCAACGACCTCTCGACGCCGGTGCCGGCCCATTCCTTTCCCGGCCTCCAGGCTGGAGATCACTGGTGTGTCTGCGCCGCCCGCTGGCTGGAGGCCTATGAGGACGGCATGGCCCCGCCGGTGCGGCTGGAGAGCTCCGCCCTCGCCACCCTGCAGGTGATCCCCCTCGAGGTGTTGCGCGGCCACGCTGCCTAGCCCGTCTCACCAGGGCACCGGCTGACCGTCCCAGGCCAGGAAGGCGCCGCTGCTGGCGGCCGTCTGCCCCTCCAGCACATCGAGCAGGTGGGCGGCGGATCGTTCCGGCGTGAACAGGGCCGAGGGGGCCTGGGAGCCACTGAAGGGGGCCGAGAGCGGGGAGGCCACCGTGCCTGGATGGAGCAGGGTCACGCAGGCCTTGGGCAGGCGGCGCTGCCACTCGATCGCCAGGGTGCGCAACAGCTGGTTCTGGGCCGCCTTGGCCGCCCGGTACGCATACCAGCCCCCCAGACGGTTGTCGCCGATGCTTCCCACCCGGGCTGAGAGGCTGGCGAAGTGCACGGGACCATCCTTCGCCAGGGCCGGCTCGATCGCCTGGGCCAGCAGCAGCGGCCCGAAGGCGTTGACGGCGAAGCTGCGCTCCAGGGCGTGGCGACGCACCTGAGAGAGGCGCTTCTCCGGCTGCAGCGGGCCGTCGTGCAGCAGCCCGGCCGTGTTGATCACGACCCGCAACGGGCTCAGGTCGCGGGCGGCCATGGCCGAGAAGCGCTCCAGGCTGCCGTCGTCGTCCAGGTCGAGCGCCAGGTCGGCGCCGCGGCGCCCGGCGGTGCGGACCTGCAGGGATGGCGCCCGCCGGGCCAGTTCGGCCGCCAGGGCCAGGCCCAGGCCCCCCGGGCCCACGACCAGGGCCTGGCCCTCCCAGGCCTGCCAGTAGGGGGTGGGGGCGGTCACCATGGCGGGCTCGGGGATGGCGCATGATGGCAAGGCCATCAAGGGAACCGACCCTCGCGTAGGTCCATGCGTCTGCGCATCACGGTGCTGGGTCGGGGTGCCTGGGGCGGCACATTGCTGCGGCTCTGGGAGCACCAGGGCCACCGTCTCAGCAGCTGGTCACGGCGGGATGGGGGAGATCCGGCCACGGTTCTCAAGGACTGCGACCTCGTGGTGGTGGCCGTGTCGATGGTGGGTGTGGCCCCGCTGGCCAAGCAGCTGCAGGAACGCTGGCCGGTGGATCTCCCCCTGCTGAGCTGCAGCAAGGGCATCGATCTGGACACCCTCTGCACCGCCAGCCAACTGTGGCGCCGCCATCTCCCCGACCTGCCGCTGGCGGTGCTGAGCGGCCCGAATCTGGCCGATGAACTGGAGCGGGGGTTGCCGGCGGCCAGCGTGCTGAGCAGCCAGGATCACGGCCTGGCCCGACACCTGCAGGAGCAGCTGCGGGCACCCCATTTCCGCCTGTACACCAACGCCGATCCCATCGGCACCGAGGCCGCCGGGGCCCTCAAGAATGTCATCGCCCTGGCGGCCGGCATCAGTGATGGTCTGGGCCTGGGCGCCAATGCCAAGGCCTCGCTGCTCTGCCGCGGTCTGGCGGAGATCGCCGTGGTGCTGCAGGCCCTCGGGGGCCAGCCGAGCACCCTCTACGGGCTGGCGGGCCTCGGGGACCTGCTGGCCACGGCCAACAGCAGCCTGAGCCGCAACTACCGCTTCGGCACCCTGCTGGCCGAGGGCTGTGACGAGGGCACCGCCCTGGCCCGGATCGGCGCCACCGTGGAGGGAACCCGCACCGCCCGGGCCACCCTGGCCCTGGCGGTGCGCGAGGGGTGGCAACTGCCGATCTGCTCCCAGGTGGTGCGGCTGCTGACGGGTCAGGTGGAGGCCCGCCAGGCGGTGCAGGAGCTGATGCAGCGGGATCTGAAGGCGGAAGCGGCCCCCTGAACGGTGACCTGGCCACGCCCTGCTCATGGGTGCAATGCCGCGACCGTCCTGCGTCGGTGGGCTCAAGGGCCGCGTTTTCCGGCATGATCCGGCTACTCCCTTGTGAAACCATTCCGTGCGCCGGCACTTCACGGCCGCCATCGCCGTTCTCCGTGCCAGTGGCCGGCGGCTGCTTCAGGGTTGCCGGCGCCACCCCATCCTGTTGACCGCTCCCCTTGCGGTGGTGGCGGTTGGTGCAGGCTTTGCCGCCCAGGACCTGCTCCCAGGCTCCCGGTCCCCTGCGCAGCCGGATCTGCTCGAAGCCCTCATCGCCCAGCCCCAGGAGGTTTCGCAATCGGCTGCCAGCTCGGCGGAATCCCCAGACAAGGACCTCCTGGCGGCGACGTCGCTGCGGGCCCAGCGCACCAGCCTGAGCGATCCCGACCCCTCCCTGGTGGAACCGGAGGCGGGGCCGGAGGTGCCTCTCGAGATCCGTGTCGCCCTGCTGGGGGCCTCCGCCTCCCCCCAGCTCGGGGCCAGTGGCTACTGGCGACTTGTCGATCGCGATGGACGCACCGTGCAGGATGGCGGCCCCGACACCTCCCCCGACCTGGGTGCGGCCATGGCGGGCCGGGCCGAGGTGTGGATGGAGACCGGTTCGGGCCACAGCCTGCTGGTGGATGGCCGGCCCTATGAGGGTCGGCTGAGAGTGCTGGGCGGCTCCCGGGGCCTGCAGCTGGTCAACCATCTCTCCCTGGAGCGCTACATCAGCTCGGTGGTGGGGGCCGAGATGCCCAGCAGCTGGCACATGGAGGCCCTCAAGGCCCAGGCGGTGGCGGCCCGCTCCTATGCCATGGCCCACATGGCCCGCCCGGCCAGCGCCCACTGGCATCTGGGTGACACCACCCGCTGGCAGGCCTACCGGGGTCTGGGCAGTGTCAACCCCCGCACCCGCCAGGCCACCACCAGCACCTCCGGGGTGATCCTCAGCTACCAGGGGGGGATCGTCGAGAGCCTCTACGCGGCCACCACACGCATCACCCAGGAGGCCCATGGCCATCTGGGCGCCAGCATGAGCCAGCACGGCGCCCAGGATCTGGCCGAGCAGGGCCTGCGCTACAACGAGATTCTGGGGCGCTACTACCAGGGCGCCTCCCTGGCCCGTCTGCAGGCCGGTGCGAGCTGAACGCCATTGGCAGCGAGCCAGGGAGGTGTCGGAGCGGGCCCGCCTGGGGGGAGCCCTGGTGCCCCTGGAGACGCGCCTCCTGGACATTCCCGGCGCTGAGCCCTTCGTCGTCCGCCAGCTCCTCTCCTCCACGCCCCGTCACCTGCGCCAGGGGGGACCGCGCCCTAACCCCTTTCTTCCCTGGGACAAGCCCCTGGAGGTGGACCTGCTGGCGCCCGGCCACGTGCTCCTGCTCAACAAGTACCCGGTCCAGGAGGCTCACCTGCTGGTGATCACCCGCGACTGGCGGCCCCAGGGCGGCTGGATCGAGTCCCCGGACTGGCAGGCGGTCCGCCAGGTGAGCCAGGACACCGGCGGCTTGTGGTTCTTCAACAGCGGTGCCCGGTCCGGGGCCAGCCAGCCCCATCGGCACCTGCAATTGCTGCCGCGCCGGCAGGGCGAGGCCAGCTGCCCCCTGGCCCCGCTGTTTCTGGCCCAGCTGGCGGGGACCGAAGCGTCCTGGAGCTGGGACTACCGCCTCAGTCAACGCACCGATCCCCACGGCGGATCCGACCTGGCAGAGCTCTACCTCGCCCATGCCGACGCGCTCGGCCTCGGAGATCCCCGCCGCGACAGCGAGCCCCTGCATCCCTACAACCTGCTGTTCGACGACCAATGGTTCCTGAGCGTGCGCCGGGTGCGGGAGCACGGCGCCGGCTTCAGCGTCAACGCCCTGGGCTTCGCGGGGTTTCTGCTCAGCACCGAGGGCTCCGACAGGGGGTGGTTAGCGACCCACGGGCCCTGGTCCCTGCTGGCCCACGTGGCCGCCCCGCGTCCCTGAGCCAGCAACTTACGTGGTTTCACGGTTGCGGCATCCGGCACGCCTGCCCCTCTCTGGAAAGGAGATCAGCGCGACCCTCCAACGGCCAAGCGTGATTCCAGTTCCACGACCCAGCCCAGGCTCAACCGTCCAGACCATGACCCCATCCCCCAGCCACGTTCCCCAGTCCTGCCGCGCCAGCCGCAATCGCCGCGTCGAGCAGTACCGGGCCGTGGTCCGTCCCCTCGCCCTGCACTACGCCCGCTGCAGCCGGGAATCCTTCGAAGATCTGCTCCAGGTGGGCCTGATGGGGTTGATCCGGGCCGCCGAGCTCTACCGCGAAGACCGTCACACCCCATTCGAGGCCTTCGCCAGGCCCCACATCCGGGGGGCGATCCTGCACTACCTGCGCGATGCCGCCCCCCTGGTGCGTCTGCCCAGGCGGCAGGCGGAACTGCAGGAGCGGTTCAACCGGCTGCAGCACCACCCCCTGCTCCTGGCGGATCCAGGGCAGGGAATCAGAGTCCTGAGC
The DNA here is from genome assembly GCA_943370335.1 of Bordetella parapertussis. Taxonomy (GTDB): domain Bacteria; phylum Cyanobacteriota; class Cyanobacteriia; order PCC-6307; family Cyanobiaceae; genus Cyanobium. Next base: position 8,573 of record CALRQM020000005.1, on the reverse strand, counting down.
CAGACCCTGGGGGTCACCCCGTCGGAATGGCACCGGCTGGAGGTGCAGCGTCTGCTGGCGAGGCCCGCCAACCTGGATGATCCATCGCTGGCCGAGTCGGTGGCGACCCACACCGCTGTTGAAGCCTTCCCGCTGGAGTCATCGGGCCCCACGGTGGCCACGATGCTGGACCTGCTGGAGCCCCGCCAGCGGCTGGTGGTGCGCCAGGTGGTGCTGGCGGGCTGGAGCTACCGGCGCCTGGGCCGCCAGATGGAGGTCAGTCCGATGACGGTGAAGAGGCTGCTGCACAAGGGTCTGGAGCAGCTGCGTCAGCATCTGGAGGCCGGTGGCTTCAGCCCTGGTGGTTGGCCTGATCGCGGTGCATCTGTTGTTCCAGGGTGCTGATGGCGGCGTTCAACGCGGCCAGCTGGCGTTCAATGCCATCCCGCCAGAAACTCATCATGCGCAGCTTGCGTTCCTGATACCGCCGCAGGGCACCGTTTCCGGACTCCGAGCCGGAGCAGGTCCCGAAGGGAGGAATCATGACAAAATCTGCAGAGTGGGACCGTTCTAGCGAGCCCGCCGTTCCATCCGGGGCTCCCCAGGCGCAAGCACCCCCCAGTGACTGGGCCGGTCGCTTCCCGCCTTACCCTCCCCTGGTACCCACACCATCAAGCCTGTCGCAATTTGAGATCGGTCTCTCCCATTGGTCCCATCGGTGTCTGGCTGACGCTGGGTCTGGGCATGGCACTCCTGCAGCACGCCCAGCCCGCCCATGCCTATGTGGCCCTGATGGCCGGCCAGAAGGCCCGACCTCTGAACGGCACCTTCAACAACGTGCCGGTGCTGCACTCCAACCAGCCCGAGGAAGTGGAGGGGCCGGGGATCCTCATGAGCACGACACCTGGGTATGCCTACGCCAGTGAGACGGGCCAGGCCCTTCGCTATGCCGAGTACACCTTCAACGGTGAGTTCGGCATGCATCTCCACCACAAATACTTCCCGCCCAATCGCCGCTCCATCTCCCGTTCCGACCGTCGGGCCGAGCTCACCCTGGCGGCCATCCTGATCAATCCGGGCGTACGGCCGGTGCACATCCGTTTCTCCAAAGGAGCGGTGCGCAACAGCTTTGAGGCTCCCTACCTGGCCAACAACCTGATGGGGGTGAAACCCCTGGGGCCAAGGCCCTGGAACACTGGCCCCGGTGATGCCACCGCGGTTCAGATGCTGCGGGGCAGGCTCGACAGCCGACTGGCCGACCAGATCACGATTCCGGCCCGCAGTCGCCTTGTCCTCTTCCAGACCGATCTGCCAGCCCTGGGCATCGCCAACGCCCTGCTGCGGGGGCGCAGTGATGGGCCGTTCCAGATCGCCGTGGTGGCCGCCAAGACCCCCGACTCCGATCGCGACGTGCTCGCTGTCCTGGATGAAGGGCGGCTGGCACCAGGGCGGGTCTATCTGAGCCGCATCAATGACATCCACAACCGGCGCATCTTCTCCCGGGTCGGTGGTGTGGCCCTCGGCGATGCGTATCAGGCCACCATCTCCCACGACCTGGACATGACGGGTCCGTTGCATGTGCCGTTCACCAGCACCGACCGGCACAATTTCGGCACCCGCGATGTGCAGGTCAATGCCCTGGCCAGCCGCATGGTCGATTCCTCCCTCGACAACGTCGGCACCTACGGGGTGCGGTTCGATGTCGACATGAACCTCAAGGGGAATGGGCCCTACGAACTGGTGATGAGCCATCCCACCCTGATCGGCGGGCAACCCTTCACAGCCTTCCGCGGCTCGATCCAGATCCAGACACCCGCCGGACTGCGGGAGGTGCATGTGGGTCTTCGCTCGGGCCAGAGCCTGTCCCTCGGCCAGATCGATCTGGTGCCCGGGGTCGTGAACCCCGTGCGGGTGAGCCTGGTCTATCCGGCCGATGCCACCCCGGGCCACCTCCTGAGTGTGGTGAGTGCCAGCCAGCTGGCCCTCATTCAGGAGCGCGAACGGCAGCTGGATCTGGCCCGGGCCGGTGCCACCACCCGGCCAACCCCGCCGCCCGTTGCCCCTCCGTCGGTGACCATCGCCCCCCAACCCGGGCCGATCACACCGCTGCCGATGGGCGGCACCGGACCCCTGTTGCCGCCGCCCCAGATCCTGCGGCCGGCACCGGCTCCTGGTTGGTTGGACCCGCCGCCACCACCGCCAGCCTCCTCCAACCGCAGCGTTCTGGCCCCCTCCCCCCTGGTCTCTCCGATGCGCAGCCGCTCAGGATCCGCCGGTACGGGGGGGACGCTGGTGGACCGCTATCGCGATGCGGTGGAGGCCCAGCAACAGTTCCTGCGGGACCAACGGGGACCCTGATCCGAAGCCCCATGCCAGCGAACCCAGCGCCGATGGATGGCTGCCGTGGCTGAACAATCGAACGAGGCCAGACAGCGGATCAGCCTTGACCTCAGCCGCGAACTGGTGACCCACCTGGATGGTCTGCGGCGGGAGTGGGGGCTCCGCAGCCGGGGCGATGTGCTGGAGCGGCTGCTCAACGATCTGTTCGGCACCGACGAGGAGGAGGACGGTGATGGGCTCTCACCGCCGTCGGGGGAGGTCGTGCATCACCGGGAGGACGACCACGACTTCGACGAGCAGGGCGCCCTGGTGCTGGTGGGTCGGGGGGCCATGGACACCCTCCAGGCTGAATTTGAATGGGAGGCCCCGACGGAGGATCCCCCCCGTCCGGCGCCTGGTGGCGGGGGCATCGACCTGCCCGGCTTTGTGCGTCGCCGCTCCGACGTCATCAAGCGCAGCCTGCGATCGCCGTCTCCGGCGCGTTCCGCGTCGTTGCCCCTGAGCCCCCTGCCCCCCCTTGGCGGCGAGTTGGTGCAACAGGCTCTGGAGGAAGCCGCCAACCATTGGCGCACCCTCTACGGCTCGCCGGCCAACGAGGCGGTGCTGGAGGCGGCGATGGTGTGGCTGGCCCAGGACATCTGGCCCCAGTCGGATCAGAGCGATGGCCGCACCTTCACCTGGTCGGCCGCCTGCCAGGTGATGCAGCCGTTTGCCCCTGGCTGGAGTGACGGGCCACCGACCTTTGAGCGGGTGATGGTCACCGCCGGTGTACTGGAAGACCCCTTCAGCGGTCAGACCCTCACCCTGCGCATTCCGACGTTGATCCGTCGCTTCGTGCACCGCTTCCGCCGCCGTCGCCGTGGCACCTCCTTCCAGACCCTGGAGCACACCATGACCCTTCACGGCGCGCTGCGGCTGTTGCAGCTTCCCACCGACCCCGGCCAGCGGCTCACCCTGGCCCAGATCCGGGAGGCCTATCGGGACATGGCCCAGAGCCACCATCCCGACGCCGGAGGATCCCTCGAAGCGATGCGACGGCTCAATGAGGCCTACCAGCTGTTGAAGGAGCTGTACCGGCAGGGAGCGGCAGCGGACCGCTGAGGTTCCACACCTTGCGCGTGAACCACACGCATTGCCGTATCACTTGGCTCAGACCGGTCTCATAGCTAGTCTCTCTACTAGACTAGAGTTGGACCCGCGAGCGCATGCTCCGCACCGTGCGCGACTTTGCAGTCCCACTGGACTGACCTGGGTCTAGTAGTGGGTCTAGCAGCGAGACGCAGCCGCTCTCCCTGATACAGCGATTTTTCCTCGATTTGACTTGTCACAGGTGATGTCCACCTCCATCCCCTGGTCAGCTGTTGGTCGATTCGCGATAGGGACTGGCCAGGCCTGCCAAGCCTTGTCCTGGAATTGGACAGCATCTGAGACGGCAGTGGCGAGCTGACTTCTGGGAGCCTGCGTATCTGTCTTTCACACAGATACGCAGAGTTTGGTAAGGCCGCGGTTTGCCTGGAGACTGCGGGAGCCGCTCGCGGGGCCCCAGGGGGAGGATCATCCCCGGGGTTGGTGGACCAATGGACCGCTCAGCAGGAGTGGCAAATGTCTCACGCATCTCGACTAGGTAGCGCATCTAGACCCAGTGCGGGACGCAATAGGGATTGGTGCAGAGATGCTGGTGCTCCACCCTTGGTGCGCCACGACCAGGCAACCGCACCGTCGTACCGCCAAGCAGCGGCCCATGGAGCCCCAGGCAGAGGGCCGCACTGAGTGTCGCGAATGACCAGGCCTGGTCTTGACCCAAGACCTGGAATGGGTCCCGGCTGAGACTCCTGGCGCTGCCCCGGCCACTTGGCTGGCGAGGCTTCACGGTCACCCTTGTGAACCGGTCGCAGATTGGGATGCAGCCATAAAAAATCCCTGTCACGACCGTGACGGGGGGAGCGGCTCATTCGCCTCAGGGACAATGGGAAGTCATCTCAGGTTGGACCCAATCTAAGTCCAGATGAGAGACTGGATTGGGACGACTGGTCAGCTCAGGTTGAGGTCTGCAGCCCCTGGATCAGGTAGTCGAAGTAGGGGCCAGCCAGGGCGGCTTCGTCGCCACCGAGCAACACCAGGGCCGCCTCCTTGAGGGTGCGCATGGCTTCCACCATGCCAGGCAGGGGCACGCCCAGGCTGTTGTACATCTCGCGGGCGCCCACCACGCCGATCTGCTGGATCAGCTCGGTGCTGCCGGCCAGGATTCCGTAGGTGACCAGCCGCAGGTACCAGCTGTAGTCACGCAGGCACTGGGCCCGTTGCTTCTGGCCGAAGGCGTTGCCGCCGGGGGCCACGTAGTCCGGCTTGCGCAGGAACAGCTGCTTGGAGGCCTCGGCGATGATCTTCTTCTCGTTGTCGGTCAGCACCCGTACGACGCTCAGCCGGCGGGCTCCCCCACTGAGGAACTCCACCATCGCGCGCAGCTCGCCGCCCGTGGGATAGCGGAGCTGATCATCGGCCTGGAGGATCAGATCGCGAACGACGCTCATAGCAGCGACCACAGTCGGGTGAATCCTATCGAGATCAGGGCCCCAGCCCGGTCTTCGGGAGCAAGGTGTAACGCCCCTTTGCACGACCCCCGATAGGGTCGCAGCAGTGGTGCGGATCGCACATGGCCTCGGTGGGCGAAAAGCTGCAGTTGGAGATCACCGATCTGGGCCATGACGGCCAGGGGGTGGGGCGCCATGACGGCCAGGTGGTGTTCGTCAGTGGCGCCCTACCCGGTGACACGGTGCAGGTGCGCCTCCAGGCCGTGGCCCGGCGCCATCTGGTGGGCCAGCTGCAACGGGTGGTCACACCCTCTCCCCAGCGCCGCCGCGCCCCCTGCATCCTGGCCGACAACTGTGGCGGCTGCAGCCTGCAGCCCCTCGAGGACGCCGCCGAGGCTGAGTGGAAGCAGCGCAGCCTGGAGCAGACCCTGCAGCGCATCGGTGGGCTGAACGCGCCGGTGCGGCCCCTGCTGGCGGCCGACCCCACCCTTGGGTATCGCAACCGGGCCCTGGTTCCGCTGGAGCGCAGTGCCGACGGAACCCTGCGGGCCGGTTACTACCGGCGCGGGTCGCATCGGATCGTCAACATGGCCCGCTGCCCGGTGCTCGACCCCCGCATCGACGCCATGATCGCTCCGCTCAAGGCGGATCTGGAGGCCAGCGACTGGCCCATCGACCGCCACGGCGGCGACCCCGACGCGGACGAGACCCCGGGCCTGCGCCATCTCGGCCTGCGGGTGGGGGTGGCCACCGGCGAGCTGCTCCTCACCCTGATCAGCAGCCATGACGACCTGCCCGGCCTTGAGGACCTGGCCGACGCCTGGCGGCAGCGCTGGCCCGAACTGGTGGGCGTCTGCCTCAACCTTCAGCCCCTGCCGACCAATCGGCTGATGGGCGACGAGACCCGGGCGATCCGCGGCCGGGAATGGCTGAACGAAACCTTCTCCGGCCTGCGCTTCCGCATCGCCGCCGACACCTTCTTCCAGGTCAACACCCGCCAGGCCGAACGGCTGGTGCCCCACCTGATGGAGGCCCTCGGCCCCGGGCCGGGCGATGCCTCTCTGCTGGATGCCTACTGCGGCATCGGCACCTACAGCCTGCCCCTGGCCGCCGCCGGCTGGCACGTGACCGGCCTGGAGCTGCATCCCCGCGCCGTGGCCATGGCCCGGCTCAACGCCGCCGCCAATGAACTGGAGGGTCGGGCGCAGTTTGAACAGGCCGACGTGCCCCTGGTGCTGGAGGAGCGACTGCAGGGCATGCAGGCCCTGGTGCTGGATCCACCCCGCAAGGGGCTGAGCCCGGCCGCCACGGCGGCGATCCTGGCGGCCCCCCCCAGCCGTATCGCCTACGTGAGCTGCGATCCGGCAGCCCTGTCCCGCGACCTGGCCCAGCTCTGTGCCTCAGGGGTCTACCGGCTGAACTGGGTGCAGCCCATCGATTTCTTCCCCAACACCAGCCATGTGGAGGCCCTGGCGGCCCTGGAACGCCGTTAGCGCCGCTGCTCGGCTCCGAACTGGCGCTCCAGGGCTTCCCGCACCCGGCCATGGGCCGCCTCCACCTCCTCGTCGGTGAGGGTGCGGGCGCTGTCGCGGTAGCGCAGGCGGAAGGCCTGGCTGCAGCGGCCCGCCTCAAGCTGGACGCCTTCGTAGCGATCAACGAGTTCGGCCTGCTCCAGCAGCGGCTTGCCCGCCTTGCGGATCGCCGCCAGCATGGCGGCGGCGCTGGTGTCGGTGGGAACGACAAGGGCCAGGTCGCGTTCCGAGGCCGGCACGGTGGCGAAGGGGCGGAAGGCCGGCTGCCAGCGGTTGCGGCGGGTGCCGGCGCTGAGCAGCGACTCCAGCTCCAGCTGGAAGACGTAGGTGGCGGCGGGCAGGTCGAGGGCATCGGCCTCGGCCGGGTGGAGCTGGCCGAACCAGCCGGCGGGCTTGCCCTCCACCACCAGCTGGGCGGCGCGGCCCGGGTGCAGCAGGGGGGCGTCGGTCAGGGGGCGGTCCTCCAGGGGCAGGCGCAGGGGCTCAAGACCGGCCTGCAGCACGCCGCGGGCCTGGAAGTAGTCCGGGGGGGCGGGCTTGCCGGAGCTGCGCCAGCGTTCGGCGCGCCGCTCCCCGGCGATCACCCCCACCAGCAGGGTGCGTTCCCCATGGCGCTCCTCACCGCTGGCCGCACCACCCGGGAACACCCGGCCGATCTCAAAGCCCCAGAAACCTGGCAGAGAGGCCTGCAGGTTGCGGCGGGCGGCCTGGAGCAGCTCCTGGTGCAGGTTGTCGCGCAGGTGGCCGTAGTCGGCCAGGAGCGGGTTGGCCAGGGGAACCCGGCCCGGCGCCGCCGCCACCAGCGACAGCGACACGATCTCCTGCAGGCCGGCGGCGCAGAGGGCGCGGCGCAGGCGTCGCTCCAGCTGCTGGGCCGGCTCGAGGCCGCCGGGGATCAGGGGATCGGGCAGGTGGGCGGCGAAGTGGTCGTAGCCCACCAGCCGGGCCACCTCCTCGATCAGGTCCACCTCGCGCTTGAGGTCCATGGCCCGCTCAGGTGGCACCCGCACCTGCCAGCCCTCCTCGTCCTCCACAAGAACGCAGCCGAGGGCCTCGAGGGTGGCGGTGATGCGGCCGTCGTCCAGATCCTGGGCCTCGCCTTCCACCACGATTGGGCCCAGCAGGTTGTGGAGGGCGTCGCGGCGCAGGGGCAGGGGCGGCTGGGGGGACGGGGGCCGTTGGTGCAGCCAGCGCCCCTCCAACTGGGCTCCGGCCAGCTCCTGCAGCAGGGCCACGGCCCGGTCGGCGGCGGCCAGGGTGATCTCCCGTGGCACCCCCTTCTCGAAGCGGCTGCAGGCCTCGCTGCGCAGACCGACGCTGCGGCCGGAGCGGCGCACGGCCTGGGGGGCGAACACTGCCGCCTCCAGCCAGATGGCGGTGGTGCTGTCGGTGACGGCCTCGGCGAGGCCCCCCATCACCCCGGCCAGGGCGATGGGGTGGCCCGCACAGGTGACCACCAGGGCCTCCTCGCCCAGGGTCCGCTCCTGGCCATCGAGGGCCACGAAGGCCTCACCGCTGCGGCCCTGGCGCAGGCCGATGCTGGCCGGCTCGGGGGTGCCGCCCATCAGCGCCCCCAGGCGATCTCGGTCGAAGGCGTGCAGGGGCTGGCCCGTTTCCAGCATCACCAGATTGGTGATGTCCACGACGTTGTTGATGGGGCGCACCCCGGCCCGCTCCAGCCGCTGGCGCAGCCAGTCCGGGGAGGGACCCACCCGCAGCCCGCTGAGGGCGGTGAGGCTGAACAGCCCCCCCGCCTCGATGGCCTCGCGGTCGGCCGCTGCTGCGGCCAGGGGCTCGGCCGCCACCGCGGGCGCTGGTGCGGGGAAGTTGGTGCTGCCGCCACTGAGGGCCGCCACCTCCCGGGCGATGCCCCGCATCGACAGGCCATCGGGGCGGTTGGCGGTGATCGCCAGCTCGAGCACCTGGTCATCCAGGCCCAGCAGCGGGCCCACCGGCGTGCCGAGGGGGGGAACGCTGGTCAGCAGCTGGTCGAGTTCGGCGATGCCGTCGCTGCCGTCGTCGAGGCCCAGCTCGCGCAGGGAGCAGATCATGCCGCTGCTGGCCACGCCCCGCAGTTCGGCGGGCTTGATCGTCAGCCCCACCGCCGGCAGGGTGCTGCCCACCAGGGCCACGGGCACGTGCAGACCCTGCCGCACATTCGGGGCGCCGCAGACAATCTGAAGTGGCTCGC
>CALRQM020000004.1:0-79198 GCA_943370335.1 Bordetella parapertussis | reverse complement strand
GCCGAGCTGGGGCCCGATCAGGAATTCGGCCGAGAGGTAGGCCACCACCCGGGCGGGGCTGGCAAGGATGGCGTCGAGACCCGCCAGATAGCGGGTCATCAGCCGGTCACGCACGGCGTAGCTGAGCGCCATGTAGAGGTCGTGGCGGTCGGCCTCCTGCACCCGCCGGCCCAGGGAATAGAAGAGGTGCTCGATGAGGCCGTCGAGAAGATCCTTCGCCGCCAGGCCGTTGCGCTGGGGATCGGCATAGGTGCCGGGCTCGGGGAGGCCCATCACGGGGGCGAGGGTGCTGGTCATGGCTGCACGGTCATGGGCACAGCCTCACCTTCACCAGGGATGGTTAAGACCCGGGGGAAGCGGCATCAACGATGGCTTGGGAAGATGGGTGGGCCTGCCAGTGTTCCATTCCCGACCCTGCAGCCCAGCCCGGGGTGACTCCCGCTCCGTTCCCGTCGCCCGGGGAGTCCTGCCCACGGGAAGGGTCGGTGCTGATCTGTGGCCTCGGATCCCTCGGCCAGGCCTGCCTGCTGCGCCTGTTGCCCTTCGACGTGCCGTTGCGGTGCCTGGACCGTGAGCGACCGGACTGGCGCGATCCGCGTCTGGAGGAACGCTTCGGATCCTCGCTGGTGCTGGGGGACATGCGCCTGCCCCATGTGCTCTCCCAGGCCGGGGTCGAGACGGCCCGTGCCGTGCTGCTGCTGAGCACCGAGAGCACGGTGAATGTGGAGGCGGCCCTGCAGGTGCGGTTGCTCAATCCTTCGGCCGACCTGGTGGTGCGCTCCTCCGGCCAGCTGGCCAGCCTCGGGGCCCTGCTCGAGGAGCGCCTGCCCGGGGTGGCCGTGGTGGATCCCCTGCTGCTCACGGCCGGGGCGATCACCGAGGCCCTGCGGCCCGGTGACCAGGAGGCCTGCTTCCGGGTGGATGGCCAGCCCTACCTGGTGGTGGAGGGAAACGACGCGGCACGCCGGCAGCAGCGTTGTCTGCGCCAGGACGCCCCGGGCCCGGCCCGGCCCCTGCAGGTGGTGCCGATGGGCTCGCACCACCACCGCTCGGCGGAGGCTGTTCCCGCCACGACGGCCAGGGGCCGGTGGTTGGCCCTGCGTCGCGGCCTGGGGGCTCCGCTGCGCCTGTGGCGGCAGTGCAGCCCGATCCAGCAGGGCGGGTTGCTGGTGATCCTGGCCTTGATGGCCCTTGGTCTGGCCCTGTTCTCCGCCGGTGGCGGCTGGAGGCAGGGGGTGTTCGTCACCCTGGCGCTGCTGCTGGGGGAGTACGTCGATCCGGTGAACGTGATGCTGTCCCCGGAGGACGGCATCGCGGCGGCGGCCCCCTGGCTGATCGGCGTCACCCTGGTGTACTCCCTGGTGGGCACGCTGCTCACCTCCGCCCTGGTGGCCGTGATCCTGGAACGGTTGCTGCGGGAGCGTTTCGGATTGGGCCATCCCGGCCGTTTCCGGCGCGGCAGCCGCTGGATCCTGTTGGCCGAAGGGGACGAACTCGCCGCGCGGGTGGCCGAGAATCTGGTCAGGGATGGCCTGCAGGTGGTGCGGATCGACACACGACCGGTGCAGCCGCTGCACCGGTCGGGGATGGTGATCTTCCACCGCTGGGAAGCGGCCCTCGCCGCGCTGCAGCACTGCCGGCTGGAGGGGATCGGCCTGCTCTCCGTCGATCTGCTCGCCAACCTGCAGGAGACCTTCCAGCTGCAGAAGTCCTGGCCTGAGGCCCGTTACGTGATCCTCTCCCACGCTGTCGAGGCGGCCGAACGACTCGGCGACCTGCTCGGCGGCATGGCGGTGATCTCCAGCATGGATCTGGTGGCCGATGCGGTCGTGGCCACGGCCTTCGGCGAACGGGTGGAGGAGATCTGCCGCATCGATGGGGCCAATCACCTGCTGGTGCGCTACCGGATTCAGCAGGGCGATGCCCTGTGGGGTTTGAACCTCTCCAGGGTGGAGCAGGGCTACGGGGTCACCACCATCCATCTGCTGCGTCCCGGTCGACGTTCCCCCCTGGTGTTGCCCTCCCTGGATCTGGTGCTGGCGGCGGGGGATCAACTGGTGGTGCTGGCCACCCTGGCTCAGCTGCGGCGGGTCGAGCTGGGCAGTCCGGATCCGCCCGGGTGGCGCCTGCGCCTGCATGGTGCCCCCAGGGAAGAAGGCCGTTTCGAGGCCCTGCAGTCCCTGGCCAGGCATCTGGGGGGCGCGCCGGGGACGATGGCCCCTCTGCTCGATGGGACGGAGCACGTCACCCCAGCCCTCGACCGCGAACTGGCCGAGCAGCTGGCGGAGGAGTTGCGCCGGCAGGGCCTCCACTGCACGGTGGAAGCCGTGGCCGTGGGTGAAGCTGTAGCCACCGAGGGCCCGCGGCCATGAAGGAACCCACGCTTGCCCCGGCCCTCTGGCTGCTCGACACCTTGCTGGCCCTCAGGGCCACCCTGGAGCGCATCGAGGTGGAGGAGGCCGCCTGGCTGAAGGCCATTCACCCCGACTACCGGGCCAGTGCGCGCAACCTGCTGCATTTCATTTCCTTCCATCGCCATGCCCATCCGGGCCTGCCGAAGGCGCTGCGGCAACGGGGGCTCTGCGCGCTCACCGATTGCGATGCCCACCTGCTCTCCAGCCTGGAGGCGGTGATCACCGCCCTTGAGGCGCTAGAGGGTCTGGCCCCCTCGGCGGCGGCGACGCAGGAACAGCCGGACGGCCCCTCAGGTCTGGGCGGTCCCGAGGTGCTGGAGCAGCATTGCGACCGGTTGTTCGGAGCCCTGGCCGCCGCGGGGGTCGCCGGAATCATGGTCACCCTGCCGGCGGAGGCGGCCGAGAGTCCCGCCCTGGTCGCCGATCTGCTGGCGGCGGGGATGACCATCGCCCGCATCAATTGCGCCCATGACGACCCCGTGGTCTGGGGCCGGATGGTGGACGCGCTCAGCCAGGCCCGGGTGGCCACCGGCCGCCCCTGTGCGATCGCCATGGACCTGGCGGGCCCGAAGCTGCGCACCGGCCAGCTGGCCCCCCAGCCCGCGGTGATCCGCGCCCGTCCCCCCCGCGACCGGATGGGGCGGCCCACCCAACCGGTGCGCATCCTGGCGGTGTCGCCTAAAGCCTTGCCCCGGCCGCAGGACACGGACGCGGTGCTGCTGCCCGCCCGACTGTCGAAGGCGAAGCGGCTGAAGCAGGGGGATCGCCTGCGGGGGCGGGATGCTTCCGGCCGCCGCCGCACCCTCCAGGTGGTTCGACGCGGCCCCGATGGGGTTCTGATGCTGCAGGCCGACAGGACCTGCCACTTCACGTCCGGCCTGGTGTTCCGCCAGCGGCACGGCAAAGCCCGGCTGCGCGTGGGTCCGCTGGCGCCGGTGAGTGGCGAACGGCTGCTGCGCCCGGGCGACGCCATCCGCCTGACGCCGGAGCCGGACCAGGGCGGCGGCACGCTCCCCTGCACCCTGCCGGAGGTGTTCGTCGATCTGCGCCCCGGTGAGCGGGTGCTCTTCGACGATGGCCGCATCGGTGCCGTGATCCGGGTGGTGTCACCCCAGGCCGTGGTGCTCGAGGTCACCACGGCCCAGGCCAGGGGCAGCCGGCTCCGGGCCGACAAGGGGATCAATGTCCCCGACAGCGACCTGCGCATGCCGGCCCTGACCGCCAAGGATATCGAGGACCTGGCGTTCGTGACGCGGCACGCCGACATGATCAGTTATTCCTTCGTGCGCAGGGATTCCGATATCCAGACCCTGCGCCAGTGCCTGGAGGACCGGGGCCGGGGCGATCTGGCGGTGGTGCTCAAGATCGAAACCCGCCAGGCCTTTCTCAACCTGCCCGGGCTGCTGCTGGCGGCCATGGCCCACGGCGCCCCGGTGGGGGTGATGATCGCCCGGGGCGACCTGGCGATCGAGTGCGGCTGGGAGGCCCTGGCCCCGATTCAGGAGGAGATCCTGCGGATCTGCGCGGCGGCGCACGTGCCCTGCATCTGGGCCACCGAGGTGCTCGACACCCTGGCCCAGCACGGCCATCCCACCCGCGCCGAGATCACCGATGCGGCCATGGGGGCCCGGGCCGACGCGGTGATGCTCAACAAGGGACCCAACATCACGGCCACCGTCAAGGTGCTCGAGGCGATCGTGGCCCGCAGCGCCAGCGACCGGAGCGATCGCAACTTGCCCCTGCTCACCTGCCTGGCGTTCCGGAGTAACTGTGAACCCGACGACCCGCTGCCGTGATCTCCGTCCCATGGGGACCGGTGGTGAAGATCAGCCCGTGGATTCGTCGAAGAGGGAACTACGGGTGAATTTGAGGCCTTTCCAGATCTTCTTGATTTTCTCGTAGGCCTCGTCCTGGCTCATCTTGCCGTTGGCCTGCAGGCCGACGATCAACCCCACCTGGTCGGCGAAGGACTCCAGGTTCTGGTGAAACATCAGCCGCTCCGGGCTCCAGTCGCTGCCGCGGTAGCTGCCATGGGCCTCCATGGGCGATTGGACACCCCGTTCATGCCGACCGAGTTCGGGATTGGAGGGTCCCGTGGAGGGCTGGTTGGTCAACGAATCGTCAACAGCGGTGGCTAAACCTAGCTAGCCAGCCTTAAGAGCCCGTAAAGACCAGGGGCACCGCCAAAACCCCTGCCACGCCTGCCATTCCCACCATCGGGCCGTTGCGGTTGAATCGTGGCAACAACCGGAAGTCCCGTGGTGCGACTCACCCCAGGGGCGCTGAATTCCCAGCGTCTGGAGCAGCGTCCGGCGGGCCTTCCCACCCATCTGTATGTCCATGGCGGGCTCGGGCCCACCCGGGCCGATGCCGTCCTGTTCCTCGATTCCGGGCCGGTGCGGACCCCCGCCCCCGCCATCGAACGGCTGGCCAGCCTGCGCCAGGCCGGCACCCCCCTGTGGCTGCGCCTGCAGGGGCTTGGGGATCGCCGCTACATCCAGCAGCTGCTCAATCGCCTCGAGGTGCCGGCGGTGTTGCTGGCCCCCCTGCTGGAGGTGCCCCAGCGCCCCCAGGTCAACGGACTGGAGGATGTGCTGCTGGTGGTGCTGCACCGGCTCAGCTTCGCCAAGGATCCGGCCCATCTGGTCAGCGAGCAGGTGGGCCTGGTGCTGCTGCCCGGCTTGCTGATCACCCTGGAGGAGGGCTGCGGAGGGGATCCCTTCCCGGATCTCACCGAGTGGCTGTTGTCCAAATCGGGGTCCCTGGCCGACAGGGACCTGGACGACATCCTGCACTTCGTCATCGATGACCTGCTGGATGATCTGTTCCCGATGCTGGAGGCGATGTCCCAGCGGCTCGATGCGCTGGAGGAGTCCTCCCTGCGCAATCCCCGCCCCCTGATCCTGCGCCGCTCCTACGAATTCAGGAGCAACCTGCGCATCATTCGCACCTTGATCTGGCCCCTGCGTCACCAGATCCGCCTTTTGCTGCGTCAACGGCAACGATTGCTGGGCACCGAGGCCCTGGAGGGCTTCCGGGACATGGCCGAACTCGTCGACCAGCTGTTTGAGGCCTGCGGCTCGCTGCGGGGTCAGTGCGATGCCATCACCCAGTCCTATGCGGCCAGCGTCGGCAACAGGATGAACCAGGTGATGAAGACCCTCACGATCCTCACCAGCATCTTCGCGCCGCTCACCTTCATCGTTGGCATCTATGGCATGAACTTCGAGTTCATGCCCGAGCTGACATGGCGCCATGGTTACGCTTTTGTCATGTTGCTGATGCTCCTGATCGCCACGGTGCAGGCCTGGTGGTTATGGCGGCGGGGCTGGTTCCAGGACTGGACCGGGCAGGGCTGAAGCGGGGCCGTGGTGGCCCCGGGGGGAACGCCCCGTCCCTGCTGCAGCCACAATCTGTCCTTAACCCAACACCTCGGCTTGCTGGTGCAGGATCGGCGCAGCGTCCTTCCTTCGCTGGTCTCGAAACATGGTCCTGAAGCTGCCTGCGACAGTCCAGTCGAGGGGCGTGATGGCCTTCATCCCACTGGGTGTCCTCCTCGGCGCCTGGCTGGCTCCGTCACTGGCACCGGAGCCAGCCAGGGCCCAGACCGGGACGGCTCCGGTGGTGCGCATTGAAGGCTCCAGCACGGTGTTCCCCATCATGGAAGAGGCCGCCAAGGCTTTCCAGAAGCGCCAGGGAGATCGGCCGGTCAGCATCGCCCTGAAGGAGACGGGTAGCTCGGCCGGGATGCGCAGCTTCTGCCGCGGCGAGATTCCGATCAGCAACTCCTCCCGTCCGATCAGCTCCAAGGAGCTCAAGGCCTGCGCCGCCAAGGGGGTCACGTTCATCGAACTGCCGCTGGCCTTCGACGCCATTTCGGTGGTGGTCCATCCCAGCAACAGCTGGGCCAGCCGCATCAGCACGGCCGAGCTCTCCACCCTGTGGAACCGCCAGGCGCAGGGACGCATCAAGCGGTGGAAGCAGGTGAATGCCTCCTGGCCGGATCGGCCGATCAATCTGTGCGGCCCGGGGGCCGATTCAGGAACGTTTGATTACTTCAACAAGGCGATCAATGGGGATGCTCGAAATTCCCGCACCGATTACACCGCCAGCGAAGACGATAACGTTCTTGTACGTTGTGTTGAGAAAAACCCTCTGGCGCTGGGCTATTTCGGTTTTTCCTACTACCGCTCCCAGGCTGGCAAGCTGAAGGCGCTCGCCGTCACAGGTCCGAAGGGAACCTGGCCACCGACCATCGTGAACGTGCAGCAGGAACGCTACGTGCCCCTGTCGCGTCCCTTGTTCGTCTACATCAACGACAAGGATCTGAGGGACCGGCCCGAGGTGCGTCGCTTCATCACTTTCACGGTCCAGGGGGGGTTGCGTTTCAGTGAGAGGGCCGGTGTGATCCCCCTGCCTCCGGACACCTATCGTGTTGTTGAATCCAAGCTTTATCGCCACTTGATCGGCACCTCCTTCGGGGGCGATCTGCCCATCGGGCTCTCGATCAACGAAGCGATCCGGCGCAGCTTCGAGCAGATCCGTTCGAAATCACCCCGCTGAGGCCTCCGGGCCCCTCCCATGGCCAGCCCGCACGATGACCACCCGTTCAGCAACGGAGCGTTCGCCGTCGATCTGATCGCTCGGTTCACCGACAAGCTGGTCTCCCTTCAGGGGCCGGTGCTGGCCGACAGTGACCCCGAACCCCTGCATCAGATGCGGGTGGCGTTGCGGCGGCTGCGCACCTGCCTGCACCAGTTCGCCCCCGCCCTGCAATTGCCCAGGGCCGTCGCCGACCCCCGACTGGCCAAGGCGGTGCGGCGGCTCGGCATGGCGCGGGACCTGGATGTGCTCAGGGAACGGCTGGAGAAGGATCTGATGCCCGAGCTGCCCGAGGCGGAGCGGAAGGCCCTCAAGCCGGTGTTGAAACAGCTGCGGCGCGAGCGGGCCCTGGCCTACGAACAGGTGGTCTCCACCCTGCAGAGCGGAAGCTATCTGAAGCTGCTGTCCCAGCTGCAGGGCTGGCTGCGGCATCCCGATCTGACGCCACTGGGGGAGTTGCCGCTGCTGGGGTGGACCCTGGAGTGGCAGGCCCCGATGATCGCCGGGCTGTTCCAGCACCCCGGCTGGTTCATCCTCGAGCAGGAGGGGGACATGGAACGGGTCCACGATCTCCGCAAGCGGCTCAAGACGGCCCGTTACGGACTGGAGAACCTCGGGGCCGTCACCGGCTCGCGCTGCCGGCAGTGGGTGGTGGAACTGAGGGATCTGCAGGAGCTGCTGGGGGAACTCAACGATCTCCATGTCCTGGAAAGGGCGATCGATGACCAGTTGCCGTCCGGACTGGCCGGCAGCCTGCCGGCCCTGGAGGCCCTGCTGCGCCGCAGGGCCCAGAGCTGCTGGGAGCAGTGGCGGCAGCGGGCCGAGGGGCTGATGCTCCCCGAACGGCGCCGCAGCCTGTCGATGGCCCTCTGGCTCGAGAGGCGCTCCGACAGCCACCTGGATGCGGCCCTGCCGGCCCTGGCCTTTCCAAGCCCTTAACCAAAGCACTACCAGATCTTTGCTCGATTGCTGCGTGTTGCTGCATACAGTTGCGTGCATCCGACGCGCTTTTCCCAATGGTATTCACGACTTCCCGTGAATCCGGCAGCAAGGATGGATTCCGCGATCTGCTCGAGGCCAATTACCAGAAACGCAGCCTGGTTCATGTCAGTGCCGGCAGTAATGTGCCGCTGCTGAAGAACAACGTCTGGCTTGTGGTTCGTGGCATGGTGAAACTCAGTGCCATCACGATTCACGGCGACGACATGCTGCTTGGGCTGGCCGGCCCCAACGAACCCTTCGGTGATCCCCTCAACGGTGTCGAGGCCTACGCCGCCACCACCCTGGTCGACACCGACCTCCTCTGCCTCAGCTGCAGCGAGATCCGCCAGGACGGCGCCCTGGCCGTGGCCATGCTCGAAGCCCTGGGGCTGCGCATCCAGCAGAGCCAGGCCCTGCTGGCCCTGATGGGGCTCAAGCGCGTCGACGAACGGGTGCGTGGCTTCCTTGAGCTCCTGGCCAGCGAATACGGCCAGCCCTGCGAGTCGGGCCTGCGCCTCAACCTGCGCCTGACCCACCAGGAGGTGGCCAGCGCCCTGGCCACCACCCGCGTCACCGTCACCCGCGTGATCGGCGCCCTGCGCGATGAAGGCTGGCTCCAGCTCGACGGCCAGCGCCGCTTGGTGGTCAGCTATCTCCCCCGCCGTTGAAACAGTTCTGGGGGCTCCCCCCCGATGACGCCGATAATGGCGCCATGCATCCCCCCCTCCTGGTCGTCGAGGACGACGACACGATCCGAGAGACGATCCGGGACGTCCTTGTCTTGGAGGGGTTTTCGGTCACGGCCTGCGGCAACGGCCGAGAAGCCCTGCGCACCCTGCAGGAGTGCCCGCCGGGTGAGGAGTTTTCCCTGGTGGTGCTGGATCTGATGCTGCCGGGCCTGGGGGGCCTGGATCTCTGCCGTCAACTGCGGTTGGCTGGCAACCAGACCCCCATCCTGGTGGTCAGTGCCCGCGACAGCGAGACCGACCGGGTGCTGGGGCTGGAGGTGGGCGCCGACGACTACCTGATCAAGCCCTTCGGCCTGCGGGAGCTGGTGGCCCGCTGCCGCGCCCTGCTGCGCCGCAGCCGCTCCGTGGAGGTCACCGCCAAGGTGTTCCACCACGCCAACCTCAGCCTTTTCCCCGAGGAGTGCCGGGTCACCCGCGATGGCCTTGAGGTGAACCTTTCGCCCAAGGAATACCGGCTGCTGGAGCTGTTCATGCAGAACCCGCGCCGCGTCTGGAGCCGCGACAAGTTGCTGGAACGGGTCTGGGGTTACGACTACTTCGGCGACAGCAAGACCGTTGACGTGCACATCCGTTGGCTGCGCGAAAAGCTGGAGGCCAATCCTTCGGCCCCCGAGCATCTGATCACCGTCCGGGGCTTCGGCTACCGCTTCGGCTGAATGGGGGTGCTGCTGGCCGGGCTGCTCGGGCTTGCCCTGGGTTGGCTGCTGGGGCGCCGCCGCCGCCGCCCCGGCCAGGGCCTCTCCGGGCTTTCGTTGCGCCAGCTGCTGCGCTGGATCGGCGAAGCCCCCGATGGCTGGTTGATCCTCGATAAGGCCGATCGCATCCAGTTGATCAACCTGCGGGCCGAACGGCTGCTGGATGTCCCGGGGGCCGGCCTGCGCCGCCAGGAGCCGTTGGAACGCCTCTGCCGATCCGCCGAGCTGCTCGAAGGGATCCGCAACGCCCGCCGGCGGGAGCGGCCCCAGCGGCTGGATTGGGAGCCGGGCGATCAGCAACTGGCGGTGGTGATCCTGCCCGGCGATGGCGGCTGGGTGGCGGTGATGCTCCAGAGCCGTCGTTCGCTCGAAGCCCAGCTGGAGCAGCAGGAACGCTGGGTGAGCGATGTGGCCCACGAACTCAAGACGCCCCTCACGGCCCTGCTGCTGGTCGGGGACAGCCTGTCGGCCCACGTCAATGACGCCAATGCGGTGCTGGTGGAACGGCTGCAGCGGGAACTGCTGCGGCTGCAACGGCTCGTCGGCGATCTGTTGGAACTGTCCCGGCTGGAGAACGCCCTGCCGGAGGGGGTACGCCTGCGCAGCCGTGTCGATCTGCCCCAGCTGGTGCAACAGGTGTGGCTGGGCCTGCGCCCCCTGGCCGAGCGCCGCCGCATTCGCCTGGAGCTGGCGGCCGAGTCCCGCCTGGGCGTGATGGGCGACGGCTCGCGGCTGCACCGGGCCGTGCTCAACCTGCTCGACAACGCCCTCCGCTACAGCCCGGATGGGGGCACGGTGCGGGTGGAGATCGAAGTGACAGCGGGGTGGTGCCTGCTGACCATCCGCGACGAGGGCCCGGGCCTGAGTGAGGACGACCTGGAGCACATGTTCGAGCGCTTCTACCGCGGTGATCCCTCCCGGGTGCGCAGCGATCGGGGTGGGAGCGGCCTGGGCCTGGCGATCGTCCAGCAGATCGCCGTCACCCACGGCGGACGCATCCAGGCCGCCAACCACCCCGATGGTGGCGCCGTGATGGAACTGCTGCTGCCGGCCAGCGCCTGAGATGGGGGACGCTTTCCCCCGGGCGGCAGGACGGATGGCGGCGGTGGCCGATCCGGTCATCGCCCAGGTGGGCGCCCTGATGCGCCAGCGCCCGCAAGCCCTCTCCCTGGCCCAGGGCATGGTGGCCTGGGCGCCACCGCCGGGGGTGGGCCGGGCCGTGGCTCTGGCCCTGGCCCAGACGGATCGGCGGCTGGATCGCTACGGGCCGGTGCAGGGCGAGGCGGATGTGCTGGAGGCCGTGCGGCGGGAGCTCAGCGAGGGGCGCGGCCTGGATCTCGAGGGCAGCGAGCTGCTGGTCACCGCCGGCAGCAACATGGCCTTCAACGCCATCGCCCAGGTGCTCTGCGACCCCGGCGACGAGGTGCTGCTGCCGCTGCCGTTCTATTTCAACCACGCCATGGCGATCCGCCTGGCCGGTGGCGTGCCCGTGCCGGTGGCGGCGGGCCTGGTGCCCGATCCCGACCGGCTGGCGGCGGCGATCACCCCCCGCAGCCGCGCCATCGTGACGATCTCCCCCAACAACCCCAGCGGCCTGGTGACGCCGCCGGAGGTGCTGGCGGCCATCAATGGCCTGTGCCACCGCCATGGGCTGGTCCATGTGAGCGACGAGGCCTATGCCGATTTCGTCCATGGGTCGGTGCCCCATGCAAGTCCTGGCCGGTTGCCGGGCAGCGGCGGCCACACGGTGTCCCTGTTCTCCCTGTCCAAGGCCTACGGCATGGCGGGCTGGCGGGTGGGCTACGCGGCGGTGCCTCGCCAGCTGATGGGGGCCCTGGCCAAGGTCCAGGACACGGTGCTGATCTGCCCACCCCAGGTGAGCCAGCGGGCGGCGCTGGCGGCCCTGGAGGCCGGACCCGCCTGGAGCCGCCCCCATGTCGAGGCCCTCAGCCAGCGGCGCCGCCAGTTGCTCGCCGCGGTGGCGGCGGCCCGGGATGGCGGCCTGGCGGTGGAGCTGCTGGGCCCGCCGGATGGGGCCTTCTATGGCCTGCTGCGGTTCCCCTGTGCACGGGATGGGGAGTCATTGATGCGGCACCTGGTGTTGGGGCACGGGGTGGCGGCCCTGCCCGGCGACAGCTTCGGCCTGCCGCCGGCCGGCGGCAAAGGCCTGCTGCGACTCAGCTACGGCATGCTTGAAGCCCCGGATCTGGACGAGGCCCTGCGGCGCCTGTTCCAGGGCCTGGGGCAGTTCAGGGGGTCGCGCTGACCGTTTTGCTGTTGCCCGCGGCGGCCAGCATCCAGAGCGCTGTCCCCTGCGGCCACAGCAGCAGCAGCTTGCCTCCGGACACGACGGCGAGGGGATCACTGAAGGGCAGCCCGGCGGCGCGTGCCTTGGCCAGGGGCAACCGCCGCCATTCCAGGCCGTCCGCCGGCACGGCCATCCCGTCGGGTGACTCGCCTGTGGCCGTGGCCTGCTCCCACAGACCCGCCAGGGCCGTGGCTTCCGACGGCTCGACGGGCCGGGCCTGCAGGGCCAGGGCGAGCAACGTGGTGGCCGCGGTTGGTTCGGCGCCGGCCCTGTAGAGGGGACGGTCCTGGGCGGCCCCCCGCTCCGCCGCCGTGGCGGTCGCCACCCGGTCCTTCGAGCGGCCCCCTTGGCCGTCGTTGCCACGCCGGCCGCTGGCCACCCCGGCGCGGGGCTCGGCCGGCAGATCCGTCGGCGGTGGCGGCGGCAGGGAGCTGAGGGAAGGCAGGGCCAGCAGGGGCAAGGACGGCTCCCGGGCCTGCTGGCGGCTGAAGCGCAGCAGCTCGGGGGTGTCGTCCGCCGTGACGGCGGCTCTGCTGGCCAGCGGACGCTGGGAGGGCCGCAGGGCCGGCAGCAGCAGCAGCCCGTTCAGGGCCAGGGCCACCAGCAGGGGCAGCTGGAGATGGCGCCAATGGGGGAAGGACAGTCTGGCTTTCATGGCAGTTGCAGTTCCAGGGGCAGGTCCGAGCGGCCCAGCTGCCCCATCAGCCGCTGCACCATCCCCCAGGGCACGTCACGGTCGGGAACCAGCCGCAGGGTGGGGCGGCCCGGGCCGGCGTCGAGACGTTGCAGAACACCGACCAGCTGCCCGCTGGGCACTGGCTGGTTCCACAGCCGCACCTGCCCGTCGGCGGCCAGGTGCAGGCTGACGATCCCCTGGCTCGCCGGCCGCTGGGCCAGCCGCTGGGGAACCAGGATCAGCGCCAGGGTCAGCAGGGCCAGTCCCGTTGCCATCGCCCCCAGGGCCAGGGCGTCCAGCGATGGCAACCAGGGCCCGTTGGGGTCGGATGCGGCGTTCATGGCCCCTTGCCCCGCAAGGCCAGCACCACCGGCCGGGGACTGATCGCGCGCAGCTGGGCCAGGGAGCGGCTCACCTGCCCCAGCGGCAGCGTGCCAGCTGGCAGGAAGCGGATCTCGGTGCTGGCCGGCTGCGAGGCCAGCAGGCCCGGCAGCCGGCCGCGGGACACCGGCTCTCCGTTGACGAACCAGCGATCCTCAGCCGCCTGCACGATCCACAGGGCCCCGGTGAGGGCCTGCCCGCCCTGGGGGCGCAGCCGCGGCTGGCGTTCCCGGGCCAGGTCCGCCAGGGCCGCGACCGATCCGCACAGCAGCAGGGTCAGCCCAACGAGAGAGGCAAGGGTGTAGGTCATGCCTGGGGGGCCCAGGCACGGCCGAGGCGCTGCAGCCGCAGGCACTGGCTGCGCCGCAGCCATTGGTTGGCGACCAGGCTCGTGCTGGCGATCAGGCTGACGATCAGTCCGATGGCTGTGCTCAACAGCACCTGGCCAAACCCGGCCAGGTTGGCGCCCGCCGGCAGCAGCAGCTGGGGGCCGAGGCTGGCGAGCACCTGCATCAGACCGAGCACGGTGCCCACCAGCCCCAGCAAAGGGGCCAGCACGACGGCGGCCTGCAGCAGCGGTTCACCGAAGCGCATCTCCAGGTCCCAGTCCTCCAGCTTCCGCCCCGCGGCAGGGGCCCCCTGCTCCGCCAGCAGCCGCTCCCACTGCTGCCGGCGGGAGGCCCGGGTGCGCCACCACTGCCACCAGTAGCGGCCCCGGTCGAGGGCCACCGTGACCACGGCGATCGAGAGCAGCAGCAGCAGCAGGGCGACGGGCCCATTGATCCCGGGCATCGGTGTCTTCACCCCTGGCGACGTTCCATGGCTGAAGCCGATCGTATGGGCCGGTGTCGCCGGCACGACGTGCCGCAGCTGCTTGACAGTCTTCTGCGAGCGAGCGCTGTCTAAGGTGCCCATGGACCGGATCCAGAGGGAGCGCCATGAGCCCCATCCACGCCGATAACAGCCTCAGCATCGGGCAGACCCCGCTGGTCGAGCTGCATCGCGTCACGGAGGGATGCGGGGCGAGGGTGCTCGCCAAGATCGAGGGCCGCAACCCGGCCTATTCGGTCAAGTGCCGCATCGGCGCCGCGATGATCTGGCAGGCCGAGAAGGATGGTCTGCTGGGGCCCGGCAAGGAACTGATCGAACCCACCAGCGGCAACACCGGCATCGCCCTGGCGTTCGTGGCGGCCTCCCGGGGCATCCCCCTCACCCTCACGATGCCGGAGACGATGAGCCTGGAGCGGCGCAAGCTGCTCACGGCCTACGGCGCCAACCTGGTTCTCACCGACGGTCGGCTCGGCATGGGCGGGGCGATCGGCGCGGCCCGGGAGCTGGCGGAGTCCGATCCGGACCGCTGGGTGATGCTGCAGCAGTTCATGAATCCGGCCAATCCCCGCATCCACCACGACACCACAGGTCCAGAAATCTGGAAGGACACCGATGGTGTTGTGGATGGCTTGGTGGCGGGCGTCGGCACGGGCGGCACCATCACCGGCGTCAGTCGGTACATCAAGACCACCCTCGGCAAACCTCTGGTGTCGGTGGCGGTGGAGCCGGTGAACAGCCCCGTCATCCGCCAGACCATCGCCGGCGAGGACCTCAGGCCCGGGCCCCACAAGATCCAGGGCATCGGCGCCGGATTCGTGCCCGCCAACCTGGATCTCAGCCTGGTCGATCGGGTCGAGGCCGTCAGCGACGAGGAGGCGGTGACGATGGCCCGCCGTCTGATGAAGGAGGAGGGCATTCTGGCCGGCATCTCCTGCGGGGCGGCCACCGTGGCCGCCCTGCGGCTGGCCAGGGAGGAGGCCTTCGCGGGCCGCACGATCGTCGTGGTGCTACCCGATTCCGGCGAGCGTTACCTCAGTTCGGTGCTGTTCGAAGGCATGTTCAACGAACGGGGCCTGGCCGCCGTTTGATCCCTTTCAAGGCCATCGCCGATGAGTTATCTGCGCCAGATCATGCAGCGGCTCCACGACCGCTCCACCCCGTTGCCGCTGGCGGAGAGGGGTGAGGCGCCGGCACGGCTCGAGGAGCACCTGGAGCTCTACGGCGCACGGCTCGAAGCCTGCAGCGACGCCATGCTCCAGTACGAGGCCGCCTGGCTCGAGCAGCACATCGAAACCCTCGAGCTCTGTGGCAGCCAGCCCACCATGCTGGCCAGTGCCGGTGGTGCCGAGCGGGTCCAGGCGCTGCTGCAGGAGAGCCTGTGTTTTCGCCAGCGTCTCGATCTCTGCCGGCGGCAGCGGGGGTTGCCGGAGGACGGGGTCCGGGCCGCCGTCGTGGCCAGTGAGCATGCCTGGGAACTCACCGATCCCGCCCTGCGGCGGGCCTGGGGCTTCCCAGCGGAACCGCCCATGGGCCCTGCCGCCTGAGTCAGGCGTGTCCCCGCTCGCGCACGCTGTACTCCTCGATACACCCAGCCGGGCCAGGCTCCCCAAGGATTTGCTGCGATTCCTGCTGCGGCGCCATGGCGAGTTTCACGATCAGTCTGGAAGGGGGCAAGTCCTTCACCTGCCCTGACGACACCTACATCCTCGATGCGGCCGAGGAGCAGGGCATCGATCTTCCCTACTCCTGCCGCGCCGGGGCCTGCAGCACCTGTGCCGGCAAGATCCTTTCCGGCAGCGTCGACCAGTCCGACCAGAGCTTCCTGGACGATGAGCAGATCGGCGAAGGCTTCGCCCTGCTCTGCGTCAGCTATCCCCTCTCCGACTGCACCATCAAGCCGGGCGTCGAAGAGGATCTCTGAGCGGCTGGTGCCCGATCAGCCGGGCATGGTGACGAACTCCTCGGCCACCGAGGGGTGCAGGGCCATGGTGCGGTCGAAGTCGGCCTTGGTGGCCCCCATGCCGATGGCGATCGCCGCCATCTGGATGATCTCGGCGCTGTGCTCGCCCACCATGTGGCAGCCCACCACCTTGTTGGTGGCGGTCTCCACGATCAGTTTCAGCAGCACCCGGGGGCCCCGGGCCGGCAGGGCCTGGGCCATGGGCCGGAAGCGGGCCCGGTGCACGCGGATGCCGCCTGAGCCGAAGCGTTCGATCGCCGCTTCCTCGCTCAGCCCCACCCCGGCCAGTTCCGGCTGGCTGAACACGGCACTGGCCACCAGGTCGTGGTTCACCTGACGGGGCTTGTTCCCGTAGACGGTGTCGGCGAAGGCGCGGCCTTCATCCACCGCCACCGGCGTCAGGTTGATCCGGTCGGTCACGTCGCCGACCGCATGGATGTGGGGCACGTTGGTGGTCTGGCCGGCATCCACCGGGATGCGGTGGCCTTCCACCGCCACTCCGGCGCACTCCAGCTGCAGTCCCTCGAGGAAGGGCCGCCGGCCCGTGGCCAGCAGCACGCCACCACAGGGGAGCACCTCGCCGCTCTGGGTGACGAGCTCCAGGGCTCCCGGCACGCCGGTGATGCTGGCGGGGCTGTGGGCGAAGCGGATCTCGATGCCTTCGGCCTCCATGGCCTCCTGCACGGCCGCGGAGGCCTCCCGATCGAAGCCCCGCAGCAGATGGTCGCCCCGCACCAGCAGGGTCACCGCCACGCCCAGGCCATGCAGGATGCAGGCGAACTCGCAGGCGATGAAGCCGGCCCCCACCACCACCACCTGGTCGGGGAAGCGATCCTGCAGGAACATGTCGTCGCTCACCCAGCCCAGCTCGGCCCCGGGGAACGTGGGCCGGTGCGGGCGGCCGCCGGCGGCGATCAGGATCCGATCCCCCTTGAGCCGTCGGCTGGAGGAGGATCCGTGGACCACCTCGATGTGGTGGGGATCGGCGAACCGGCCCCAGCCCCGCACCAGCTCGACGCCCGCCTTCTCCAGCAGGCCGATGTGGAGCTCATTGAGGCGGTCCACCTCGCGACGCACGTTGGCGAGCAGCACCGAGGCGTCGGGCCGGAAGCCATCCAGCTGCCAGCCGTAGCTGGCCGCATCGGCCAGCAGGTGTCGGTAGGCCGAGCCGTAGACGAGCAGCTTCTTGGGCACGCAGCCGCGGATCACGCAGGTGCCCCCCACCCGGTCGCCCTCCACGATCGCCACCGAGGCCCCATAGGAGGCCGCCCGTTTGGCGGCGGCCAGGCCACCGGAGCCCGCCCCGAGGACGATCAGATCGAAGCAGTCGGTCATGGCAGCAGGGCGTCGTGGAGCAGGGTTCCATCCAGCATGGCGTCCCGGAGATCGGTGTCCCGCAGGTCGCAGCCGCTCAGGTCGGCGTCGCGCAGATCGGCCCCCTCCATGTTGGCGCCGTAGAGGCAGGCGCCGCGAAGATCACTGCCCTGCAGCAGGACCCCCTGCAGCAGGGCGAAGCTGAGATCGGCCCCCTGGAAATCGGCCCCGCCCAGGTCGGTGCGTTGGTCGAGCCCCCCCCGGAAGTCGGTCTCCACCAGCCGGGCGGCCCGCCAGCGGCTGTGAGCCCCCAGGACACCCCGCAGGCAACAGCGGTGCATCAGGGCGCCGCCGAAATCGGCCCCCTGCAGCCGGGCCGCCGACAGGTCGGCGTCGTGCCAGAAGGAGCCGCTGGCCGCCACCGCCGAGAGGTCGGCCCCCCAGAGCAGGGCCTGCTGGAAGCAGGCCCCCTCCAAGTTGGCTCCCGCCAGGCGGGCATGGCCGAACCGCCCTTCCTTGAAGCAGCCACCGCTCAGGTTGCAGCCGCCGAGATCGAGGGCGACCCCATCGAGATCGCCCAGCCGCAGCCCGGCGAAGTCGCGTCGGCCCTCGGCCAGGGCACGTTTGAGGGCGTCGAGGTCGGCGGGGAGGTCAGAGGATGGCCGCAAGGGCATCGAGTTGCTGGCGGCGGGAGGCGAGCATCAGCTTTCTGGCCTGAACCAGGAGCTGGAAGACGCCCTTGTCGATCACTTCATAGAACACCAGGCTGCCTTCGGGACGGCGGCGCACCACGCCGGCGATCGTGAGCAGCTTGAGATGCTTGGACACCAGCGCCTGGCTGAGACCGGTCTTCTCGACGACGGCGGTGACATTCAGCGGGCCCGAACGCAGGGTCTCGAGCACGGTGAGGCGGTTGGGCTCGGAGAACACCTTGAAATAGTCGGCCAGGGATTCCATCGACCGCTCCAGCGGCTGGGATGGGGGTGATGGTACCACGCTGTCGTCTCAGACCAGTCATGCAGAATCGTGTAAACAACCTTCTGCATCAGCCTGGACACGTAGTATCACGTTGTCGTTATGACGTGAAGCACGTCGCCACCCTGATGACAGCCACCCTCTCCTCCGCTGCCGCGGCCCCGTCCGTTGGCGCGCCGGCCGCCCCGCACCTGCGCGAGGACCTGCTGACGCCGCGCTTCTACACGACCCAGATCGCCAAGGCGGCCCGCACGGATCTGGAGCAGCAACGGCCGGCCTTCGACGCGATGCTGGCCGAAATGGAGGCGGACTACAACCGGGAGCATTTCGATCGCAAGGCCCCGCTGGATCGGCTCCGGGATCTCAGCCCCGAGGAGAAGCAGGCCTACGAGAGCTACTTGGTGCGCTCCTGCGTGTCGGAGTTCTCCGGATTCCTGCTGTTCAAGGAGCTCTCCCGCCGGCTCCTCCAGGCGCAGCGTCCGGAGATGGGGCGGCTGTTCCAGCTGATGGCCCGGGATGAGGCCCGCCATGCCGGCTTCCTCAACCGGGCGCTGGTGGCCGAAGGCATCGAGATCGACCTGCCCAGCCTGAGCACCAAGCGGCCGATCACCTGGTTCCCCCTGAGCTGGGTGCTCTACAGCGTCTTCCTGTCGGAAAAGATCGGCTATTGGCGCTACATCCTGATCGACCGCCATCTCAAGGCCCACCCCGACAGCAACTTCGCGCCCCTGTTCGACTTCTTCGAACCCTGGTGCCAGGACGAGAACCGCCATGGCGACATCTTCAACATGCTGATCCGCTGCTGGCCCGCCCTGCGCCAGGGGTTTCGCGGCAAGTTGCTGAGTCGCTTCTTCCTCTGGTCGGTGTTTCTCACCCACAGCCTCACGGTGTGTGAGCGCGGCGAGTTCTACCGGATCCTGGGCATGGATCCGGAACGGTTCGATGCGGAGGTGATGCGCCAGACCAACCGCACGGCCCGCCGTGCCTTCCCCTGGGTCTTCGACCTGGAGAACGGCCAGTTCATCGCCCTGCGCGATCGCCTCGTCGCCTGCTTCCAGGAGATGGGCGCCGCCCGCCGGGAAGGGGCCGCTCCGCTGCGCCAGCTCGGACTGAAGCTGCGCTTCGGTGGGTTGCTGTGGCGCCAGTTCTTCCAGCCGATGGTGCGGGCCGAAGCGGCCTGAGCCCGATCCGCCGGACCCACCGCCGGCGGATCATTCCAGCGAATTGTTCAGCCTTTGGTCCCCTGCTTCCTCTGCCATGCCCCAGCCCCATCTGAGTCCCGCCTACTGCGAGGCCTACAGCCGCATCAACGCCCTGGTGATCGTGGGGGAGGGGTTGGCGGACAGCCACTTCCGCCTGCTGGCCGGCCTCCTGCCGGAGGACAGGGACGACCTGATGCGGCTGGCGGCGATGGAGGGGCGCCATGCCCGCGACTTCGCCGGCTGCGGCAGGGAGCTGGGCATCCGCCCGGACCTGCCGCTGGCGCAGCGACTGTTCGCGCCCCTGCATTGCCTGTTCCGCGAGGCGGTGCGCACGGGGGATCGGGTCAGCCCCCTGGTGATCCAGTGCCTGATCGTGGAGAGCTTCGCGGTGGCGGCCTACCGCTGCTACCAGCCGGTGGCCGATGCCTACGCCGCCCCGATCCTCCAGACGGTGCTGGACGATGAGGCGGAACACCTCGACTACGGCGAGCGCTGGCTGGCCGTCCGGTTCCCCGAGGTGGCGGCTCCGATCGCGGCCTGCTGTGAGCGCGCCGTCCCGATCGTGCTGGCCCTGCTCCACGCCGTCCGTGCCGATCTCACCGCCATCGGCATCGACCCCACCGAAGTGGTCGGCGAGTTCGTGGGCTGCTTCCAGGCGGCGATCGAGGCGGTCGGCTTCGAGCCGCGCCAGTCCCGGGGGCTGGTGGCGCGACTGGCGGGCCAGGCGGTGGAGCTGGCGGCCTAGGTCAGAACCCCGCGTCTTCGAGCATCCCCCGCAGCACCTCGGCGCTCTGGCGCAGCTGCCCCATCTCTTTCTCGGTCAGGGCCATCTGCACCTGGGCGGCGGCGCCGCTGTCGTTGACGATGGTGGGCAGGCTGAGGCAGACATCGGGCAGGCCGTAGTGGCCGTGGCTGCGGCTGCTCACGGTGAGCATCTGGTCCTTGCTGCGCAGCACCGCCTCCACGATCTCGGCGGTGGCCAGGCCGATTGCCCAGGAGGTGCTTCCCTTGCGCTGGATGATCTCGTAGGCCGCCTGGCGCACTTCGCCGTGGAACAACTCCTGCAGCTCAGGGTCCGCCAGGGTGCGGCTGCCCTCCCAGCCGCCATCGACCAGCCCCGTGCCGGCCACCACCACCCGGCTCCAGACCGGCACCTCCGAATCGCCGTGTTCACCGATCACCCAGGCCTGGACGTCGTGGGGATCGATCCCCAGCCGGCGACTGATGGCCATGCGGAAGCGGGCGGAATCGAGCACGGTGCCCGAGCCGATCACCCGGTGGGCGGGGAAGCCGCTCAGCTGGCCGGCGATGTGGGTGAGCACATCCACCGGATTGCTCACCACCAGCAGCACCGCCCGAGGGCAGTGGAGCGCGATAGGAGGCACGAGCCTACGGAACAGGGCCGCATTGCGCTCGATCAGCTCCAGCCGCGACTGGCCCGGCTGCTGGGCCACACCGGCGGTGATCACCACCAGGTCGGCATCGCGTCCCTCCTCCTCCACACTCCCGGCCCGCAGATCGGTGCGGGGCAGGAACGGCAGGCCGTGGCAGAGGTCCATCACCTCCCCCTCCAGCCGGTCATGGGCCACATCCACCAGCACCAGCTCCTCCTGGCAGCCCCGATGCAGGATCGCCACGGCGCAGGCCATGCCCACGGCGCCGCAGCCCACAATCACCACCTTGCGGCCGGGGAGGGTGCGCCCCCGCGATTGGGCGCCGGTGGGCAGCAGCAGGTTGCAGAAGGGGGCGGCGGAGGTGCCGCCGACGGCCGGAGTGAGATCAGGCACCGGCTTCACCGATCAGAACATCGCGCTGCAGCAGTGCCAGCACTTCCTGGATCTGGGCGGCCCGCCCCGCTGGCAGGGAAAGCTCGTCACCCAGGGTGGTGAGGAAGGTCGCCTCCTCCGGTTTCACCACCCGATCGCAGAACACCAGCTGAACGGCCAGGCTGTAGGCCACCTCCTGCTGGGCGGCGGTGAGGGCGGGCACGGCCTGGCGGATCAGTTCCTGCCAGTGATCACGGCGGAAGAGATGCAGAAGTCCATCAATGAGCTCGCCGAAGGCCAGCGGCGTCATGGTCCGGTAGGGGGTGCGGTGGATCAATTGTTCCTTGAGGATGTGCGCCTCCTCACGGCCGAAGTTGCTGTCACAGCACACGGCAGCCAGAGGAATGGCCGCGAAGGCCTCGGCGGGGGTCATGGAGAATCCAGATCGGTTGCATTCATTGCAGCTCCAAGCGGGCAATCAGGCAGCCACCACGACACAAACCTTGGCAAGTTCCGGGGTCAGCGCTTCCATCTGTAATCATTACCGAGACCATCAATGGATCATGGAAGCTCATGTTGTCAAGGTGGCTTGGATACGCCAGTGGGTGATCTCCGATGCAGAAAATCCGGCGCCGATAGAGGCTTACGGCTCTAGGCAATTAAGTCTTGATACTTGTGCGGCTTCAGAACCAATCCTGCATCGCTGCGTTCCTTTCCTTCCCATCATCCAGGGGGGTGCGCCGTTGGAAATCCAGAGTGGTACTGCGTCGTTGCAGGCCGTCCGCGGTGACAGCCTGGATCGGGTAGATCTGTCGGCCATCGGGGAAGGCCATCTCAAGGCGGAAGGTGCCATCGGCGGAGAGGGGAACCGGTTCCCCGCCGATCGTGAGCTGAGCCGCTGGATCGGTGGCTCCATAGACGATGAGCTCGGCATCGGCCACCAACCAGAACGGGCGCCGCCGCCTGGACACTCCCCCGCTCCCCGAATCACTTCGGCCGCTGGACCACACCCCTGCCCCTGAGGTGTGATGGCCGCCCGCTCCCTGGAAAGGGGGGCCGGGTGCATGGAACACTTCCGATCCATTGCGGTGGCCTCTCCAATGAGCGGCGCCTCTCTGGTAGACCCGTTCATGAAGTCCATCCCCATCGGAAGTCCCATCTCTGCCCTGCGCCATGGGCTCACCGCCGGCCAGGGTGAATGGCTCATAGCGAGCCAGGTTCCCCTCGCTCGGGTGAAGTCCAGGAATCCGGGCCACCGAGGAGCAGGCCAGGGAGATCCAGCCCCCCGGGTCATCGGTGCGGTAGCCGAGTTCCACGCGGTAGTCGCGATCGCAGACGGGTACCGGCAGGTACCACTCCGTGGCATTGCTTCCCACCACGATCTCTTGAAGCGTATGGGGGTGGGCAGCTCCCCCGATCAGACCGGTGACATCGGCCAAACGCAGACACAGATCCTTGGCACCTGTCGCCATTGCCCGCTGGCGGTCGCTGGTGTCGATTTTCCAGTACACGACGGCCCACTGCGGATCCCGGGGCAGAAACGTGACGCGGGTACCGATCGTCTCAGGGCGGGGTGTATCGGCATCCCTCTCTGAAACCTGACTGTCGGGTTGCGGCGCGTCGAGTGGGCTGGAGGAGCGAAGGATCCTGAAGACGTCCGTCAGGGCGCTCAGACGGCGCCGCAAGAAAACTACAAGTTTCTGGAGGAGGTCATCTGAGGTTCCCATCGGCTTCATTGGCTGATTCACCCTTCCACCCTGTGGGTTGAAATGGCTCACTGAGGTGATCCACAACACTTCACGATCCCGCTCAGATTGCTGTGGGTCCCACCAGTCGTTGCTACATCTAAAGGTAGTGAGACAGCGTAACGAAAGGGTAGCAATGATGATTCTTTTCGGTTTCTATGGTTATGTAAGATTTGCCGTGTCCGTGCCTGTTGTCCCGGTCCACTGCGTCAGTGCTGGATTGCCTTTCAGTCGCATCATGGCCAGGATGGAAAGGTGGTAATCCGATGCGCAAAGCAGGCCATGACGGCGCTGCAGATTTCCAGGGGCAGCAGCGCCCACCTCGGTGCCGCGGTGACGCCGGAAGGGGTGAACTTCTGTGTCTATTCCAAGTTCGCCACGGGGGTCGAACTGCTGCTCTTCGATCGGGAGGACGCGGCCGAGCCCTGCCAGGTCGTGGAGCTCGATCCGGTGCGGCATCGCTCCTACCACTACTGGCATTGCCATATCGCGGCCATTGGACCTGGCCAGATCTACGGCTATCGGGTGCACGGCCCCTGGCAGCCCGAGCGCGGCCTCCGCTTCGACGGCCGCAACCTCCTGCTTGATCCCTATGGCCTGAGCGTGGTGACGCCACCCGGGTACCTGCGCTGCAATGGGCCCTTCAGCGGTGAGGGCCTGGCGACGGCCATGAAGAGCGTGGTGGTCGACCCCACCCTCTACGACTGGGAGGACGACCAGCCGCTGCGGAGGCACCGCCGGGAAACCGTGGTGTACGAATTGCATGTCCGCGGCTTCACGCGGCACCCCAGCTCCGGCGTCGCCCCGGAGCGCGCCGGCACCTATGCCGGCCTGATCGAGAAGATCCCCTACCTGCAGGACCTGGGAATCACGGCGGTGGAGCTGCTGCCGGTGTTCCAGTTCGATCCACTGGACGCACCGCCCGGCAGGACGAACTACTGGGGCTATTCGCCGATTTCACTGTTCGCCCCCCACCGGGCCTACAGCTCACGCACCGATCCGCTCGGGCCGCTCGACGAGTTCCGGGATCTGGTCAAGGCGTTGCACCGCGCCGGTATTGAGGTGATCCTCGATGTGGTGTTCAACCACACCGGAGAGGGCGACCACCGAGGGCCCACCTTCTGCTTCCGGGGTCTTGCGAATGAAGCCTATTACATCCTGGAGCGTGATGATCGAAGCCGCTACGCCAACTACAGCGGCACCGGTAACACGCTCAACGCCAACCATCCGATCGTGCGGCGGCTGATCCGCCACAGCCTGCGCTACTGGGTGAAGCAGATGCATGTGGACGGTTTCCGCTTTGATCTGGCTTCCGTGCTGGCGCGGGATGAGGAAGGCCGGCCCATGCCGCTCCCACCGGTGTTGTGGGACATCGAGACCGATCCGCGCCTGGCCGGAACCAAGCTGATCGCCGAGGCCTGGGATGCAGCAGGTCTTTATCAGGTGGGCAGCTTCATCGGCGACAGCTGGCAGGAATGGAACGGCCACTTCCGCGATGATGTGCGTCGTTTCCTTAAGGGGGATGCCGGCCAGGTGCCGAAGGCGGCGCAGCGGCTACTGGGCAGCCAGGACATCTACGGCCACGAGGAACGGGAGGCGGAGCAGAGCGTGAATTTCATCACCTGCCACGACGGCTTCACCCTGGCCGATCTGGTGGCCTACAACGGCAAGCACAACATCGCCAACAACGAGGACAATCGCGACGGTGCCAACGACAACGCCAGTTGGAACTGCGGGGTGGAAGGACCCAGCAGCGATCCCCAGGTGGTGGTTCTGCGCCAGCGCCAGACCCGCAACTTCCTGGCCCTGCTCCTGCTGGCTATCGGCACACCGATGCTCTCCATGGGCGACGAGGTGTGTCGCTCCCAGCAGGGCAACAACAATCCCTATTGCCAGGACAACGAGGTCAGCTGGTTCGACTGGAACCTGACCGGACGCCATGCGGACATCCACCGGTTCGTCAAGGAGCTGATCGCCCACCGGATGCGTCGCGACATCGTGGTCGGTCAGCGGCAGTTGAGCCTCAACGATCTACTGATGGAGAGCCACATCGAATGGCATGGGGTGGGCCTCCACCAGCCCGACTGGAGCGAATCCTCCCATTCCATCGCTGTGAGGATCACCAGTGTCGACAACCATTTCAGGGTGTACTTCATCGCCAATGCCTACTGGGAAGCCCTCGACTTCGCACTGCCCCCCGCCGATGGGCCCGGCAGCCACTGGCGACGCTGGATCGACACCGCATTGCCTTCCCCACACGACATCAGCGATTGGGGTGTGGCCCCAGAGGTCACTGCCATCCACTATCGGGTGGAAGCTCGCACCGTGGTGGTGCTCTTCGTGCTGCTCACCGGTGACAGGGCCGCTTCAGGCACGCCCATCGCCCGCTCCTGAAGCCAGTTTTTCGGGATGGCAAGGGTGCCGGCGCAGCCTCCGAAGCGCAGTTGCAGCCAGGTGATCACCGACTCTTCGCCGGCCACGATCGCTTCAATCCGCTCCCCGTGGGGGCCGGCGGGGATTGCGCCCGGAGGGTGGCTGAAGGCCTGGCCCAGCCGCAGCTCCTCCACCAGATCCGGCCCCAGGTACCAGAGCTCCACCTCCGCTCCCTTGCGCTGGCGGCGTTCCTCGATCAGTTCACGCAGCTGGCCGTCCTGGCTGAGCTCGCCCAGCGGAGCCACCAGAAAGGAGAAGGAGCGCAGGGGCGCGCTGGTCGGGGTCTGGGTGGTGGCGGCCATGGCGGCGTGGGGGGGGTGGAGGGGACGGAGGTGGAAAGCGGATGTGGCGGTTGCAACGAATTTGTTGCCACAGAAGCATGGAACAACAGTACCGTTATAGCGTATTCATAAGCGCGCCCCTCCGGGCCTGTTCTCCCCCAGCGCCGTTCCCCATGACCACCGCCATCCCTGCCGCCATCTCCGACCATGCCAGGCCCGCCGATGTGCTCGCGCGCAAGGGGTTCGGCCCCCGGGTGCGACGGCTCCATGGCCGCATCGGCGCGGCCCACCATCAGGCCGAGGGCATGGCCTTCTCCCGCTCGCTGCTGGCGGGGCAGGCCCACCCCCGCCAGCTGGCGGCCCTGGTCCGTGCCCTCGCCCCCGCCTACGACCTGATCGAGGCCCAGGGCCCCCTGCTCGCTGCCGCCTTGGGAGCCGAGGGCTTCCCCTGGGCCGACCTGGCCCGCAGCCAGGCCCTGCGCCAGGACATCGCCAGGCTCGCCGTTGTCCCGGCCACGCCCGCTTCTGCGGCGGCCGAGATCTGGTTGGAGCATCTGCAGTGCCTGGCCCAGCAGGCCCCGCACCGGTTCATGGCCCACGTCTACGTGCGCTACGGCGGCGATCTCTCCGGTGGCCAGCAACTGGCCGAGCAGGCCAAAGCCATCCTCGCGGGCCAGGGCCTGCCGCCCCTGCAGTTCTGGGAGTTCCAGCGCTCCATCCCCGAGCTGAAGCAGGTGCTCCATGACGCCATCGAACGGATGGACCTCAGCGACGACGAGGAGCGGGAGCTGCTGGAGGAATCGGTGGTCGCCTTCCAAGACACCCAGCGGCTGCTGGCGGAGCTGGGGGACCTCGCCGCCTAGCCGCCCCGCCCGTCCCCCGCTCCCCCCTTCCCCCCGACCCCATCTCCACACCATGACCCCAGCGGCCACCGTTTCAGCGCCCGGCGCCAGCACGATCGATCTGCTGCTCAAGCACGACCGGCCCGTCCCCCGCTACACGAGCTATCCCACGGCCGCGGCCTTTCACGGGGGCGTCACCGCGGCCGACCTCAAGACCCAGCTGGCCCGCCGGACGGACGAACCGCTGTCGCTTTACGTGCATGTGCCCTTCTGCCGCAACGCCTGCTGGTTCTGCGGCTGCAACCGCGTCACCACCGGCGCCGGTTCCAAGGTGGTGGGGCCCTACCTGGAGGCCCTGGCCGCTGAGCTGGAACTGATCTCCCGCCACTCCGCCCAGCGGCGGCGCCTGGCCCAGCTCCACTGGGGCGGGGGCACCCCCAACTACCTGACGATCCCCGAGCGCGAGAGCCTCTGGCGGTTGATCGAGCGCCACTTCGACCTGGAGGACGACCTGGAGGCCTCCATCGAGGTCAATCCGGAGGTCCTCAGCCGGGAGGATGTGGTCGCCCTGCGCCGCCTGGGCTTCACCCGGATCAGCTTCGGCATCCAGGATGCCGATCCATTGGTGCAGCAGGCGGTGAACCGGGTGGTGCCGGTCGACCAGCTGCGCCGGGCCATGGCCTGGATGCGGGAGGCGGGCTTCGACAGCGTCAACGTGGATCTGATCTGCGGCCTGCCGCTCCAGACCCCGGAGCGTTTCGACACCACCCTGGCCCTGGTGCAGGACCTGCGCCCCGATCGGGTGTCCCTGTTCTCCTTCGCCTACCTCCCAGACCAGTTGCCCCTGCAGCGCAAGATCGCCCGGGAGGATCTGCCCTCCCAGCGCCAGCGGCTGCAGATGCTGGAAAGTGCCGCCTCCCGGCTGGGCGCGTGCGGCTACGACGCCATCGGCATGGATCACTACGCCCTCTCCGGCGACAGCCTGGCCGTGGCGGCGCGGCAGGGGCGCCTGCACCGCAACTTCCAGGGCTACACCACCGGCGGGGAACTGGAGCTGCTGGGGGTGGGGCCCACGGCCATCAGCCAGTTTCCCGGCCTGTTCAGCCAGAACCAGCGGGATCTGAAGGCCTACGGGGCCAGCATCGCCGCCGGCCAGCTGCCGGTGGAGCGGGGGCTGGTGGTGAGTGATCCGGAGGTGCTGGAGCGACGCGAGCTGATCCGGGAGGTGATGTGCCATTTCAAGGTGGCGATCGACCCTTTGCGCTACAGCCGCGAGTGGGCCGATCTGACCCTCCTCGCCGACGACGGCCTGGTGCGCCTGAGCCAGGCCGATGGCCAGGGCCTGGTGGAGGTCACGGCCTCGGGTCGCTGGCTGATTCGCACCGTGGCCGCCGTGTTTGACCCCTCCCAGCGGCGGGCCGCCTCCGGATCGCGCCTGATCTGAGCCGGCCTCAGCCCTCCAGCACGCAGTTGATCTTCAGCTCGAAGGGCACGGCGCTGGCGGGCAGCCGCAGCAGCTGGGCCGCCAGGGCGGCCAGATCCTCGGGCTGGGTCATGGCGCCGGCGGGAAGGGCCGTCACCTGGGAGGCCATGGCGGTGTTGACCCAGCCCGGGCAGATCGCCGTCACCCGGATGCCGGCGTCCCAGCCCTCGTTGCGCATCGACTGGCAGAGGGCCATCAGGGCGAACTTGCTGCAGGGGTAGGCGGCCAGCGGGCCCTTCACCCGCTGGCCGCTCATCGACACCAGGGTGATCACCCGGCCGTCGCCGCTGGCCACCAGCGCCGGCCAGGCGGCCCGGCTGAGCCACCACGGTCCCATCAGATTGACGCGCCACAGTGCTTCGATCTCCTGCTCCTGGCCGGCCTCGAACAGCAGTCCCACCCGGGAGAACACCCCAGCGCAGTGGATCAGCCCATCGATGCCGCCGAACCGGGCCAGGGTCGCCGCCACCCAGGTGCTCGCCTGGCTGGGGTCGCGGGCATCGTAGGGATGGAGAAGGACCCGTTCGGGGCTCTGGCGGACGGCCTCTTGGAGGGGGCCTGCCGGCAGCCCGGAGGCATCCCGCACACCCAGGCTGAGCCGATGGCCTTCGGCCAGGGCCCGTTCAGCGATGGCGCGGCCGATGCCCCGGCTGGCGCCACTGATCAGCAGGGTGCGGGGCTGGTCCACGGCCGAGGATCAGGGGAAGCACTCGAATCCTGGCTGACGGCCCTGGGTGGGAGGGCCGTCCTCCCGGCTGTGCGGTTCCACAAAAAAAGGAGCTGACCGACGTGGGCAGCTCCTCGGGACGCGCTCGCAGGCGCCGGTAAGTGGTGATCAGAGAGTGGCTTTGCCGGTCTCTCCGGTGCGGATACGGATCGCGTTCTCCACTGGACTGATGAAGATCTTGCCGTCGCCGATTTCGCCGGTATGGGCAGCCTCGGTGATGGCTGTGATGGCCGCCTCCAACTTTTCAGTGGGGACGACGATCTCGATCCTGGCCTTGGGAAGGAACTCGACGGTGAACTCCGTACCCCGATAGCGCTCGACCTGGCCCTTCTGGCGACCGAACCCACGGGAGTCGGTCACCGTCATGCCGATGATCTCGAGGGCGAGGAGGGCTGTCTTGATGGCGTCCACCTTGGAGGGGCGGACCATGGCCGTGATCATTTTCATGGATGGTTTTCAATCAGTTGGTCATGGGATCGTACGCCTCTTCCCCGTGAGCCACGAAGTCGAGTCCGCGCTCTTCGTCTTCGGCGCTGACGCGCAGGGGCATCAGTGCACCCAGAACCCAGAGGATGACGGCCGTTCCGAGAGCGACGAATCCATAGGAGAAGATGACTGCTTTGAGCTGGGCGATGAAGAGGCCGAAGTTACCGGACTCCTCCATGATCTTCGCCGACAGCGGGAAGTAATCCGCCGGGACAAGAGTCTTCGAGGCCAGGATTCCTGTGAGCAGGGCGCCGAAGGTGCCTCCCACCCCATGCACCATGAAGGTGTCGAGGGAATCGTCGAACTGGATGGCCGCCTTGATCCTTACAGCAATCAAACAGGCTGCTGAGGTAAGGATGCCGATCAGAATGGCCTGTGGCATGTAGACAAAACCGGCGGCAGGAGTGATGCCCACCAAACCTGCCACGGCGCCCGTGGCGGCACCCACGGCCGTGGGTTTGCCATCCTTGAACCATTCGATCAGGCACCAGGTCAGCAGAGCGGCGGACGCGGATGTGGTCGTGGTGAGGAACGGATAGCCAGCGGTTTTGGAGGCGAACATGCTGGCGCCGTTGAAGCCGAACCAGCCAAACCAGAGCAGACCCGCACCCAGCAGGATGAAGGGCACGTTGTGGGGCGGACGCTTGCTGTTGGGCCAGGTGGTGCGGGGGCCGATGATCGCCGCAGCCACCAGGGCGGCGACACCCGAGGCGATGTGAACGACGGTGCCACCGGCGAAATCAATCGCACCGATGGATCCGAAAGGTCCGATGAAGCCGCCACCCCAGACCATCTTGCACATGGGGGAGTAGATCAGCAGGCTCCAGACCAGACAGAACCAGAACCAGGCCTTGAAGCTGATCCTCTCCACCAGGGCCCCGGAAATCAGGGCTGGGGTGATGATCGCGAACATGCCCTGGAACAGGGCGAACGAGGTGGCACTGATCGGGAAGCCTGGGCCCAGTGGCTGGTCACCCAGTTCGCCGCCCACACCACTGAGGAACATCGAGCCGAGCCCGCCGATGAAGGGGCTCTTGAAGCCGGTGTCGAAGGCGAGGCTGTAGCCGATCACCACCCAGAGAACGCCGATGAGCCCCATCAGGAAGAAGCTCATCATCATGCAGTTCAGCACGTTCTTGGAACGGGTGAAGCCGCCGTAGAAGAAGGCCAGGCCTGGGGTCATCAGCAGCACCATGGCCGAGCCCACCAGCATCAGCAGGGTGTCGGCGCCATCGGTGGGTGCCGCGGCCAGAGCCGCCTTGGCCGAACCGGCCAGCAGCGGGACGATGCCGGCCCCCAGGGCCAACAGGCAGAACGCGGCGCTACGCAGCTGGGGGTCCTGGAGGCGGGCCAGAGCCAGGGAGCGGAAGCGGTCGAAGGTGGCCTCTGCGGACACTCCTCGACCTGTGGGAGACAGGGTCATGGTGGTGGGGGGAACCTATGAAAAGTTCATGAGAACACCATCCGCTGCGGGGTTGCATCGGTGTGTAGCAAAACGAACAAAGCTCCCGGTTGGCGAGCGAACAGCCACAAAAAAAGGCCGGGAACAGTGCCCCGGCCTTGATCCGTTTGCTGATCAGATCCCGCAGCAGATCAGGCGACGGCAGCGGCGGCCCGATCGAAGTACGTCCCCACTTCCGACATCAGGGCGGCGCAGTCCCCCTGGGTGATGCCGTTGCGGTCGCTGGCGATGGCGATCGCGGCGTCCTTCATCTTGCGGATGCCTTCGGCCACGGAAGCGCCGGGGACGCCCAGGGCCAGGTAGGTCTCGCGCAGGCCGTTGAGGCAGCGATCCTCCAGTACGGAGGCATCGCCGGTGAAGATCGCGTAGGTGATGTAGCGGAGAACGATTTCCATGTCGCGCAGGCAGGCGGCCATGCGGCGATGGGTATAAGCGTTGCCGCCGGGGGCGATCAGGGCGGGCTGTTGGTCGAACAGGTCGCGGGCCGCGTTGGTGACGATCTTGGAGGCGTTGGAGGTGATGCGGTTGACGGTGTCCATCCGCTTGTTGCTCTCGGCCACCATGGCGCCCAGGGCATCGATCTGACCGGGGCTGAGGAATTCGCCGCGGGCATCAGCCTGGGCCACGAGCTTGGTGAAGGCGTCGAACATGGGGGTGCTGGGAAGCTTGGTTGCCCCAACCTTAGGTTCGTCGTCCGTGGGGGTGCGAGGGCCGGCAGGGTTTTTTCCCCATCGGAACTGTCTAGGCTGAACGCCCGTTTCGCGCCTCCATGGCCGGCTCCGCCACCGTGCTGTTCGAGCCGCTGAACTGGAAGGAGCTGGCCCGGGAGGCGGCGCCAGCGCTGGCGACGCCCGCCTTCACGGATCTGGCCTCAGGGCCCACCAGCCCCCAGGCGCTCTTGCGCCCGTTCGGCCGTCCCGAGGGGGAGATCCGGGTGATGCTGTACCGGGATCACCACGCCTGGTGCCCCTACTGCCAGAAGGTCTGGCTGTGGCTGGAGGAGCGGCGGGTTCCGTACCGGACCCGCAAGGTCACGATGCACTGCTACGGGCAGAAGGAACCCTGGTACTCCGATCTGGTGCCGGGCGGCATGTTGCCGGCCCTCGAGCTGGACGGCCGGCTGATCACCGAAAGCGACCGCATTCTTGAAGCCCTGGAGGCCAATTTCGGTCCGCTTGGGCAGGGCATGAACGCTCGGGAGGTGCTTCCCCTGCGCCAGCTGGAGCGTCAGGTGTTCCGGGCCTGGTGCCAGTGGCTCTGCGTCCCGAGTCGTGGGGCTGCTGAGGAGGCCAGGGGCCAGCAGGGTTTCGATCGTTTCGCGGAACGCTTCGCCAGCGCCCTCACCGCCAACCCCGGTCCGTTTCTGCTGGGGGACCTGGGCACGGCGGATCTGGTCTTCGTGCCCTACCTCGAACGGATGAGCGCCAGCCTGGCTTACTACAAGGGTTACCTGCTGAGGGAGCGCTACCCGGCCATCGATCGCTGGTTCCACGCCCTCGAGCAGCGATCCACCTATCTGGGCACCCAGAGCGACTTTCACACCCACGCCCACGACCTGCCCCCCCAGATGGGGGGCTGTCATGCCAGTGGTACGGCGGAACAGCGGGATCTGGCGCAGCGGATCGATGCCGGCCCCTGGCCGGTGGTGGGCTCGCCCGGGTCCGACCCCGAAACCAGCCAGAGCGAGCCGCCGGATGCGGCCGGGGTGGCCCTGGCCAGGGTGCTACGTCACCGGGACACCCTGATGGCGCGCAATCCCCTCGGCCGGGACGGGCTGGATCGGCCGTTGCGCTGTGCGCTCACCCTCCTGATCACGGGCCGGGAGTGCCCGCCGCCGGCTGGATCGGCCAGGGGACTGCGCTACTTGCGCGATCGCATCAGCGTGCCGAGGGACATGCCGCTGCATGCCGCCCGTCTGCTGCGCCGCGCCCTGGAGGCCACCGCCTGCCTGGATGCTGCCGACCCAAGCGCCCAGGGGGACGCGATTCCGGTGCAGCATCGCCGCGACCAGGATCCGTCCCCTTTCCTGGCCGGTGCGCCCCCCTTAGGAGCGCCCCTCTAGCGTTGGATCTGTAGCTGGAGGTGGCATGGCCCATCCTTCGTGGCCCAGCCCCCTGGGAGGGAACGCCGCCATCCTGCCGCTGGCGGCGCTCTCGCTGCTGCTGGCCAGCGCGGTGCCCGGCGCCCGAGCCCTGGAGCTGGGAGGCCGCACCGCGTTCGTGCGGGCTCCCTGGAAGGTGACCCTCACCAGCTACACCACCAACGTGGGCCAATCCCCGGCGGAGTACTTCTTCACCCTCAGTCTCGATGCGCTGGCGGGTGCTTCCCTCGGCGGCCTGACCATCCAGCAGACCCGGGGTGCCGACTGGCAGTTTCCCTTCGCTGTCGAGCGGACCCGGGCCTTCCTGGGGGTTCCCCGCCGCGAGGGGCGCCAGATCCCTGTGCAGACGAGCTTCGAACCTGACGCCCGGCGCTTCACGCTCCGTTTTCCCGAGCCCGTTCCCCCCGGCGAGACCGTCACCGTGTCGCTGCGGCCCTGGTTCAACCCCATCCAGGCCGACACCTACCTGTTCCAGGTGACAGCCAGTCCGGCCGGCCCGGGCCCTGTGGCCAGCCCGGTGGGTGTGGGCACCCTGCGGATCTACCAGCCCAACGACTGGTAAGCCGGGCCAGGGGCGCCAGAATGCATCCACTTCGACGGCGTCAGCGATGCAGGCCAGCTGGAATGGAACGGTGATCGCCAGCAGCGACGACATCGTGACGGTGGAAGGCAATGCCTATTTCCCGGCGGCGTCGCTGGATGCCGCCTGCATCCGGCCCTCCAGCCACCGCTCGTTCTGCGGCTGGAAGGGGGAAGCCCACTACTACGACTTGGTG
Organism: Bordetella parapertussis; assembly: GCA_943370335.1. Classification (GTDB taxonomy): domain Bacteria; phylum Cyanobacteriota; class Cyanobacteriia; order PCC-6307; family Cyanobiaceae; genus Cyanobium. The sequence continues at coordinate 46,008 of CALRQM020000004.1, read as the reverse complement.
GTGGATGGCAAGGAGAATCCCAATGCGGTCTGGTACTATCCGGCGCCAAAAGAGGCCGCCAGCAACATCCGGGGGCGCGTGGCGTTCTGGAAAGGCGTGACGGTGGGCTGAACCCCTCAGGTGCCCGGGTAGCGCAGGGTGCGCCATTCACCGCTGAGGGTGCTCACCTCCACCCCGATGCCCACCGGCCCCTGCACCGGGCCGAATTCTTCCTGCCACCAATGGAGCGCCTCACTCCAGGCCGCATCCAGCGACTCGTAGAGGTCGTCGAGGATGGGATGGGGGTCACCCTGCTGATCCACCAGCCGGTAGGTTCGGCAGGATTGGGAAGTGCTGCGGTGACGGGTCTGAGGTAAGGAGATCGCCACGTCTTGCCTCGTATACAGGAATGTCATTCTGCCCCCTGTGCCAGATCGGAACTGTCACCTTCACAACATCTTTCGGTGTTGCTCCGCTACAGGCGTCCCGGCGGCATCCCGGGTCGGCGGGCGCTTCCGCCCCGTGCGGTGGCTCACCTGGCGGCTGCGCTCCTGGTAGCGGTGCACCACCGGCAGCCTCTCCTCCTGGTAACGCTGCAGGGCCAGCTCGGGGGTGGCGGCGATGCCCGGGGCGAGGCAGGCGGCCAGGGCCACCGCATCCTCGAGTCCCGCCGTCATTCCCCGGGCCTGGGAGGAGCTCATCGCATGGGCGGCGTCGCCGATCAGGGCCACCCGCCCTGCAACGAACGCCGGCAGGGGATCGATGTCGAACGACCAGTTCGCGACCACCCCTTCCGGGGCCGTGGCGCTGATGATGGCGGCGGCATCGGCAGGCAGTTTGGCCAGGGCCGCGGCCGGCACTCCCTCCTCCAGCAGCCTCTGCCGGGTGCCGCGGTCGTCGGGGAGCTCCTCCTCCTGGAAGAAGCCCCAGTGGGTGCGACCGTTGCCGTCCCCATCGGGGCCCAGATCGAAGAAGTTGGCGTAGATGCCCCGGCCGCGGGCGTAGACGAAGAAATCCCCGTCGGTGCAGAAGGTCTCGTCGGGCACCACCCCACGCCAGACCCGATCGCCGAGGTACTGCAGGCGCCGGTCGGGGCGCAGCAGGGAGGCCACCTTGGAGAAGATCCCGTCGGCCCCGATCAGCAGATCGCCCGTCCATGGCGGGCCGTCGGCGAACGTCGCTTCCACGCCCTCGTTGGTCTGGCTCCAGCTGACGAGGGAACGACCACCCTGGAAACCAGCGGGATCGAGATGGCGCCAGAGGGCGTCCAGGATGGCGCGGCGGTGAATCAGCAGCGACGGCAGGTCGCCGGCCTCCCGTTCGGCCGGGCTGGCTTCGATCAGATCACCCCTCAGGTTGCGGAAGACGAACCGTTGCACCGGATGGCCGCCGGCCAGCAGGTCGTCGAGAAGGCCGGGGATGGCGGCCGCCGCCACCGCCTCGACGCCGCTCTTCACCAGCAGGATCCCGCAGCCTTCGGTGCGCAGCCGTGGTGAGCGTTCGAACAGGCTGACCCGGTGGCCCTGGCGCTGCAGGATCACCGAGAGCAGGAGGCCGGAGCTGCCGGCCCCCACCACGGCGATGCGCAGGCCGGCGGGGGCGGAACTCATGCGCTCACGGCGGGCTCCAGGATGCTGGCATGGAGGACGTCCATCACCTCCAGGACCTTGGTGGTTTCCTCTGGATCGAGGCCCAGGGTGCTGGCGAGGTCGGCGAGAATCTTCTGCTCCTGGTCCTGCAGGGGACCGTCGGAGCGCATGATCTCCGCCGCCACGGCGTAGGCCGTGTGGCGCTGGCGGTCATCGAGCACCGCGGCCGCTTCCTCCATCAGCCCGATCGACCCCTTGGCCCGCAGGCCCTGAAGCAGGGTGTCCATCAGGGTGATCATGTCCTTGTCACTGCGACCCTTGAAGGGGGCGCGGTAATCAAGGGCGTGGCGCAGGGCCCGTGTGCCCGCCATGGTGAGAGCGCCATCCCAGGAGACGGCGGCGAGTGCGACCGCGGCGAAGGCCGTTGGTGCGTCCATGGATCGCGTCAAAAGCAAGGAACACCCGTCATCGTTCTCTCCAGGGGTGCCTGTCAGTGGCCGATGTGACCGAATCCACGAAAGACTCCCCTGCGGCGCCCTTCGGGCCTCAGCGCCTGGCCGCCGCCGCCCCGCCGCTGCCGCCTTCCCGGCAGAGTTTCAGATAGAGGGCATCGGGTTCCTGGTAGCGGGCCGGGCGACTGTCGTGCAGGCGGGCCAGCTGCTGCCAGCACACGGTCCGCTGCACGTTCTTGAGGCTCTTCCCTTCCCGCACCAGCATGCGCATCGCCCGGCAGTAGGAGCCGTAGCGATCCTCCAGGTCCCGGAGTTCGGGGGATCCGTCGGCGGTGGGGAGCTGGTCGGCTGGAGGGATCATCCAATGACTCCAGCACCTCCGGCCACGGGTCGACTGTGCTGAAGGGAACCAAGCGCGCAGAACGTGAGGTCCCTCCCGCCGGGAGGCCAAAAAAAAGAGGGCCCCGAAAGGCCCTCCCGCGGCTGAGGCCTAGGGGGGCTCAGCGGATGAACAGCATCTCCTGGTAGGAGGGCAAGGGCCAGATGTTGTCGTCGACCACGGCCTCGAGACCATCGACCGCTTCCCGCAGCTGGTGCATCAGCGGCATCAGGGTGTCAGCGGAGTAACGCATGTGGGCGATGGTGCCGTGGGGGGCGTTGCTGATCGCACTTTCGAGCGCACTGCTGAGTTCCATCAGCTTGGCGCTGAGGGAGGCGACCTTGTGCTGGGTTTCCGGGGACACCTGGAGGCCCATGGAGGTCTGCAGTTGCAGGGAGCTGGCCAGCTCACCCAGGTAGCGCATGGCGGCCGGGTAGATCTGGGTCTGGGCGATCTGCACGGCCAGCTTGGCTTCCACGTCGATGGCCAGCACGTACTGCTCGGCGTAGACCTCGAAGCGGCTTTCCAGCTCCAGGGGGGTGAGGACACCCTGCTGGGCGAACAGGTCGCGGACTTCAGGCCGCTGCAGCACCGGCAGGGAATCGGCGGTGGTCGGCAGGTTCTCCAGGCCCCGCTCCTCCACGGCGATGCGGTGCCACTCGCTGGAATAGCCATCGCCGCCGAACACCACGTTGCCGTGGTCGGTCATGATCTGCTTCAGCACGGAGAAGGCGGCACCCGGCAGGCTTTCACCCGCGGCCATCTTCTGCTCCAGGTGGTCGCTCACGTAGGCGAGCGAATCGGCCAGGATCGTGTTCATGGCCACCAGGGGGCCGGCCACCGACTGGTTGGAGCCGACGGCCCGGAACTCGAAACGGTTGCCGGTGAAGGCGAAGGGGGAGGTGCGGTTGCGGTCACCGGGATCCTTGGGGAACTCGGGCAGGGTGTCGACACCGAGCTGCATGACGCCGGCATGGGTGGAGCCGGTCACGTCGCCTTCCTTGATCTGGCGGAACACATCCTCCAGCTGGCTGCCCAGATAGACGGAGATGATCGCCGGAGGGGCCTCGTTGGCGCCGAGGCGGTGATCGTTGCCGGCGGTGGCCACCACAGCCCGCATCAGGGGGCCGAACTTGTGCACACCGCGGATGACGGCGCCGCAGAACAGCAGGAACTGCATGTTCTCGTGGGGGGTGCTGCCCGGATCGAGCAGGTTGCCCTGGGTGGGATTGCCCACCGACCAGTTGACGTGCTTGCCGGAGCCGTTGATGCCTTCGAACGGTTTCTCATGCAGCAGGCAGTTCATGCCGTGGCGGCGTGCCGTGCTCTTGAGGATGGTCATCGTGAGCTGTTGGTGGTCGGTGGCCACGTTGGCCGCCTCGAAGAACGGGGCGATCTCGAACTGGCCCGGTGCCACCTCGTTGTGGCGTGTCTTGGCGGGGATTCCCAGCTTGTACATCTGGCGCTCCACGTCCTGCATGAACACCTGCACCCGCTGGGGGATGGCGCCGAAGTAGTGGTCATCGAACTGCTGGCCCTTGGCGGAGGACTTGCCGAACAGGGTGCGGCCGGCCAGGAGGATGTCGGGACGCAGGGGCACGTAGGCACTGTCGATCAGGAAGTACTCCTGCTCGGCGCCGCAGCTGGAGTTGACCGGAGCTACATCGGTTTCCCCGAGCAGCCGCAGCAGGCGCTGGGCCTGCTTGTTCATGGCGGCGTGGGAGCGCAGCAGGGGGGTCTTCTTGTCGAGGGCCTCGCCGGTCCAGGAGATGAAGACAGTTGGGATGCAGAGGGTGAGACCGTTGGGGGTCTCCATCAGGAAGGCCGGGCTGGTGATGTCCCAGGCGGTGTAGCCGCGGGCCTCGAAGGTGGTGCGGATGCCGCCGCTCGGGAACGAGGAGCCGTCGGGCTCGCCCTGCACCAGCACCTTGCCGGTGAACTCGGTGATCACCGAGCCATCACCCTGCACCGAGATGAAGCCGTCGTGCTTCTCGGCGGTCGCGTTCGTGAGCGGGTAGAAGACGTGGGCGTAGTACAGGGCGCCGCGGCCGGTGGCCCATTCCTTCATCGCCTGGGCCACCACGTTGGCGACCGAGACGTCCAGCTTGCCGTTCTCCTTGATGGTGCGCTGCACCGACTTGAAGATGTCCTTCGGCAGGGCCGCCTTCATCTTGGCCAGGCTGAACACGTCGCTGGCCCAGAGCTCATCGAGCGACTCGATGGGGGGGGTCGCCACCAGCGGGCGCTGGTGAATCTCCTGAATGGCGGCGAAGCGTTGGGGGCTGGGCATGGAAACAGCTGGGGTCGGCTGGGGGGTATCCAATCCTTGTGTCCTGCCCCATGGGTGGTGCCGTTGATACAGAACGGCAGGTTGCCCGGTGGACCGCGGCGGACCTTCAGCTCAGGTAGGAGCGGATTCCAGGCCGGCACCAGAACACCAGCGCTGCCAGGGTGAGACCCCAGGCCAGGGGGGCGCCCACGGCCAGCAGCAGGCGCTCTTCCCCCACCAGGGCCATCCGCACGATGCCGTAGGCCATCTCGATCGCCAGATCGATCGACAGCGCCACGATCGCCAGCACCTGGCCCCACAGCCGCCACTTCAGCAACGCAACACAGGCCACCACCCCCAGGGCCACCGCAGGCAGCACGGCGCTGGTGTACACGACCACATTGGCCGTCCTCCAGACGCCGGTGAGCAGGATCGCCGCCAGGCCCAGCGGCAGGACCAGCAGGTTGGCCACCAGTCCGAGCCAGGCCAGGACGCGATAGCCGCGCGGTGGCTGGAGTTCCGCCAGGGCGGCCGGGGTCGACAGGAGGGTCTGCATCGCGGCCATTCTCTCAGTTGCGGTCGGGCAGGGCGCCGTCCCGGTCGGATCGAAACACCAGGTCAAGGTCGGGCATCACCTCGGCCGCGATCGCCACCAGCGTCTCGAACAGCTCCTTGGTGTGGGGCGCCCCGGCCCCCATGGCCTCCCGGCTCATCAGCACCAGCTCCAGCACGGGACCGTCCGCCTTGGCCTGCACGTCGGCGATCAGCTGCAGCCGCAGCGTCTCGTGCTCCCCCCGCACCATGGCGCTGAGGTGGGCGGGGGAGCGATGCTCCACGTCGGCGTGGAACCGCTGGAGCAGGGGATCGAGCCGACCGATCAGTTCGGGTGGGGGAAGGGGCTGCCGGGGCCGGAAGAGGAGCAGAAAACGGGCCATGACGTCCGGCTGTTCCCCCCATCCTGGATCCGGGGCGTGGTTGTGCACCACCGCCGCCGGCCAGCTGCGCTCAGCGCAGCTCGAACAGCAGCAGATCAGCCCCATCGGCGCCGGCCTCGAAGCGCTCGGGTGGGGTTGCCGGGAAACCGAGGCCATCGCCCCGCTGCAGCGGCCTCCCGAAGGCCGTGCCCTGGCCATCGATCAGCTGCAGCCAGCCGCTGGCTCCAGGGGCGATGGCCAGCTCCAGCTGCTCCCCCGCCGCCGGTCGTGCCCGCCAGAGGCGCACCGGCCGGTTGATGGCCAGGGCGCCCTGCCGTTCGTCCGGATCCAGCAGCGGCGTCCAGCCCGGGCGGATCTGGAAAGGCTCCTGGCGATAGGCGGGGGCATGGCCCTCGCGGCTGGGTTCGATCCAGATCTGCAGCAGACGGCAGGGCTGCTCACCCTGGTTCATCTCGCTGTGGACCACGCCGGTGCCGGCGCTCATCGCCTGCACCTCCCCGGCCCGGAGCACCTCGCTGTGGCCCATGGAGTCGTGATGGTTGAGCTGGCCCTCCACCATCACCGTGACGATCTCCATGTTCCGGTGCGGATGCATCCCGAAGCCCCGGCCGGCGGCGATGGTGTCGTCGTTGATCACCCGCAGCGGCCCGAAGCCCATCCAGGCGGGATCGTGGTGGTGGGAGAAGGAGAAGCTGTGCCAGCTGTCCAGCCAGTCGAGCTGGCTGTGGAACCGCTCACCGGCAGGTCGGAAGACGAGGGTCATGGGGTGGGGGGCGTCAGGGTTGGATCAGGTCCATCCGCTGGAGGCGGTGCACGATGTCGTCAATGCTGCTGTCCTTGGCGGGGTTGTGGCGGCTGCAGGAGAGCTGGCGACCGACCACATGGGCCCCGAGGTGGGCCAGCTGGATGCGCAGCACGGCCAGCACCTCCACCCCGGGGCCGCCCGAATGGGTGGCGATCGCAATCGGCCGGCCGTTGAACAGGCTGCGGAATCCCTCTCCCTGGACCGAAAGCCAGGCGATGGCGCTGGTCAGCACCGGGGGCAGCGAGCCGTTGTATTCAGGGGCGCAGATCACCCAGCGGGGGGCGGCCCCGAGGGTCTCGCTGAGCGGGCCCACCGCGGCGGGAAGGCCGGCTTCGGCGTGGGTGCGGGGGTTGTAGAGCGGCAGGGACAGGGTGGTGAGGTCGAGCACCTCGGCCCCCATGCCCCGGGCGCGAGCTGCGGCGGCAAAGCGTTCAGAGAGCGCCAGGTTCTCACCGTTGCTGGCGCTCAGCACCAGAAGATCGGGGGCCATGTCAGGTGGGCTCCAGGAAGGGGTAGTCGGTGTAGCCGGCTGGACCAGCGGTGTAGTACGTGGCTGGATCGGGATCCTGCAGGGGGGCGCCGCGGCGGATCCGTGCAGGCAGGTCGGGGTTGGCCAGGAAGGCATTGCCGAAGGCCACCGCATCGAGCTGGCCGGCGGCAATGGCGCCGTTGGCTTCCTCGGCGCTGTAGCCCATGTTGCCCACCAGCACCCCGCTGAATCCCGCCCGGATCGGGGTGAGCACGTCGCCGTGCTGTTGGCCGAGGAAGTCTCCCCGCATCACGTGCAGGTAGTCCAGCCCGGAGTCGTTCAGCCGCTCCGCCAGCCAGCTGGACAGTCCGATCGGGTCGCTGTCCACCATGGCGTTGTACCCGTTCAGCGGAGAGATCCGCAGGCCCACCAGGGGGGACTCGTTCTGCGCTGCCTCCAGCACCTCCAGCAGCAGCCGGGCCCGGTTGGCGATCGGCCCGCCGTAGGGACCACCGCGCCGGTTGCTGCCGTCACGCAGAAACTCATCGAGCAGATAGCCATTGGCGCCATGCACTTCCACCCCGTCGAAGCCGGCGGCGGTGGCGTTGCGGGCGGCCAGCCGGAACCCGGCCACGATCGTCGGCAGTTCCTCATCGGCCAGCTCCCGGGGCACGACGTAGGGCTGTTTCCCCTCGGGGGTGTGCACCTCGTCGCCGGTGATGGCGATCGGGCTCGGTGCCACCGGCTGACGGCCGTCGTTGAGCAGGGGGTGGCAGGCCCGACCGCCGTGCCAGATCTGCAGCACGATCCGCCCACCGGCGGCGTGCACCGCCTCGGTGGTGAGCCGCCAGCCCTCCACCTGGGCCGGTGAATGGATGCCGGGTTCATGCCAGAAGGCGGAGTTTCCCTCCATCACCATCGTGGCCTCGGCGATCACCAGGCCGGCGCTGGCCCGTTGTTGGTAATAGGTGGCCATCAGCGGGCCCGGGACGTGGCCAGGTTCGGCACGGGCTCGGGTGAGGGGAGCCATCAGCACCCGGTTGGGCAGCTCCAGGGGCCCCATCGTCAGGGGGGTGAACAGGTCGTTCATCGTGTGGAGACCGGCAGGGGGGAGCGGGAAGGCCCTGGACCGGAAGGGATCGTTAAGGTCATGGGGTGACTCTGGCCGACGCGCACCGTGCCTGACAAGAACGCACCGATTGGTGCCTGGGTCACCCGCTGGTAACTCCAACCCGTGACGACCTTTCTCGACGATCTCGACAGCGGCGGTGATCCGGAGGTCTGTCCGGCGGAACTGGCCCTGCGGGTGATGCGCGGACGCTGGAAGCTGATGATCGTGCGTGAGCTCAGCGGCGGTGTCCGCCGCTTCTCAGCCCTGCAGCGGTCGCTGGCGGGGGTGAGCCACAAGGTGCTGACGGCCCAGCTGCGGGAGCTGGAGGCTGATGCCGTGGTGTGCCGTCGCGTCTTCAGCGAGGTCCCGCCCCGGGTGGAGTACGGACTCACCGAGCGCGGTCAGGCACTCCTGCCCGTGCTGGAAGGTCTGCATGCCTGGGGAGCGGCAGCGCCTCCAGGGGTGGAAGCTGGGGAATGAGGCTGCGGCGGAACCAGCTCTCCGGCCCGATCCGCTGCAGGGTTCGCAGCAGCACCAGCGGCAGGGTGCGCAACTCGAAGGGAGCCTTCAGGGTGGGCCAGAGCCCCTCCCGCCGGTAGAGCAGGGTCTCGAGCTGATCCCGCTGCAGGGGCGTGAGCGGTCCCCAGGTGCCGCCGACGGCAGCGGCGCGCTGGGCCATCGGCAGGAAGGGCAGCGTCTGGTCCGGCAGCAGTCCTTCTAGTGCCAGGGGGGCTGTGGCCTCCAGAGCGCGGGCAGCGTCTCTGCTCTCCAGGCTGAGTTCGGCGCCCGTGGCGCTGATCGCCTGCAGCCGTCCCGGCACGATCTCCCGCCGGTGGTGCAGCCGGAGCGGCAGGGACAGGGCGAACCAGGGCACCCCATCACTGCGGGGCCGATCCCAGCAGCTCCGGATCGCCAGCAGCAGCAGCAGACCGTTGAGCAGACTCCAGCCCAGCAGCACCCCGAGCGTGGCCGCCGAGACCGGCAGAGCCGACCCCTGGCCGGCCAGCAGTGGCTGCCGACCCTGGGCCAGGTTCCCCAGGGCCAGCAGTTGGAGGGTGAGCAGCACCAGCAGCGGCAGAAGCAGGCCAGCGTCGGGGCCGGTGGGCCCCCGGCCGGTCACCGCCTTGGGGGTGACCCTGAACCGGCGCGGCCGCCCCAGGGCCGTGGACACCACGGCGGCGCAGATCGGCAGCAGGAAGATCCAGCGGTAGAGCTCCGGCAAGATCGCCGCCCGGGAGTGGCCGCTCAACCAGCGGCTGAGCAGCAGCTGGCACAGGAAGAACGGCAGGGCAACGGTGACCAGCGCCTCGCCGCCGATGAGGATCGGGGCGATCCCCAGCAGGCCCAGGCTGAGCGGCGTGCAGAGCAGCACCAGCTGGGCCGGGAAGCTGAACCAGTGCAGGATGCCCTCGCTGTAGGCCAGCCGTTGCAGGGGACTGAGCCCGGGGATCCGCAGCGGGTCGGCACCCGTGCGCAGGGTCTGCAGCGAACCACTGCCCCAGCGGCAGCGTTGCCGGGCCATGGCCGCGGCCGTGAACGGGGCCAGGCCGGCACTGAGCTTGTCCGAGAGGTAGTGGTTGCGGTAGCCCGCTGCGGTGATCCGGATGCCGGTGGCGAGATCCTCCGAGGGGGTGGCTGTTTCGAAGCCCCCCACCCGCTCGAGAGCCTCGCGCCGCATCACGAAGGAGGTGCCGGCGCAGACCACCGCATTGAGGTTCTGGCGGGTGGGCTGGATCCAGCGGTAGAAGCTCTCCTCATCCGGCAGCAGCCAGCGCTCCAGGCGCAGGTTGCGCATCACCGGATCGGCATTCATGTAGCTCTGCGGGGTCTGCACGAACCCCACGGACGCATCTGTGAACAGGCCGACCGTGCGGCTCAGGAACGGCCGCAGGGGCACGACATCCGCATCGAACACCGCCACCAGATCGCCCTGGCAGTGGCGCAGGCCGTGGTTGAGGTTGCCGGCCTTGGCGTGGGGGTGGTCCTGGCGGGCGAGATAGCGGCAGCCGAGGCGGCCACAGAGTTCCGCCAGCTCCGGCCGCCCGGCGTCGTCCAGAAGCCAGACCGTCAGCGCCGGATAGTCCATCGCCAGGCAGCCCCGCAGGCAGCGTTCCACCAGATCGGCCGGTTCCCCACAGCTGGGCACCAGCACATCGACCGCCGGGGCCGGCAGCGGGATCGGGCCGGCGGCAGGAGCGGGCCGCTCGGGCAGCAGGGTGAACCAGAGCTGCAGGAAGAAGCCGGCCAGCAGCACCAGTTCCGCTGCCAGCGTCAGCAGGCTCAACGTGGTGGACAGGGGCGTGGCCAGGTTGAGGCTCGCGCCCAGGCGCCAGTGCAGGTACCTGGCCCCCAGCACCGTCAGCAGCAACACGGCCCAGGGCAAGCGCGGCATCGACCCTGTCCAATTGTTAAGCAAACCTAGGTGGTTTCCACCGGGCCCGGCCGCGGCCCCCCTCCAGGCCAGCGGCGCCCATGAAAAAGCCCGGCTTCCAGGTGAGCCGGGCTTGGGGTGGAACGGCGAGCGTTCCTGTCTTGTGTTGATGGGTCTGATGTCGATGGGTGATTGGACGATCAGAAGGGCTGACGATCAGGTCCATGGGGACCGTTGATGGGTGATGACGAAAGGGGCCGAGGATGCCCGTTTCGTTATGAACGCGCCATCGAAAAGAGGTCAGGTGGGCTGGGGATCCGTGGGAGTCCCCGGGGGATGGTTTTCGGAGTCGGAGCTGCGGGCGGTGGCACCTGGGGCCGGGGCATCCAGGAGCTGGTTTCCGTAGACCCGTGGGCACCTGAACGATGCATCGGGTGATCTGCAAGAGAACGGGAAACCATTAGAGGGACAAGACTGTTGGAGCAGGGACCTGCCGTCAACGAACTCCTGAAATCTGACCGGGTGGTGTCTCTTCCATCGCTGGAGCCTCCTGGTTGATGCAGTCACTCTCTCCCTTCTGGAACGTCCTGGCCATAGGCAGTTCTGCTGATCTTTCACCGCCCTGGAGATGACGGACCCCTGGCCATCTCAGCCATCGCTGCGCTGGGCCACGAGGGCTTCGTAGGCCGTGCAGAACGCCTCCCCCAGGGAGTCCCGCAGCGGCGCGTCGTGGCGGAACGCCTCCAGGGCATCGGCGTGGCAGGTGGGCAGGGAGGCCGCACCCTCCGGCGCCTGCACATAGGTGTTCCGATCGCTGCGGGGGCCGGGATCGAGGCGGCGTTCAATGCCGTCGAGCCCCGCCGCCAGCACCGCGGCCTGGAGCAGGTAGGGGTTGGCGGCACCGTCGCCGAGGCGCAGTTCGATCCGCTGGTCGTCGGGGATGCGCACCATGTGGGTGCGGTTGTTGCCGCCGTAGCTGATCCAGGACGGCGACCAGGTGGCGCCGGAGCTGGTGACGGAGCGGGCCAGGCGTCGGTAGCTGCCGGCCACCGGATTGGTGAGGGCGCACAGGGCCGGGGCGTGGGCCAGCAGGCCGGCGAGAAACTGATAGGCGAGTTCCGACAGGCCCTTCTCCCCCGCCGGGTCGTGGAACACGTTGTGGCCCGCTTCGTCCCAGAGGGAGGCATGCAGGTGGGCGCCGTTGCCGGTGAGGGCCGCAATCGGCTTGGGCTGAAAGCTCACCCGCACCCCATGGCGCTCCGCCAGGGCGGCCGCCATGACCCGGAAGAAGGCATGGCGGTCGGCGGTCAGCAGGGATTCGGCAAAGGTCCAGTTGAGCTCGAACTGGCCGTTGGCGTCCTCGTGGTCGGCCTGGTACGGCCCCCAGCCGAGGCTCTCCATGCCCTCGAGCAGCTCACTGATCAGGGGAAAGTGGCGCATCAGGGCCAGCTGGTCGTAGCAGGGCTTCGACTGCCGATCGAGGCCGTCGGCGATGGCGTCCCGCTCCGGGTCCATCAGGAAGAACTCCGCCTCCACGCCACTGCGGAACTGCAGGCCCATGGCCGCTGCCCGGGCGATCTGCCGCTGCAGCACCCGCCGGGGGGACTGCTCCAGCGCCACCCCTTCCACCTGCAGATCGGTGGCCACCCAGGCCACCTCCTTCTGCCAGGGCAGCACCATCAGGCTGGTGGGATCGGGGATCGCCAGCACGTCCGGGTCGGCCGGCGTCATGTCGAGCCAGGCGGCGAAACCGGCGAAACCGGCACCGGAGCGGGCCAGTTCGGCAGCCGCGGCGGCCGGCACCAGCTTGGCCCGCTGCACCCCGAACAGATCGCAGAACGAGAACAGGAAATGCCGGATGCCATGGGTGGCGGCGAAGCGGGCCAGGTCGGTCATCGGTCGGTGGTGAGGGGGATGGGGGCGGAGAGGTCCGGGGGACGTCAGTGGGCGCAGAGCCGTCAGTCGGCGCAGAGCCGGTCGATGGCGGCCCGCAGCTGGCGCTGCTCGGCCGGGGCGTCGCGGGGATTGCCGGCCCGGTGACCCAGGTCGAACTCCAGGACCTCGAAGTGGGCGCCGCTGATCAGGGCGGCCTCGGCGCCGCAGTCCTCGGGGGTGAAGTAGAGGTCGTGGCGGCCGGCGATCACGGTGGTGCGGGCCCGGATCCGGCCCAGGGCCGCGGCAAGGTCGGCCTCAGCGTCAGCCGAAGCGAGCCCCGCGGCGGCGGCCACGTCGTTCGCCAGCCAGACGTCCAGCATCGCCAGCAGGTCGTGGGGGTCATGGCGGCGGTAGGCCGGCAGCCAGGCCTGCTCCACGTAGGCCTCGACGCTGTCGTAACCCAGCTGCCGATGGGCGCCACGGCGGTAGAAGGGCTGGCTGGCGGCCCAGCTGGCGTAGATCAGGGCGAAGGTGCGCAATCCCTGCTCCGGCATGCCCCGGAAGCGGCGTCCATCCCAGGCGGGATCGGCGGTGAGCGCCTGGCGCAGGCTGAGCAGGAACACCCTGTTGTGGGGGGTGGTGCGCGCCGTGCCGCAGACACAGCAGACCCGCCGGGTCCGTTCCGGCTCCAGCACCGCCCAGTGGTAGGCCTGCTGGGCGCCCATCGACCAGCCGTAGATCAAGGCGGGTGTGGTGACCGCGAACACCTCCTCCAGCAGCCGTCGCTGGGCGGCCACGTTGTCGCGGTGATCGACGGGCCAGCGGCCGCCGGCCAGCCCCGGATCTCCGCTGCTCGGACTGCTGGAGCGGCCGTTGCCGAACTGACTCACCAGCACCACGCACCAGCGCTCCGGATCGAGGATCGGACCCACCACCCAGTCGATGTCCTCGGGCCAGGCGCCATAGGAGCTGGGGTAGAGCACCAGGTTGGAGCGGTCGTCGGCCAGGGTTCCGTAGACGCGGTAGTCGAGCCAGGCGGCTGCCATCTGCCCCCCGCCGGCGAGGGGGAAATCCCCGAGCGCGAAGCGGCGCGGGGACGCGGGCGGACGTGGCAAGGGATCGGGACTCAGGGGAGGGCGAGCCGGGCGGGGTCCTGCAGGAAGCCGCGGTGAACCGCCAGGTAGCCCTGGCCTGTGTGCACCAGATGGGGGGCCAGATGGCCATGGGCCTCGGCCAGGGCGTGAAAGGGAACCGAGGGGTAGAGGTGATGCTCGACGTGGAAGGGCATGTCCCACATCAGCCAGCGCAGGGGGCCCAGGGTGAGGGTGGTGCGGGTGTTGCTGAGGCCGTCGGTGTCCGTGCTGCAGCCGCCGTGCTCGGCCATCAGCACGAACCGCAGCAGGGGTTGTCCGACGGCGAGGGGCAGAAGCCAGAACCAGACCAGGGCGCCGTTGGCCTGCCACAGGGAGGCCGCCAGCAGCACGACGTACACGGCGAACTGCAGCCGGATCGAGCGGGTGACCGCCGCCGCGGCCTCGGCGGGGATGTAGGGCCTGCCGCCGAAGTCACCAAACAGGCCGGCGGCGTGGCCCCGGATCTTGCCGATCCACCAGGGCAGGCCGCTCAGCTCCAGCAGGTAGCCGGCCAGGGTGCTCGGGGGTGCTTGCTCCAGTTCGGGATCAAGGCCTGGCTGGTGGGTGAAGCGATGGTGCCACTGGTGGTAGCGGCGGTAGTAATCAGCGTTGTAGAAGCTCAGCACTCCGGCCCACCAGGCCACGGCGTCGTTGGCACCCTTGCTGGCGAAGGCGGTGCGGTGACCGCATTCGTGCATGGCGCAGAAGCCGAAGGCCAGACCCCAGCCCAGCAGCAGCAGACCCACCAGCCGCAGGGCCCAGAGGGCAGCAGTGGGCAGCGCGGGCAACGCCGGGCAGCCCCAGAGCAGGGCGCCCACCGCCAACAGCGAGAGATGGAAGGCCAGCCGCCGCCAGCCGGGCCCATCACGGCGTTCGTTGAGACGCTGCAGCAGGGGGCCTGACAGCAACGGCGGGGCGGCTCCCGGGCCGGTCGCCGCAGGCGCGGAGGAGGGTGAAACGGTCACGACGGGGGCAACGGGCCTGCGAAAGGTAAGGCCCCCAACCACTGTCCCGCTCGCGGTCAACCCGACACCGTTCGTGCTGAACATTTGAACCGGGTGCGGTGGCCGGTGCAGCTGGTTACCTGTCCCTCTCCTGCGGCAGGAAAGAGTGGAAGCGCCTGAGCCGTGTCTGGTGACGTCCCTTCTGTTCTTTTCTCTTTGGGGCTTCCGGGGCTCCCTGGCCCTGGCCCTGGAGACGGCCGAGCGCGGGGGCTTTGATGGCCTGGAGCTGAACATTCGCCATCCCTGCCTGCTGGCCGACGCGGCTGGCCCCGCCCGTCTGCGGGACCGCGGCAGGCCCCTGGTGCTGGAGGTGGTGACTGGAGGCGGCTACGTGCCGCAGCTGGGATGCACGCCGGAGCAGCACCTGGCGGAACTGGGCGAGCTGCTGCACCGCTGCGCCGGGCTGCAGCCCCACCGGGTGACCGTGCTCACCGGCAGCGATGCCTGGCCTCTCGAGCGGCAACGCTCCTTCCTGGCCGAGGCGCTGGCGCTTGCGGAGGCCACCGGCCTGGCGGTGAGCTTCGAAACCCACCGATCCCGCTGCCTGGGGATGCCCTGGACCATCGCTCCCCTGCTGGACGGCCTGCCCGGGCTGCGGCTCACGGCGGATCTGAGCCATTGGTGCGTGGTGGCCGAGCGGCTGATGACTCCGGACCTGGAGCCGGTGCAGGTGATGGCGGATCGGGTGGATCACATCCACGCCCGGGTGGGCCATGCCCAGGGTCCGCAGGTGTCCCACCCCTTCGCCCCCGAACATGCCGAGGCTCTGGCGGCCCACCTGGCCTGCTGGCAACTGTTCAGCGAGCGGGCCGTGAAGCGGGGGGCACCGCCTCCGAGCTTCACGCCCGAATTCGGCCCGGACGGCTACATGCCCACCCTGCCGTTCACCGACCAGCCGGTGGCCGATCTGCTGACGATCAACACGGCGATGGCGCGGTGGTTGCGTCGTCAGCCGTTAGGTGGAGACAGCGATAAGATGTGTTCATAGTGAACAGAGTTGAGTTGTGATGGATTTGATCGTCGCCCCGACCGCAACAGCCGCAGCCACCCCTTCCTCCCCAGGGGGCGATCCCCGTCAGGCGGTGCTGGTGGCCTCCCTGCGTGCCCGCTACGCCATTGCGGAGCAGCGCCAGGACGCTGATGCCAAGCGGGCCCTGTTCAAGGAGGCCGCCTATCTGGGCATCCGCCCCGATGCCTACCAGGGCTCCAGCAGCGCGGCGTAGATCGCCTGCTGGTGCAGGATCCGGGCCTCCAGCCGATGGGGAGGTCCGGTGCGGAACCCCTCCCCGTACCCCCGCTGGGCGGACTCCACCAGCGCGCGGTCCTCGGCGAGGAACTGCACCATCTCCGCCATCAGGGCTTCCCCTTCGCCCTGGCGTTCTTCCGGGCCCAGCAGCCACACCTGCATGGTGCAGCTGGCCAGATGGTGGGGCAGAAACTGGATCAGGGCCAGGCGTCCGTCGGGCCATAGCAGCAGGTGGTTCCAGGGCGGCAGGCCGAAGGTGAGAAATTCGGTGTCCCCTTCCAGCCAGGGGGTGGCCAGCACGTTGGCCCAGGTGCCGAAGCGATGGCTGTAGTGGCGCACCGGGCCCTGCATCCTGTGCAGGGTGGTGGGGTGAGCAATGGCGACGTGGTAGTCGTCGAGAGTGTTGTCGTGGGCGATCTTCCAGTTGCAGGCCAGGGCTTGGCTGTGGAAGGCCAGGGGCACCAGGGTTCGGGCGAGGGCGTCGGCGGCTTCCTGCAGCGGCAGATCCAGCTGGTCGTCGAGGGGGATCGGATCGGCCCCGTGGGCCACCCAGATCAGAGAGGCCCGCACCCGGCAGCCGAGGGCCTCCAGCGGCCAGGCCTGGCGATCGAACGGTTCGATGAACTCCGCTTCCCGGGCGGCCGCCAGCAGCGCTCCGCCCAGGTCGTAGGTCCAGCCGTGGTACGGGCACACCAGCCTGCGGCAGGCCACGCTCCCTTCGGCCGGCTCCCGGAAGGCCACGGCCCGGTGGGGGCAACGGTTGCGGAACGCCCGGACGACGCCGTCATGGCCATGGCTGAGCAGCACCGGCAGGCCCAGCAGCTCCACCGCCCGGACATGGCCAGGGGGCAGTTCGGCGGCGGCGGCGACGGGATGCCAGAAATGCGGCGCGACGTGCTCTCGCTCGAGGGCGGCGACAGCCTCGGAGCGGTAGAGCTCCGGCGGCAGGAAAGCGGCTGAGGCGGACGGCATCGCAGGGCGTTCAGAGAAGGGAGCCGTCGAGGCTGCGCAGGCGTCCCGCCAGCTCCTCGCGCAGTTCCAGGAAGGGTTGGGACACCCGCAGGTGGCGCAGATCGGAGCGGTCCAGCTGCACGGCCACGGTGTGAACGATCCTGCCTGGCCGTGGCGCCATGATGTGGACCGTGCCGGCGAGGAGCAGGGCTTCCTCGATGTCATGGGTGATCAGCAGGGCCGTGAGTCCCGTGGTCTTCCAGAGGTCGTGGAGGAACTCCTGCATCGACTCCCTGATCTGCAGATCCAGCGCCCCGAAGGGCTCATCCAGCAGCAGCACCTTCGGCTCGGTGGCCAGGGCCCGGGCGATCGCCACCCGCTGCTGCATGCCCCCGGAGAGTTCCCGCGGCAGCAGCCGGGCCGCGTCCGCCAGGCCGACCACGTCGAGGAAGTAGGCGGTCCGCTCCCGGATCTCCGCCTTGCCCCTGCCCTGGAGCGACAGGCCGAAGGCGACGTTCTGGGCCGCTGTGAGCCAGGGGTAGAGGCTGTACTTCTGGAACACCATGCCCCGGTCGGAACCGGGGCGCCGGACCTGCTCACCATCGAGGTGAATGGTGCCCGCACTGGGTCGCTCCAGACCGGCGATCAGGCGCATCACGGTGGACTTGCCCGATCCCGAGCTTCCCACCAGGGCCATGAACTGGCCGGACACCAGCTCAAAGCTGATGTCCTCAAGGACGAGCTTGCGATCGTTCCCCTCACCGAAGCTCTTGGAGACGTTGGAAACCTGGAGATGCATGGGGTTCAGTTGGCCCAGGAACAGGCCCGACGCATCAGGAACCGGAAGCCGAGATCGATGATCAGGCCGATCAGGCCGATCACGATCAGGCCGACGAAGATTTCATCGGTGCGCAGGAATCTCTGGGCCAGGCTGATGCGTTTGCCCAGGCCCTCGTTGGCCGCCACCAGTTCGGCAACGATCACGAGATTCCAGGCCGACGCCATGTTGATCCGATAGGTGTCGAGCACCTGGGGGGCAATGAAGGGGGCTACCACCCTGGTGAGGATCGGCAGACCCCGGCCCCCCAGGGTGAGGGCCGTTTCCACCAGTTCGGAGGGAACGAACTTCACCGCGTCCATGATCATCAGGGTGTTGAAGAAAAAAGTGCCGATGAAGATGAGCATCACCTTGGGCAGCTCTTCAAGGCCGAAGTAAATGATCAGCAGGGGAATGAAGGCCGGCGCCGGCATGTACCGGATCAGTCCCATCAGCGGCTCGAGCAGATAGCAGATCGTCCGGTTCGTGCCCATGGCGATGCCGATCGGCAAGGCCAGTCCGGCGGAGATCACGAATCCCAGGAAGACCCTCTGGATGCTGGCGATGGCGTCTTTCACCAGAATCCCCTGCTGAAACTGGTCGCTGCCCGCCAGCCAGACCGCCCCGGGACCGGGCAGGAAGAGCTTGTCGACCATGCCGCTGGAGGTGACCAGAAGCCACACCACAAAGACGGTGAGGAGGCCAAGCACCCCCAGGACCCAGGGATGATGGAAGAAGCGTCGCAGGGCAGGAGACCGGACCATGGCGCTCAAGGGGCGTTGTCGACGAACTGGGAATTCAGCAGGTTGGTCAGATCAGGCTTGGTCTTGGCCAGGCCCGTTTCCACCAGGAAGGCACTGATCTGCTCGGCGGCATAGGGCAGCGACAGCATCGTGGTGCCCTGTTTGAAGTTGCTGCGGTTTTCGGCGAGGGTCTGGATGGTGGTGCCGGCGTTGTACTCCTTGAACTCCGCCTCGCTCACACCGGAGCGCTCCACCAGGATCGGCAGGGTGCCGGCGGGATCGTCCTCGATGGTCTTGAGGGTGGCGAACCAGGCGTTGACGATCTTCTGGACCTTCTCAGGGTTCTTGGCGACGAAGTCGGTGCGGCAGACGAGCAGATCGCTGATCGCCCCAGGATGGTCCTTGGAGGTGGCCAGGGCCCGGCTGCCTGGACGCTTCAGGGCCTGGGTGGTGAAGGGGGCATAGACACCCGCCGCATCCACCTTGCCGGCGGCAAAGGCGGCCGCAGCGGCGCCGGTTTCCAGGGGGACGAAGGTGATGTCCTTGGCGGAGAGACCCGCCTCCTTGAGAACCTTCAGCAGCAGGAAGTGGTCGACGGTGCCTTCTTCGGCGGCCACCTTCTTGCCCTTCAGGCCAGGGATGGAGGTGATTTCTGCTGCGGCGATGATCTGGTCGTTGCCCGTGGAGAAATCGTTCTGCAGCACGACCTGCAGATCCGCTCCGCCAGCCACGGAACTGATGGTGTCATTCAGTGTCTGGCTGTTGCAGTCAAGCTGGCCGGCGTTGAGGGCGTTGATCGAGTCGAGGTAGCCGTCGAACCACTGCATCGAGGCCGATACGCCCTGCGCCTTGAACAGGTCCTTGACTTCCGTGACTTTCCAAGGGAACCAGCCTGGCCAGGCGCTGTAGCCGATTTTCACCGGTGCTTCCTGGCTGGCCGGTTGCTGGCAACCGGCCAGCAATCCTCCCCCGAGGGTGGCCACCAGAACAAGGGACAGGGCCCGGCGTTGACGACGGATCGAGGAAAACTTCAACATCAGTGGAATCGGGAAAAGGATGGCGTCTGGAGATGGGAATCAGGGCTGACTTCGGCGTTCCGGGTGATCACGTGGAAGGTCGGTGATCGTTGGATGGCCTTTGGAGAGGTCGTCAGAAGAACTCCAGATAACGTTGCTGCTCCCATTCGGAAACCGCAGAGTGGTAGGACTCCCACTCTTCACGTTTGTAGGTGATAAACGCCTTGAACATGGCATCACCGAATACGCTTTCGGCAAGTGGATCCAGGGCGAAAGCCTCGACGGCCTCACCGAGGGTTCGCGGCAGCATGGTCAGGCCCCGTTCGGCCCGTTCCGCCGCGCTGAGTGTGTAAGCGTTGACCAGAGTGGGTGCTCCGGGATCGAGTTCTTCGCGGATCCCTTCAAGCCCGGCCGCCAGCATCAGGG
The DNA here is from genome assembly GCA_943370335.1 of Bordetella parapertussis. Taxonomy (GTDB): domain Bacteria; phylum Cyanobacteriota; class Cyanobacteriia; order PCC-6307; family Cyanobiaceae; genus Cyanobium. The sequence goes on along the minus strand of CALRQM020000004.1, from coordinate 26,438 downwards.
CGGCGCCAAGATAGGGATTGCAGGAGATGTCGGCGGCCCGGCATTCCACCCGCCCCCCCGGTGAGGGAATGCGCAGCATGTTGGTGCGATTGTTGTTGCCGTAGCAAACGAAGACCGGAGCCCAGGTGAATCCCGACATGCTCCCCTGGGCCACCAGACGCTTGTAGCTGTTGACCGTCGGGGCGATCACGGCGCAGATGGCGGGTGCATGCCGCAGCACGCCGGCGATAAAGTGCTCGGCCAGCCGGGTGACTTTCCCCTGGGTGGCCTCGGGGGTGGCGAACAGGTTGGCACCGGTCTGCAGATCCGCCAGGGACATGTTGAAGTGGGCGCCGCTGCCGGTGCGATCACCGAAGGGCTTGGGCATGAAGGTGGCCAGCAGGCCATGGCGATGGGCGATCTCCTTGGCCATCAGCTTGAAGAAGGTGAGCCGATCGGCCATGGTGAGGACTTCGGCGTAATCGAAGTCGGTCTCGAACTGGCCGGGGCCGTCTTCGTGGTCGAAGGAATAGACCCCCCAGCCCAGATCGTTCATGGCCTGCACCAGCTCGTCCAGCCAGGGCAGGTTGTCGAGCAGGCCGCGCACGTCGTAGGCGGGTTTGTCGAGGGTGTCGCGATCGCTGTAGGGCATCCAGCCGCCCGCCACGCCCTTCTTGAGCACGAAGAACTCGGTTTCGATGCCGAGGTTGAAGCGGAAGCCCATCGCAGCAGCTTCCTGGCGGACACGGCCGAGGATGTGGCGGCTGCAGGCGTCGAAGGGCTGGCCGTGCAGATGCAGATCACTGGCGAACCAGGCCACCTCCGGCTGCCAGGGCAGCACCGTGACACTGGCGGGATCGGGGACGGCGGCCACCTCGTCGTCGCTCACCTCCTGGGGAACGCCGTCGAGGGCCGCCCCGGTGAACAGTTCGGAGCCGGCCATCATCTGGGCCAGGTGCGCAAGGGGCACGGCCTTGGCCTTGCTCACCCCGTGCAGATCGACGAAGCTCGCCAGGGCATAACGGACCCCCTTGGCCCGCAGGTCGGCCTGCAGGGCGGCGGTCGGATCGGAGGCAGGATGCTGGTGACTCATCAGGCGGGGATCAGGGCGGGGGAGGTCTGAACGGCCTGGCGCTGGGCGTCGAGCCAGTCGTGCCAGGCGTCGAAGCCTTCACCGCTGGTGGCGGAGAGGCGGAACACGGCGGTGCGGGGATTCACCTGGCGGATGTGGGCCTCGATCCGCTCCACATCCACCGGCAGGTGGGGCAGCAGATCCACCTTGGTGATCAGCACGCAGTCGGCTTCCCGGAACATGACCGGGTACTTGAGCGGCTTGTCGTCCCCTTCGGTGACGCTCAGAAGCGCCACCTTGCGGTGCTCACCGATGGCGAACTCAGCCGGGCAGACCAGGTTGCCCACGTTCTCCACCCAGAGCAGATCCAGTCCCGCCGGGTCCAGTCGCTGCTGAAGGAGTTTCAGCCCACCGCTCACCATGGCGGCATCGAGGTGGCAGGCGCGGCCGGTGGTGATCGGCACCACCGGAATCCCGACGGCCTCCAGCCGTTCGGCATCGAGCAGGGTGGTCATGTCGCCTTCCAGCACGGCCATGGCCCAACGGATGGAGAGGGCGGCCAGGCTGCGCTCCAGCAGCGAGGTCTTGCCGGCGCCGGGGCTGCTCATCACGTTGAGGCAGAGCAGGTTCCAGGCGTCGAAGTGCTCGCGGTTGTGGTCGGCCCGGTGCTGGTTGGCCGCCAGCAGGTTGAGTCCGAGGGTGTCTTCGAGGGGCATGTGCATGGCGGATCAGCGGGCGGGGGTGGGGCAGGAAGCGGTGGGCGGTGGGGTGGCGGTCTCGAAGCCGTAGGCGACGGAGCGAATCCGCAGTTCGCGGCCGCTGACGATCTCCTCCATCGGGTGTTGACAGCAGGGGGAGCGGAAGCCGTCGGCGGCATCGGGGCTGTAGGTGGCCTGGCAGCGGACGCAGCGACCCACCAGGGGCACCGACTCGATCACCAGTTCGGACCCGTTGAGCCAGGTGCCCTTGACGGCATCGGACCAGGTGACCACCAGCTGGTCGGGTTCGACGCAGGTGAAGGTGCCCACCTCAAGGTGGACCCGATCCACCTGGGGCACCCGGGGGGCGTGCTGCTGCTTCCATTCGTGCATGGAGAGGAGCAGGCAGCGGGTCATGTCGACTTCGTGCACGCCCCTATCTCCAGGCGCGGTCGACCTGCATGTTGCAGTCGCTGTGCAGCCAGGCAGGGGCTGACTTACGGGGCAGCTGGCCGCTCACCACGAGGTGGGCCATGGTGTCGCAGATGACCCGGGTGGCCATCAGGGATGTCATGTCGCTGACGTCGTAGGGGGGGGAGACCTCCACCACCTCGAGTCCGCAGACCGGCACGTTGCGCACGATCAGCTCCAGCAGCTTGAGGGCTTCCCGAGGCAGCAGCCCCCCTGGCTCGGGCCAGCCGGTTCCCGGCACGAAACCGGCATCGATGCAGTCGATGTCGAAGGAGATGTAGACGCAGTCGGTGCCGTCGGTGGCCCGTTCGATGGCGAACTTGGCCGCCGCCTCCAGGCCCATGTCGCAGATGTCGGTGACGGTGAGCACGTTGGTGCCCCGTTCGCGGCAGACCTTCACCCCTTCGCGCGGCACCTGCCAGCCGCCGATGCCCAGCTGCACCAGGTTCTCCGCCGGGGCATTGGCCATGTTGGTCGCATGGAACCACGGGGTGGTGTGCATGCGCTCGTCGAGGTCGGTCTCCTGGGTGTCGACGTGGCGATCGAAGTGGATGATGCCCACCTTCTTGTCGCCGAGATGGCGGCAGACGCCCCGGACGGTGGGGAAGCCGATCGAGTGGTCGCCGCCCAGGATGATCGGGAAGGCGCCGCTGGCGAACACGTGGGCGATGCCCTTGGAGATCTGGTCGAAGCTCTTTTCGTTGTTGGCGGGGATGGTGAAGATGTCCCCCACGTCGCAGAGGGTGATCTGCTCCCGCAGGTCGACCCCCATCTCGTAGTTGTAGGGGGTGTACAGGGCTGAAATGCGCCGGATCCCCTGGGGGCCGAAGCGGGTGCCGGGGCGGTAGGTGGTGCCACTGTCGTGGGGAACCCCCACCACCGCCACGTCAAACTCCCCGACCCGGTTCACATCCTCCAGATACGGGGCCTTCATGAAGGTGTTGATGCCGGCGTAGTGGGGCAGTTCGCCGCGGGAGAAGGTGGAGATGCGCCGATCGACGATGCTGCTGGCCGCCTCCAGCCCATAGCGAAGGCCCTGGTCAACCTCCTGCTGCCAGCCCGTCAGGGGCAGGGCGGCTTCTTTCTCCAGGGCCCTGGCCCCCTCGCTGCCGGCAGGGTGACCACGCCGCGCAAAAGCGTCGGCCGCATCAGCTGCGCTGCCGCTGGACGGTTCGTTCATTCAGTCCTCTGGGCACGGTGGGAATGGGGCGGTCTCCCGGGCTTTTGTCCCTCCGTGCCATTCACTGTTTTGGAGACATGGGCCCCCAACCAGTGAATGTGCTTCTCTCGGACCAGACATCCTTTCCGTTGCCGGCAAAGCCTGCAACGGAGGACCGGAACCCTAGAAGCAATATCCGCCCAGGCATGGTGAAGGTCCATGGGGCTGGCCGTTGTGACGGTTGCTACCGGAACCCCCTGGTCGGCTCAGGTGGGGCAGGGGAGGCCCGCCGCCTTGCGGTTGGTTTCGCGACGCAACAGCAGAAAGAGATAGTCAGGGTCCTTGTACTGGCTCGGCAGGCACTGGTGCAGTTGCTCGAGGCGGTGCCAGCAGACCGTGCGCTGGATCTTCTTCAGGGTTCGACCTTCCCGGACCAGCAGCCGCAGGGCCTTGCAATACATCGAATAGTTGGCCTCCAGTTCACCGATGGTGACTTTCGGGATCGTGACCTTCGGCAGGGACGCTGGAAGCGATCGGGCGGTCATCGGCCATCCTTCGGGGCAGGCCCCGCAGAGATCCTTCCACTGTCGTTCATGGCCGGCCACTCTGCGCCCCCCAAACGGGGACATTCCGGCCTGGGCGCCGCCATGGGGATGGGGGTTCGCTGACCCGACCGCCGCGATGGCGCTGCACCCCTTCCGATTCAGTTAAGGTTTTGGCAACAGATCGACACCAGCCATGAACGCTGACCATCCCGTTCTGAATGCGCTGCTGGAGCAGCTCCGCTCCCTCAACGATCAGTACAGCAAGCTTCCCAACGAAATCAACCGCTACCGCGTTGTCCGCCAGGAACAGCTGATCGCCCAGTGGGCTCCCGGCTTCAGTTTCGCTGCCTGAGCGCCAGGCGACCCCAGCCCTTGCACGGGTTAACTTTCCTTAAGATGTTGCAACCTCTTGGTCGAGGTCATGCATAAAAATCACCCCGTCTACCACTCCCTGATCTCCAGGCTTGAAAGCCTCAAGGATCAGTACCGGCGCCATCCCTGTGAGACAAGCCGCTATCGGCTGGTGCGGCAGGAGCAGTTGATCGCCCAGTGGGTCCAGACCTCCGATACTCCCAGCTGACGGTGTGGCAGCGACGGTGGCCGGCTGCGGCGTCCCCGTCGCGCCGATCCTGAGCCAAGCACCGGCAAGAGGCTTGTTTGTCTCAGGGTGACCATTGTTGCCGTCGCCTGGCCATGGATGGGCTATGCCGTCAACAGCTCACCTTCCGCAGTGGCATGGGAAAAAAGGACAAAAGTGGTTCCAAGGTCAAGGCCGACAAGTCGGCCGCCAAATCCAAGGACCTGAGCAGCAAGGACAAGTCAGGCAAGAAGGCGGCGAATGGCCAGCGATACGGGGGAATCAGTGAGGCTGATCTGTACCACCCTTCTCCCATCTTCGACGACCTCGCCAGCCATCCAGAAGGCCGTCCCCCCAAGCTGGACCGGAAGTTCTACGAGAAGGAACTGACCCGGCTGCAGGTGGAGCTGGTCAAGATGCAGTACTGGGTGAAACATGTGGGCTACCGCATGATCCTGCTGTTCGAAGGCCGTGACGCCGCCGGCAAGGGCGGCACCATCAAGCGGATCACCGAGTCCCTGAACCCCCGCGGCTGCAACGTGGTGGCCCTGGGCACCCCCTCCGACCAGCAGAAGTCCCAGTGGTACTTCCAGCGCTATGTCGAGAACTTCCCTTCGGCCGGGGAGATCGTGCTGTTCGACCGCAGCTGGTACAACCGGGCCGGCGTTGAGAAGGTGATGGGCTTCTGCGCGCCGGAGCAGGTGGATGAGTTCATGCTGTCCTGTCCGGAGTTCGAGCGCATGCTGGTGCGCAGCGGCATCACCCTGATCAAGTACTGGTTCTCCGTCAGCGACGACGAGCAGGAGATCCGTTTCCGCTCCCGTCTCGAGGATCCCGCCCGGCGCTGGAAGCTCAGCCCGATGGATCTGGAATCCCGCGATCGCTGGGTGGAGTTCTCCCGGGCCAAGGATGAAATGTTCGCCCACACCAACATCCCTGAGGCTCCCTGGTTCACGGTGGAGGCCAATGACAAGCGCCGGGCCAGGCTCAACTGCATCCGTCACCTGCTCAGCAAGGTCCCCTACGAGGACATGACCCCGGCCGCCATCGAATTGCCCCCCCGCAAGAGCGGCGGCGACTATCAGCGGCCCCCCATGAACGAGCAGTTCTTCGTCCCCAACGCCTATCCCTGAGGCCGCTGGCCAATCCGTAAGCGGCCCCCCAGCAGCTCCAGCCAGATCAGCACCACCAGCCAGTGGATCAGCACCGGCGGCCAGATGGAGCCGGTGGCGAGGTAAGCGATCACGCAGCCCCCCCCCAGCAGACTGGCCAGGAGCAGGAAGCGGCCGTCGTCGAACAGGCGTCTCCCCTGGGGATACCAGAGCCGGCCGGCCAACGGATGCCAGGCCACGAACAGCCCCACACTCAGGGCTCCCCAGGCAACGCTGTCCCATGCGCTCAGCCCTTCGAGCGGGTGGGGCAGCAGGGCCGCTCGGAACAGGGTTTCTTCAACCAGGGCCGGGGTCAGCAGCAGGACCATCGCCTGGCGCATCAGTCCAAGGGGCCGCACCCTTGTTCGCTGCGCCGGCAGGAATCCCGTGCCACGCCCCAGGGCCAGGGCCACGGCGGCGTAGGCCCCCAGCAGCAGGGCGGCAAGGGCCAGCCCACGACCGGTGAGGGGGGCGAAAAAGGCGTCCATCAGCCGGGGCAGCACGACCGCTACCACAGGCAGCTGGCCCAGCAGCTGGGTCGGTGCCAGGGGGGCGAGGCGCTGGTCAGCTCCGGGAAGCTGGTTGATGCGCACCAGATGCAGCGGGTCGCCATGGCGCAGGAACACTCCGGCCATCTCATCGTGGGCCCGGCGGGGCAGCATGGAGCGCCAGCTGAGCACCCCATCCCAAAGGCTCCGGTTGGCCTTGAACCGGTCAGGGCCATCGCCCGGGTTGTCCATGAGGGAGGCGTTGTGGCGCCAGTCGTCGCGCACCATGCCGAAGGGGGTCAGCAGGGCATCGAGGGCCTGGGCCAGCGACGCCAGCCGGGGCAGTTCGCCGCCGTTCAGCTCCCGACGGCGGCGACGCAGCTGGTCGATGGCGATCCAGAGGGCCTGGCTGGAATCCTGCACGCAGGAGATGGCCGGACTGACCAGGGACACCCCGCTGCCGTCGCCGCTGCGGTAGCGGGCCATCAGCACCTCCGCCTGGATCGCCAGTTCCTCCAGCAGCAGGGGCTCGGTGCGCACCAGCACGTCGGAGATCGGACGGGTGCCCAGCCAGCCCCGCTGCAGGTTGCCGGTGTAGGCGCTCCAGTCCTGGCTGCCGGAGACGATGCCGTTGGGGTTGTTGGCATAGATCTGGTGGTAGCGCAGGTCGAAACGGGGCTGTCCCGTGAAGGGATCGACCACCACCCGGGCGGCGCCGAAGGCGAAGTGGCCCGTGACCGTGAAGCCGCTGATGGGTTCCCCGTCGGGGCCACCGATGCCGCCGAAGCTGTGGATCACCAGGGAGCGGTCGCCGGGTTGCCACGGGAGGTGGGCACCGCCGGGGAGCAGGTCGACCCGGTTGACGTGGCCGCGACGGGTTTGGTCGGCACTCCAGTTGACCCGGCTGATGTGGTTCAGCCCTGCAGCGGTGCCCGTCAGGAGCCGGTCGCTCGCCAGGGAGGTGAGCAGGCGGGGCTCCAGGGCCTGGGCGGTGAAGGTCCCGGTGCCATCCGGGGCTCCGTAGAGGTACCAGCCTTCGTTGCCCGCTGGCGTCTCCAGCAGCCCCTCAGGGTCGAAGAATCGCCGGCCGTGGCGATCGGGTGGCTGGCGGGGCAGGCGCACGGTCTCGATGGCGCCGCTGAAGCCCCCCCGGAGCCGGTCGTAATGCTGCACCCGGAAACGCTCAGGGTCGGCAGGATCGCTGGAGAGCAGTCGCACCAGACCCACCCAGCGGCCGGTGCTCTGCAGGGGCGGACGGCCGATGCGCAGCATGGCCTCCCCGTCCCGCTGCTCGAGCTGCACCGCTTCGAGCGCCACGGTGATGTCGTCGTGGGGGTGGGCCCCGGCCAGGGACTGCAGCGGCCCCACGTCATCGCGGCCGTCCAGGCGTGTGGGGACCACATTGCCCTGCTGGGCCGCCAGGCGGGCCTCGGCCCCGAGCCGCACCGGCGTTCGCACGTTGCCCACCAGGGCGTGCAGTTTCGGATCGTCCTGCCAGCCCAGGCGCAGACGCCGGCCGATCAGGTCGTGATGGCCGTCCGGGGCCTGCTCCACCTCCAGCCATACCCAGTCTTCTCCGCCCTGGGCCATGGCGGTGGCAGGGGGAAGGATCAGCCGTCCAAACCAGTCGCCATGGGGGCGGTAGAGGGCCGGATCCGGCCGACGCTCCAGGGGATAGTGCGCCGGACGGTTGAAGGGGGCCCGCCTGGCCAGTTCATAGCTGGTGGGCGGTGGGGGCGGCGGCTCGGCCAGGGTCGCCCTGGCCAGGGGCAGGAGCAGCAGCGCCATGGCGCCGATGGCCAGCAGGAGAACAGGCCAGCGGCGGCGGCGGTGGGGAGGCCGCCTCGGCCCTGGCTGTGGCAGGGGCAACAAGTCGCTAGCTCCTCCCTTCGCGGTGGATCGCCAGGGCGGCCAGCACCCCCCCGGCGAAACCGGAGGCGTGGCCGATCCAGCTCACCCCCGGGGGACTCAGGAAGGGCAACAGGCTGGGCAGGGCCCCCCCGTAGGCGAACAGGGCCGTGAGCGACAACAGAATCGAAAGCGGGCGACGCTCCAGCCAGCCGATCAGCAGCAGGTAGCCCAGCAGGCCGTAGATCACCCCGGAAAGCCCGTGGCTGGCCTGGTGCCAGAACAGCCAGACCGGAATGGCGGTGGCGTAGACCCCCAGCCACACCGCCAGGTAGTCGCCCCGGCTCTTGGCCAGCACCAGCCAGGAGAGGGGCAGGAACCAGAGGCTGTTGCTGATCAGGTGCCCGAAGCCACCGTGGCTGAAGGGGGCCGTCAGCACGGCGAGGAAGGGTCCCCCCGGCACCATCGGCAGGTTCCAGCGCCCCCCGAAGACCAGCTGGTCGATGATCTCCTGGGCCCAGGGCACCGCGAGGATCAGCAGGGGCAGCACGGCCACACCCTTGAGGTGGGACAGGCTGCGGTCGAGCTGCTGGGAGAGAGATCCGGCCATGGCCGCCGACGGGTGGGCAAAGCGTTCCCGGCCAGTCCTAGCTCCCCAGCGGGCCGCTCAGCAGCCACCACCACAGCGGAACCGAGACCAGGGCCAGGGCCGTGCTCCACAACACCAGAGCCGCCACCGCTTCCGCCGCCCCCTGCTGCTTGGCAGAGGCCCCTTCCGGCTGCCCCACTGCGGCCGCTTCCGTGAGCAGCAGCACCGAGACGCCGGTGGGAGCCGCCGCCTGCAGCACCACCGCATCCCGCAGCGGGGATGGCAATCCCAGCAGGTTGGCCAGCAGCAGCATGGCCAGGGGCAACGCCAGGAGCTTGCCCGCCAGGGCCACCCCCAGCCCGGGGGGTCTGTCAGGGCCCGGATGGCGACGCCGCAGCACCAGAGCCAGCCGCATCCCCACCATCGCCAGGGCCACCAGGATCACCAGGCGTGCCGGCCACCACAGCCACTGGGCCAGGGTGGCGCTCCAGGGAGTCTGGTGCACGAGCAAGGCGAGGAGCAGCCCCCGGATGGCCGGGCTGGTGGCCAGGACGCGCAGCTGCTGGCGGAGGCTGCCGGCGTGCCGGTCGACCAGCAGCGGGCCAAGGCTCCAGGTGATCAGGGTGGCCATCAGATCGAAGGCGATCGTGAAGCCGATGGCCTCGGCAGGGAGCAGGGCCAGCCCAACCGGAAGCCCCCAATAGGCAGTGTTGCCCACGATGCAGCCCAGCTGGAGGCTGCCGTCGGGAATCCGCCGGCGCAGGGCCGGCAGGCGCAGCAGCAGCAGCCCCAGTCCCGAGGCGGCGGCGGCCATCAGCGCCGCCGTGAGCAGGTTGGCCTGGAAGCCCGCGCGCAGCAGCAGGGCCACCAGGCTGATCGGGATGCCCCAGGCAATCAGGGGTGGGGCAAGCCTCCCCGGCAGCCCAGGGAACCGGAGCCCCAGCAACAATCCGATCCCCAGGGCCGGCACCAGTTCGAGCAGGAAGCGCAGCACCAGCCCTCCCCCAGCTGCCGGGCCTCCCACGATGGCGGCCCTGGGCCACCAACGCTGCCTAGGGTCGTGGCACCCCCATGGTTCCCAGGCTCCCGATGCAATCCCCCATGCGCTCCGGCGCAGATAACGGCTTCGGCGGTCTCTGGCAGCTGATCTTCGCCGCCGTGCTGGGAGGACTGGTGCTGCTCACCCAGACGGTGTTCATCGTCCCGGCGGGCAGCGTCGCCGTGGTCACGACCCTCGGCAAGGTCACGGGCGCGCCGCGGCAGCCGGGGGCCAATTTCAAGGTCCCCCTGGCCCAGAACACCTCCCTCTTCGATGTGCGCACCCAGGTGCGGCCGGAGCAGTTCTCCACCCTCACCAAGGACCTGCAGGTGATCCAGGCCACCGCGACGGTGAAGTACGCCATGAAGCCCGCCGAGGCAGGTCGCATCTACGAAACGATCGCCACCGACGACCAGCAGATCTATCCGCGGGTGATCCAGCCGTCCCTGCTGAAGGCCCTCAAGTCGGTGTTCTCCCAGTACGAACTGGTGACCATCGCCACCGAGTGGAACTCCATCTCGGAACTGGTGCAGGAGAAGGTGGCTGAAGAGCTGCGCAAGTTCGACTACGTGACCGTCCAGGGCCTGGATCTCACCGGCCTGCAGATCGCCGAGGAGTACCGCGCCGCGATCGAGCAGAAGCAGATCGCCGAACAGCAATTGCTGCGGGCCCAGACGGAGGTGCTGATCGCCGAGCAGGAGGCCAAGCGGTACCAGACCCTCAATTCCAGTCTCGACGACCAGGTGCTCTACAAGCTGTTCCTGGATAAGTGGGATGGTCAGACGTCGGTGGTGCCCGCCCTGCCTGGGGCGGCCGGGGGTGGGAACCCCGTGATCGTCAACGGTCGCCGCTGAACCCGCACCCCATGGCTGAAGCCATTCTCGACGTGGATCTGCTGGCCTTCGAGCGGGGCAGCCAACGGGCCAGGGAGGCCGTGGTCGATGGCGTCAGACGCAGTCTGGCCACCGGTTTCGTTTACACCAACAACGATCTCCCCGTCGATCTGCTGGATTCCGCCTACGGCCTCCTGCAGCGGTTCTTCGCCCTGGAGGCTGGAGCCAAGCGGCGCTTCCGCGCCGCGGGTGCCAACGGCCAGACCGGTTACACGGACCTGCTGGTGGAAACCGCCGCCGGCAGCGCGCATCCCGACTGGAAGGAGATGCTGAACTGGTCGGCCCCGTTGCCGCTGGGCCATCCCCTGCGGCGCCGGTTCCCGGAGCTCTATCCCGAGCAGGTCCTGCCGGAGGCGGCTGTGCCCGGCATCACGGCCCTGCTGGGCGAGTTCCACCGGGCGATCGCCGATCTGCAACGGCGATTCCTGCGGGTGATCGCCCTGGGCATGGGCTGCGCCGAAGACTTCTTTGAGGAGATGGTGTCCGAGGCCCCCACCCTCACCCGGGCCCTGCGTTATCCGCCCATGGCAGGGGCCCCGGCGCAGGGCCATCTCTGGGCTGCGGCCCATGGGGACATCAACCTGATCACCGCCCTGCCGAGGGCCACGGGACCCGGCCTGCAGGTGCGGGTGGCCGGCGAATGGCTGGAGGCGGCCCCGCCGGAGGGGCGGGTGATCATCAACACCGGGCTGATGCTGGAGCGTCTCTCCAACGGCCGCATCCCCACCGGCTGGCACCGGGTGATGGCGCCGGCAGGGGCCACCGATGAGCGCCACAGTGTCGTCCAGTTCTGCCATCCCAGGCCCTGGACAATCCTGGCTCCGGTGCCGTCCTGTTGCGGGCCCGACCACCCCCAGCGCTACAGCGCCATCCGTGCTGCTGATGCCCTCGAAGAGGTGCTGTACCGCATCAATCTGCTGGAGAACGGGGTGGCTACTGGTGCAGAGAACGGCTGATCCCGAGTCCCCCCTCACCCATCAATTCAACGATCCAGGGGGCTGGAATCCGCTCGATGTCGCCGGTGTCGATGTTCAGCACCCGGGCGAAGTCCGTCGAGGCTGGGCCACTGAGGTCGCAGATCCGGCCGATGAACCAGGGCCGGCCGGCCATGGCCACCACGGCCAGATGGCCCGGGCGGGCCTCACGGAAGCGCTGGGGGTTGGCCCGCCTGAGGGGAGCCACCGCGGGATCGATCTGACCGGGCGCCATGGTCGAGCTCTGGTACATCTGTACTGTAGCTCGAAAACGGAGTGGTGCCCAGGCGCCGCATAGGGTGAAGGGATTCCGGGGGCTGAAACGATGGGCGAAGGCAGCAAGCAAGTCAGCAAGGAAGGCGGCGAACAGGCCTTTCTCTATGAGCCCTTGGAACGCTTCGGCGAAGGGCTCACTACCTCCCGTCCATGGAACCTCCGGGCCTTGACAGGGGTGGAACGACTGAACGGACGGGCGGCGATGCTTGGGTTCGTGGCGGCCCTGATCGGCGAGCAGCTCACTGGACAGGGGGTCCTCGGCCAGCTGGCCCTGATGCTGCGCTGGCTGCTGGGCTGAGGGCTGAATCGCTGGGCGTCCGACCGCCGGCCCATGGCCTGGCGGGCCACTCCCGTTGCCATCGGCCGCCACCAATGGCTTGGAAGTCCCCTTGGCAAGGCCCAATGAGGCCTTAGGTGGTCACACTGGAAGGGGGAAGGACGGCAACGTGAGACATGACGATGGGAGCCAAGAGCCATTCTCTCTACATTTTGATGATCAGCATTCATGGCCTGATCCGTGGAGAGGATCTTGAGCTGGGTCGTGATGCTGATACCGGTGGCCAGACGAAATACGTGGTGGAGTTAACAAGGGCCTTGGCCCGCCAAGCCTCTGTTGCACAGGTGGATCTTGTCACCCGATGCGTACGTGATGCTGGCGTCTCGGCAGATTATGGGATGGCGACGGAGCCGCTGGATCCGAAGGCACGCCTCATTCGCATCACTGCCGGACCGGATGCCTACATTCCCAAGGAAGAGCTCTGGGGCCATCTCGATACGTTCACCGATGAGCTGTTTACCTGGCTCCATCGTCAGCCCCGCCTGCCCGACGTGCTGCACAGTCACTACGCCGATGCCGGCTATGTGGGCGTCCGCCTTTCTCACCTCATGGGTTTGCCGCTGATTCACACCGGCCACTCCCTCGGCCGGGACAAGGTTCGCCGACTGCTTGCCCTCGGCTTGTCCGTTGAGGAGATTCAGCAGCGCTACAGGATGTCTGAACGGATCAGTGCGGAAGAGGAGGTGTTGAACAGTGCCAATCTCGTGATCACGAGCACGCACAATGAGATTGAAGATCAATACGAGCTGTACGACTGCTACAGCCCAGACAAGATGTCTGTTATACCACCGGGAACCGATCTGAATGAATTCCATCCTCCCACCGTCAGGGACGGACCTGTCGCGTTCGCCAGCACCCTACGCAAGCATCTCAGGGAGCCTGAAAAGCCGATGATCCTGGCACTTTCAAGGCCGGATCAACGCAAGAACATCGTCTCACTTCTGGAGGCTTACGGGCAGTCAAAACGTCTCCAGCAGGTGGCTAACCTTGTGATAGTGGCCGGGAATCGTAATGACATCCGTGAACTCAATGAGGGCGCTCAGGCTGTCCTGACGGAGCTGCTTCTTGTCATCGACTGCCACGAGTTGAACGGGCTTGTGGCTTTGCCAAAGCACCATTCCTCCAGTGATGTGGCAGACATTTACCGGCTGGCAGCTTTCTCGAAGGGTGTGTTCGTCAATCCTGCCCTCACCGAGCCTTTTGGACTGACCCTGCTGGAAGCGGCGGCCAGTGGACTGCCACTTGTGGCGACGGAGGTGGGCGGACCGGTGGACATCATTGGAAACTGCAGAAATGGTCTGCTGATTGATCCCCTCGATGAGGCATCGATCGCCGGCGCCTTGCTCCAGATTCTGGAAGATCGGGACCTTTGGACAACGTTTTCAGCCAATGGACTGAAGAATGTCGCCAGGTTCTATTCCTGGGAAGCTCATGCACGAAGATATCTTGAGAGGTTGCAGACTCTGGTGCTTCAGAGCCAGGATGTTTCCCGACCGGCACCCCTGTCCAAGCCTCCGGCTGTCCAGACACGAACCTGCGCCCTCTTCACGGCCATCGATGACACCCTGCTTGGCGATCCCGAGGCCCTTGCCCAGCTTGTGGCGGTGCTGCGGCAGCAGCATCGCAGGGTCCTGTTTGGCATTGCCAGCGGCCAACGCCTGAACTCGGTGCTCAAGATCCTGAAGGTGCATTCGATTCCCATGCCCGATGTGCTGATCACCAGCCTGGGCACGGAGATCTACACCCCGCCCCAGCTGACGACAGACATCTCCTGGACTTATCACATCGACCATCTATGGACCCCGCAGGTGATCAAGCGGCTCATGGATCCTCTGCCGGGACTGATCCTGCAGCCGAAGGAACATCAGAGCCGTTTCAAGCTGTCTTACTACTACGATGCGCAACAGGCTCCTTCCATGGAGGAGATTCTCACGCTGTTGCGTCAGCATGAGCTTTCGGCCCACACCAGCCTCTCCTTCGGGCACTTTCTTGACTTCGTCCCCGCCCGTGCCTCCAAAGGGCAGGCGCTGCGCTATGTCGTCAACAAATGGAAGATCCCCCTGGAGCGTGTTCTGGTGAACGGCGGATCCCGCGGTGACGAGGACATGTTGCGGGGGCAAACCCTGGGTGTGGTGGTGGATAGCCGATTCCGAGAAGAGCTGACCCAACTGAGTGATTCCGAACGGGTGTATTTCTCCTCGGGATCCCATGCCTCAGGCATTTTGGAGGCGATTGAACACTATGACTTCTTTCACTGATCAACTGGGCTCCAAGGCGGCATGGAAACAACGACTGCTTCTCTGCACGGATCTGGACCGCACCCTTCTCCCCAACGGCGATGCTCCGGAATCCCCAGGGGCCCGAGTGATGTTCGCCCGCGTGGTTGCGCAACCGGGCCTTTCTTTGGCCTATGTCAGTGGCCGCCACCTGGCGTTGGTGGAAGAATCGATTCAGGCCTATGGGCTGCCACAGCCTGATTGGATTCTTGCCGATGTCGGCAGCTCCGTTTATCAGCGAGCCAGCCATGGCTGGTCCCTGCTGGCCCCATGGTCACGGCACATTGCCGCCGATTGGCAGGGACTTGCGGCAAGGGATCTGGCCGTTCTTCTCTCTGGATTCCCAGGTTTGAGATTGCAGCCAGATGACAGGCAGAACACCCACAAGTTGAGTTTCTTCGTATCTCTGGATGTTGATCTGCCCGCCTTGACGCAGGCCATCGAGATACGGCTGGAGGAACGGGCTCTCGTGGCCAACCTGATCCACAGCTTGGATGAGCAGGCGGCCGTCGGTCTGCTGGATATCCTGCCGCGGCGGGCCAGCAAGCTGCACGCGATCGAATTCCTCATGCGGAAGCAGGGATTCACCGCTGATCAGACGCTGTTTGCCGGCGACAGCGGCAATGATCTGTCGGTGCTCACCAGTTCGCTGCCTGCGGTGCTGGTGGCCAATGCCGATCCTGCTGTGGTCGAGCAAGCCACCGCGCAGGTCAGGCGGAACGGTACAACGGATCGCTTGTATCTCGCCCGAGGTGGGTTTCTGGGCATGAACGGCAACTACAGTGCGGGCATCCTGGAAGGGATGGGCCATTTCCACGCCGATGCCCTCCGGGTTCTGGGTTGATCTGATGCAGACGCGTTGTCCGATCACCGTTTTCGGAGAAGTCCTTTTCGATGGCTTCCCGGATGGCACGGAGGTCCTCGGAGGTGCACCGTTCAACGTGGCCTGGCACCTGAGGGGCTTCGGCCTGGCTCCCAGCTTCATCAGCCGAGTGGGTACGGATCGTCGTGGTGATGCGATTCGATCCGCCATGACGTCCTGGGGGTTGGACACATCTTTTCTGCAGACAGATCCGTCCCATCCCACCGGAA
The DNA here is from genome assembly GCA_943370335.1 of Bordetella parapertussis. Classification (GTDB taxonomy): domain Bacteria; phylum Cyanobacteriota; class Cyanobacteriia; order PCC-6307; family Cyanobiaceae; genus Cyanobium. The sequence goes on along the minus strand of CALRQM020000004.1, from coordinate 10,974 downwards.
GGGTGCGGGTGACAATCGAGGACGACGAACCCCACTACGAGATCGTGCCGGGGAGTGCTTACGACCTCATCCAGTCCGATGGCTTCCAGCAGCTGCCAGCCTCCGGTCTTCTGTATCACGGCACCTTGGCCCTGCGTCATTCCACTTCGGCTGCGGCACTGGCGGCCCTCAAGGGCCGGCATCGGGGCAAGATCTTCCTGGACGTCAACCTGCGCAGCCCCTGGTGGTCGTTGGAATCGGTTCTGCCTTTGGTGGCGGATGCTGATCACGTCAAGCTCAACACAGCGGAACTGGCCCTGCTGACGTCGGAGGGCTTGGCTGCAGTGGATGGCGCCAGCCTGTCGGCGTCGGTGGATCGCTTCGCTCGCCGCCACCATCTCGAGACCTTGATCCTCACCCGTGGTGCCCTGGGAGCCATGGTCTGGAGCAACGGCGAGATCGTCTCGGTCGGTCCCGCCGCCTGCACCCACGTGGTGGATACGGTGGGGGCGGGGGACGGGTTTGCCGCCGCTTTTCTGCTCGGTCTTCACCAGCGGTGGCCTCTGGAGGAGAACCTTCAGCATGCCCGTCATTTCGCGGCTGAGCTGGTGTCGCGCAGGGGCGCCACGATCGATGATGAGAGCGTTTACGAGCAGTTTCTGATGGCATGGAGCTCAAGCTGACGCGATGTATGAACAAATCTCCCACTCTCTGCTGAATTCTATTCTCGACGATCTCCGTCCTGAGATTCGGCGTCAGGATCTGCGCCATTTCTACACCAGGCTGGGTGCCAACTTCTATGCCATCCATTCCCTGTTCATCACTCTCTATGGCCACCGTGATGACGTCAAGTTCCAGCTTCTGCGCCTGGTTGAGACCATGGCACGTGGCTACATTGATCGATCACGGGAACTCGAGTCTCTTGATATTCAGAGGGAGGATGACTACAACTGGTTTCTCTCCCAGAAGTGGGTGGGGATGGCTGTGTACTCCAATGGCTTTGCGGAGAATCTGCCAGATCTGGAAAGCAAGATTGGCTATTTTCAGGAGCTTGGGATCAATATGGTGCATATTCTGCCCATCTTGAGGTGTCCAGCTGGTAAAAGTGATGGTGGCTACGCGATCAGTGACTTTCGCCAGATCGATGAGAGGGTCGGGACCATTGCTGATCTACGCCACATCGCCGAGGAGTTCAGGAAGCGAGACATCCTGCTGGTCCTGGATATTGTTCTGAATCATACCTCGGATGAGCACGAGTGGGCCAAGCGGGCGATTGCGGGAGAACAGCGCTTTCGGGATTATTACTATGTTTTTGACAGCAGGGATATCCCTGATGTCTTCGAGCAGAGCATGCCCGAAGTCTTTCCGGAGTCCGACCCGGGCAACTTCACATGGAATGAGGCCATGGGGCAATGGGTCATGACGGTGTTTCATGACTACCAGTGGGATCTGAATTACTCCAATCCAGCTGTTTTCATCGAAATGCTGGATGTTCTGTTGTTCTGGGCCAACCAGGGAGTGGATGTTCTGCGTCTCGACGCTGTTGCTTTTCTCTGGAAAAAGCTCGGCACCACATGCCAGAACGAACGCAAAGCCCATCTGATCCTGCAGCTGATGAAGGACTGCTGCCAGGTGACGGCGCCCGGTGTTCTGTTCATTGCTGAGGCCATCGTGGCGCCCACCGAGATCACTAAATACTTCGGCGAAGATGCGATCGTGGCCAAGGAGTGTGAGATCGCCTATAACGCCACCTTGATGGCCTTGTTGTGGGACAGCGTGGCCACCCGAAACACCAAACTGTTGTCGCAAGGTCTCAAGAGTCTGCCGAACAAGCTCGAGCGTGCCACCTGGCTCAATTACGTTCGCTGTCACGATGACATCGGCTTTGGCTTCGATGACCAGGACATCGAACAAGTGGGCTATGAACCCCGGGCCCATCGTCGTTTCCTGATCGATTACTTCAAGGGTGATTTCGATGCGATTCCCCGGGGCCTTGCCTTCATGCCCAATGACACCACCGGAGACGCGCGAATCTGTGGGTCGCTGGCTTCCCTGGTCGGCCTGGAGTCGGCTCTGGAGTCGAAGGATCAGAAACTGATCGCCACTGCCATCAGCCGCATTCTGCTGATGCATGGCATCATCCTGTCCTTCGGTGGCATTCCACTGATCTACAACGGTGATGCCCTGGGAGTCCTGAACGATTACAGCTTTTACGACGATCCCAGCAAATGTAACGACAACCGCTGGGTGCACCGTCCGAAGATCAACTGGGCCAAGGCTGAGCTCAGAAGGAAGCAGGGAACGGTGGAGTTTTCCATCTTCTCTGCCATGAAGAAGATGATCGCCATCCGCAAGGAGATTTCTGCCTTTGCTGATTTCAATAACCGTGAGATTCTACATCTCGACAATCAGCACCTTCTGGCCTTCGTGCGTTTCAATCACTTGCGGCCATCGGAGCTGGTTCTGGTGGTGGCCAACTTCAATAACCAGCCGCAGTTCTTCGACCTCGACAGCCTGGTGCCCTCGGTCTTCAGCAGCCACGACCGCCTCATCGATCTCTACTCCGGACGGAGTCCGTCCCAGTCCTCCAGTCGCATCGTGCTGCAGGCTTACCAGTTCTATTGGCTGACCAAGACCTGAAGCCCCCCACGCTCGATGGCTCCACTGACCATGCGCGTCGTCACACCCGTTCTGCTGGCCCTCCTGCTGGCCTCCGCCGCCGTGGCCGTGACGACGGCGACGGCGGAGCGGCCCCCCGGTGCCAGTGCCCCTGCGCCCCCGTCCCAGCCGCTGCCCCCGCCCTCGACGACACCGACGGCGGCGCCCCGTGCCTATCCCCGCCTGCCGCAGGATCCTGCCGCCATTGCCGCCGAGCTGGCGGCCCTGGAGCCGGCCCTGCGTTCGACGGCCCCATCGCCCGATCAGCTGCCCGAACTGGCCCACCGCCAGCAGGTGATCTACCGCCGGCTCGCCACCGATCCCGCTCTGGCCGCCCGGGTGCGTGGGTTCCTCCCCGTCCCCTGGCAGGGCGTCCTCGACCGGCACCTGGCGGCCCGCCGCGAGTTCCTGGCCATGCACCGGGGTGGTCCGCGTTCGGCCGTCGTGCCCGCCTGGAGGATCCTTCCACCGGAGCCTGCGGCCAATCTGCTCCGCTACTACCGCGAAGCGGCGGCCGCCACCGGCATCCCCTGGGAGGTGCTGGCCGCGGTCAATCTGGTGGAAACGGGCATGGGCCGCATCGATGGGGTTTCCGTCGCCGATGCCCGGGGACCGATGCAGTTCCTGCCCAGCACCTGGGCCCAGCGGGGCATCGGCCAGGGGGACATCCGCGACCCGGAGGATGCGATCCATGCCGCCGCCCGCTACCTGGTGCGTCGCGGGGGACTCAAGGACATCCGCCGGGGGCTCTGGGGTTACAACAACAGCAACCGCTATGTGCGCGGCGTTCTGCATTACGCCGAGTTGCTCCGCCAGGACCCCCAGGCGTTCACAGGCCTCTACCACTGGGAGATCCACTACAACTCCGCCGTCGGTGACCTCTGGCTGCCGGTGGGGTACAACCAGCCCCGACCCCTGCCGGTCACCACCTACCTGAAGCGCTTCCCTGCGTCGGCCCCTCCCGGACGCTGAAGCACCCTGCCAGCATGGACGGCCCCCTTGGGCCCTGGATGACCCAGCTGCAAGCGATCAACATCGCCAAGGTGACCACCATGGTGGGGCTGCTGATCCCTGCCCTGGTGCTGGGACTGGAGTCTCCGCGGGTGGTGATCTACCTCTCCCTTCATCTCAGCTACTGCCTCTGGTGGTTGCTCGAAGAGCAGCTGTTCCCCTGGCGTTCTCGCCAGCTCTTCACCGAGGTGGTTGGGCCGCTGCAGGCCGCCGTGGTGGTGCTCTATGTCGGGGTCTTCTATGCCCTGCCGGGCTGGCTGGCGATGGCCAACGACCAGCCCCTGCCGCCGCTGACCATCGCCCTGGGGCTCAGCTTCTACATCTTCGGATCGCTCCTCAACACGGCAGCAGATGTGCAGAAAGGAACGGCCAAGGAGCTGGGCGCCACCCTGGTGGCGGACGGGGCCTGGCGTCGCGTCCGCCATGTCAATTATCTGGGCGACCTGCTGCGCTACAGCAGCTTTGCGGTGATCGCCGGTTCGCCCTGGGCCTGGTTGTTGCCCGCTTCGGTGCTGGCGCTGTATCTGCCCCGGATGATCCGGAAGGAGGCCGCGATGGCGGAGCGCTACCCCGGTTTCGAGGCCTACCGCCAGAGCAGCTGGTGGTTGCTGCCGGGGCTGCTTTAGGCGGTCAGCTCAGTCCCCGGCCGAGCAACACATCCCTGGCCCCATTGACGGCCTGCATGGTGTCGTGGCGGCCGCCACGGTCGGGGTGATGTTCGGCGGCGGCTCGCTTCCAGGCCAGGGTCACATCCGATTCCCGTAGCCGACCCGCCAGGGACAGGCCCAGCCTGGATCGCGCCTCAATGGCTTCCAGTCCTGGGCTGCGGCCGAGGGGACCATGGTCGGCGGCGGAGAGGCCTGTGCCTTTCTTCCGCCGACCCTTGGTTCCGGACGGTTTGGCTTTGCCACCCGAGCGGGGCATGGCAAAGCCCTTTTTTGGGGGGGGCAGGCCGCCTTCATCACCGGCGCTGGGGGCCGTTGCCGGACGAAGGGACACCAGGGAAACGCGGGGGTCGAGCAGGGAGCGAGCCATGGGTTCAGGTGCCAGCTCGGCCGGTGCGTTGGTGGGTGGTCGTGCCTCAGACCGAGGCGTCGAGGGCGGGGGCCAGATCGATGGTCAGTTCGGCCAGCAGGTCGGCAGCCAGCTGATCGGCACCCTGGCCATCGGTGGCCAGCAGATCGCTGGATTCGCTGCTGATCCCGGCCACTTCAGGGGCCATCATCGCTTCAGGTGCCTGAGCACGCCCGCCGGCCATCGCCGGGGCGAAAAAAGCGAGGACCAGGCCCACCATCAGGGCGAAAAAGAAGGAGAGGGCTCGCATGGGCCAGAGGAGCAAATCGGTCCTGTCCTAACACCGCTGTGGCCGTTCCTGCTGTCGCCACGGGAAGATGGCGCCATGGCCATCCGTGTTCCTTCCCCTGCCCCGGCCGAGGTGTATGCCGGATTCGGGATTCGCACGGCAGCCATGCTGATCGATTCGGTGCTGATGCTGCTGATCACGGCACCGTTTCCCCTGCTTCTCGCTGTCCTTCCCAGCGAAACGGCTGTTCTGGGTCTCAGCACCTTGTTCTCAGCCCTGCTGGTGATCCTCTTCTGGCGCTGGAAGCAGGGCACCCCCGGCAAGTTGCTGCTGCGCCTGCGGATCGTGGATGCCGACTCCGGCGGTGAGCCGAGTCTGCGCCAGTGGTGCCTGCGTTACTTCGGCTATGTCCTGTCCACCGTGCCCCTGTTTCTGGGGTTCTTCTGGGTGCTGTGGGATCCCCGCCGCCAGGCCTGGCACGACAAATTCGCCGGCACGGTGGTGGTCCATCCGCCGCGACGGGATCCCCCGGCCACCGCGGCCCCGACGTCGGTCGGGAATGCTGGTCCTGGATCTCCTGCTCCCGTCACTGGCCATGACAGCTCCCTCCCGTGATCCTCTGGACGAGGCCATCGCCGCCCGACGCGCCCAGGCCCCCCTGGTGGGGGCCAAGATCGGCGCCGAAGAGGTCAGTCGCCGGCTGCTGCAGGCCATGGCCACGGACAGGGGCGTACATGTCGAATCGCTCCTGGCCGTGTGCGGCGCCCTGGCCGGCTACGCCTGGCAGGCCAGCCTGAAGGCCCGCGCCCGGGCGGCTGGCCAGGCGGAGCCGGAGGGATTGCATGTGGTCGGCACCCGTGACGGGGGCTCCTTTCTCGTGGGTGAGGGCCTGGCCCAGGGACTGTTCCAGGACCGTTACTCCACCTGGGGTCTGGCCGCCGCCGCCGCCCAGCAGGCGGGCTGCACGGCGTTGCCGGATCCGCTGGCGCTGTGGCGTCACGGCATGGACAGCATGGGCGAGGAGACCTTCGGGGTGCCGCAGGTGCCCAGCCGGCACCGGCCGTCCCCGGACTCCCTGCAGTCGCTGCCGAGCCTCTGGCCGGCCCTGTTGCCGTTGGTGCTGCGGTTCTGCCCCGATCCGGCGGAATGGCCGATCCTTTACGGACTGCTGGCTCAGAAGGCCATCACCATGGGCCGGGAGGTGATCGATCCCTGTCTGGCCCTGCGGATCGTGATGGACACCGCCATCGCCAACGCGATGGTGATCCTGGCGGAGGTCCAGGAGACTCCGCCCGGGACCTGATCTGTCCCCCCCAGCGGCGGCGGTGCCTTGGCAGCCACGCCCGGGGGCGTTACCAAGGCCTGCACGGCCCCATGCAACAGGCGGATGGCATTCCGGTTTCGACGCGTCCTGACGGCACTGGCGTTGCCCTGCCTGCTGCCGTTGTCGCTGCTGCCGCCGCCCGTGCTGGCAACGGGCGAACTCCCGCCCCGGCCGTCGGAGGTTCCCCTGGAGGTGCCGGTTGGGGATCTCGGGCAGAACGACCGCCTGCCGGAGTCGCTGCGTGCCCGCTACCGGCCGGCGGCAGCCGGGGCGGTGCCGGCCGTGCAGGCCGGAGCTCTGGGCCACCCCCTGGGGCAACAGCCCACGGAACAGGCTTCCTTCGGCTGGCGGCTGGCCGACTCCCGTAACGCCTGGCGGATGCACACCGGCCTCGACATGCTCGTCCCGGAGGGCACGCCGGTGTTCTCCGTGCTGCCGGGCACGGTGCGCCTGGTGGATGAGGTCGGTGGCTATGGGCTGCTCGTGGTGGTCGACCATGGCCTGGGTTGGCAGAGCCTCTACGCCCACCTGCTGGATGTGGCGGTGTTGCCGGGTGAAACCCTGGTCGCGGGGCAGAGCCTCGGTCGGGTGGGGAGCAGCGGATCGGCCAGCACGGCCCATCTGCATTTCGAATGGCGCCAGAGGCGGCAGGGGCGACTGGTGGCGGTGGACCCCTCTCCGCTGCTGCAGCCGGTCGGCGCGGGAGCCTCCCTGGCGGGACGCGCCCCCCTGCCGCCGCTCCCCTGAGCCACCGCGCCGCTTCCCCCTGGGGCCTTGCCGTTCAGGGTCTGTCGGGATCCAGGGGCAGGCCCTTCACGGCCAGGGCCAGGCGCCGTGCCCCCAGCAGCAGGGGATAGAGCCGTTCGCTGCGGGATGGACCGCTGAACAGGGGCACCAGCAACCGCAGCAGCGGATCGCTGGGGCGCATCAGGCCGCACAGGTGCCGCACCGCCTCGGCCCCATGCCAGGCCCGCTCTCCCTGGAGCAGAACCGCCCCTTCCGCCAGGGGCAGCCCCCGCGCCCGCAACTCCAGGCGCAGGTCCGTGTCGGCCCGCCCATCGACGATGCGCAGGTTGGCAATCCCGCTGCGCAGTTCACTGCTCAGGGCGAAATGACGGCAGAACGGACAGCCGCCGTCGTAGACGAGCAGCAGCGGCGGCTGGTCCGGAACCGCCGGTCGGGCGGCCGGGCCACTCAGAGCGGAGGGGGTGGGCATGGGACAAAAGCCTGGGGCCTGGGTGTGAGCATGCAGGCGTCGATTCTGGTGCCGTCGGAGTTTCCACGGCGCCGGGGTGCCCGGCGTCCGACTTTGGCATGTCCTGACAGGTCACCGGATTCTGTGGCCATCGGCACCATCCGATTCACCAGAACCGCTAGATCTTCTACCACTGGATGATGGACAAATGCTTACACCCAGCACCCGTCTCCGGCTGCAGGAGATCATCGGCAGGATTGCCGATTCCCAGCCAATCAGTTTAAGTGAGCGTATCTATGTTCAGAAGTTCGCTGACCGCGATGCCAGCGTCTGGAGCTGGTTGCGACGGGCTCAGCGGACGCAGCAGCGGGGAGTGCCCGAAACGGATCTCGAGCGCTTCATGGTGCAGATGGATCTGGGGGAATCCAGTGACAGCAGAGCCTTCGACCCCAGTCGAGACGATCTGGGCGACTGGTTCTCCGGTTCGCCGAACTGGCTGCGGCGTAGCTGAGCTGTTCGCGAAACGGTACAAACACTCATTGCCCAGCCTTCGTCGCATCGGTCACTGACAAACGCCATGGTCCGTGTGTGGATGTCAGAGACAGGATGGAGGGTGCCATGGACGCTTTACTTTGTAGCTACCGCAACTGTTCCGAACGGATGCGGATCATCCGCTGCTGTGGACCGGATGACTTCTTCCTGGAACGGGTGGTGTTTCCGTTCGAGGTGCTGACGTTTCAGTGTCCCCCAGCCAGTGATGTGGAGGTCTGGGCGAGGGATTCGCTGGGCGTCGTGCTCACCGAGAAACTCTCCGCCGATGCCATGGCCATGCAGCAGGATGGGGTGTTGCCCCGTCCGGAATGGCTGCCCCAGGTCCCGAGCCGAGCGGTGGGGGTCAAGGGGAACGCCAGCTCGGTGTGCCTGCTGCCCCGCTGAAGCCAGCCCCGCTGGGGCCAGGCCCCGGCACCGGCCTCCTCTGCAGCGCCGCCTACCGGGAGCACGCCACAGGTGCCTGGCATCCGGAATCTCCCGCCCGGGTGGACGCCGTGATTCAGGGGCTGGAGCGCGCCGGTCTGCTGGGCCGCTGTCAGCTGATCCCCCCGCGCCCGGCCACGGAGCGGGAGCTGCTGCGTTGCCATACCCCGCAGTATCTGCAGCGGGTTCAGGACGACATCCTGGCGGGCCGCGACCAGCTCTCCACCGGCGATACGGCCATCAGCCCCCACTCCGAGCGGACCGCCCGGCTGGCCGCCGGTGGGGTGCTGGCGGCGGTGGAGGCGGTCATGGAGGGGCGGGTGCGCCAGGCCTTTGCGGTCGTGCGGCCCCCGGGGCACCACGCCAGTGCCACCCGGGGCATGGGCTTCTGCATCTACAACAACGTGGCCATTGCCGCCCGCCATCTGCAGGCGGTGCATGGACTGGAGCGGATCCTGATCGTCGACTGGGATGTGCACCATGGCAACGGCACCCAGGACATCTTCTGGCGTGATCCCTCGGTGCTGTTCTTCAGCAGCCACCAGGCCCCGTTCTACCCGGGGACCGGCACCCGGATGGAGCGGGGCGAGGGGCCCGGTGCCGGCTTCACCCGCAACTGCCCCCTGCCGGCCGGCACCACGGGCCGGCAGCTGCTGGCCGCCTGGCGCGAGGAGCTGGTGCCCCTGGCCGAGGCCTTCTCCCCGGAGTTCGTCCTGATCTCGGCGGGATTCGACTCCAGGGGCGGTGATCCCCTGGGGGATTTCAAGTTGGAGGATCGCGATTTCTCCGCCCTGACCCAGCTACTGCTTGACATCGCCGCGGAGCCGGCGCAGGGGCGGCTGGTGTCCGTCCTGGAGGGCGGCTACGACCTGGCGGGTCTGGCGTCGGCCAGCGCTGCCCACGTGGCCACCCTGCTGGGGTTGGGAGCTACGGACCCAGACGCCACCAGAGCCAGCCCTCACGGTTGATCAGCAGGCCGATCACCACCATGGCCAGCATCAGCACGATCTGATCGACCCGGGCGTTGGGTACCAGGATGTCGGCCGCCAGATGGGGGATGTTGGTCAGGGTGTACACGACGCTCAACCAGAAGTGGCAGAGGCGCCAGCGGCGCCAGCGGCGCGGGTGAGACGGATCGCTGGCGGCGTAGGCGATCAGCACGAACGCCGCCAGAGGCAGCAGGAAGTAGCCCAGCATCGCCCCGAACAGCAACGGCAGCTGGGCGACGGGCACGTGGCTGTCGCTCTCCGGAGCGATCCCGTGAAACAGGGGCATCAGCCCCAGATCGACGTGGAACAGCATGGCCAGCAGCCAGGCGATCCAGAGGCTGCGCAGCCGCAGGGCATGGTCGATGGCACCGGCCATGGGAACGCCGCAGGGTTCTTCAACTCTGGGCAGCGGCCCCACCCCCGGGACCGGACAGGGTCGGTTCGTCGCCGAGCTCTTTACATTAAACAAGTGTTGATTGGGTCCTCACCCCCAGTCCGTTCGTCATGACCCCCTCCACCTCCTCCCTGGCCCAGAACGCCGTCGCCACCGGCCCCGCCGGCAGGGCCATGGCCCAGCCCATGGACGCCGGGCTGCTGGAGGGGCTGCAGGAGCATCTGGGCCTGGAGCGCAAGGCCAGCGCCGCCTACTGGGCCATGGCCCTCTGGTTCGCCGAGCGGGAACTGCGCGGATTCGCCGCCTACCTCCTGCAGGAATCCCGAGGCGAGCAGCACCATGCCGCCCTGGTGGCCGACTACCTGATCGCCCGCGGCCAGACGGTGGAGCTTGGTGACCTGCCGGCCCCTGGCCAGCAGTGGAGCGATGCCGAGGCGCTGCTGGCGGACGCCTTCCGGCTGGAGGCCGACGTCACCACCTCCCTGCAGCTCCTCTATTCCATGGCTGAGCGTGCCGGGGACGTGCGCAGCACCGTCTTCCTCGACCCCCTGATTCAGGGTCAGATCGCTGCTGAGAACGAAGCGGCTCACCTGCTGGGTCGGGTCCGCTTCGGCCGTTTGGAGGCGGCGTCCATGCTGCTGATCGATGGGGAACTGGCGTCGGCCCAGCAGCCGGCTGCCGCCCTGGCCTGATCAGAGCTGCGCCCCTGCCCAGTCCTTCAGCTGGGCAGGGGCCTGCTGGCCACCTCCAGCAGGAAGCTCGCCCCGAGGGGATCGCGCAGGGGCAGGCGTGCCATGGTGCGGGCCTGCCCCTGGATGGCCAGTCGGCGCCGCTGCAGGCGAGCCGCTTCCCGTTGAAGGCGCTGGCGAAGCTGGGAGTCGCGGCAGCTGGACAGGTGCCCGTTCAGCAGCTGCCAGCTCTGGCGCAGGGCGGCCATTTCTCGGCAGAGGCTGCCGATCAGGCTGTCGGAGGCTTGGGAGGTGGCTGGCATCACGTGTCAGGCGGCCAGGGGAGCGCCATCGACCAGGGCCGGCGCCAGCCGCAGGCCGGCTTCACCACTGGGGACCTGCAGCAGCTCGGCGGCCCGGATGCGGGAGATCAGCCGGGTGGTGGTGACCCGGGTGGTGCCGATCAGTTCACCGATGC